>DASSOD010000217.1:0-10231 GCA_035700905.1 Gemmatimonadales bacterium | reverse complement strand
GACCGACCGGGAGTCGGGCGGCCTCGCCGTCGCGATCACGCTGATCGGCTGCTTCATGGCCGTGGGCTTCACGATCATCGCGATACGAATCGGCGAGGATTTCGCCATTCCGGTCGGCATCGTGGGCGCGATCGCGGCGGCCATCGTGCTGCGGGGCCCGCTCGGCAAGGCCATGGCCCGCCGGATCGAGGGCGGTGCGGACCGGGCGGCGGTCGAAGACGCGACGGCGCCGCTCGTCGCCCACATCGAGTCGCTGCAGGGCCGGGTGAGCGAGCTGGAGGAGCGGGTGGAGTTCGCGGAGCGGGTCCTCACCCGGGCCCGCGACGCGAACGAGCTGCCCCGCTGATCGGCAGGGTGGACGTCGTCCTCATCGGGGTCATCGTCGCGGCGGTCGTGGTGTTCGAGATCGACGAGCAGGCCATCGAAGATCACGTCACCGCCGCCGCCGGCCGCCCTGCGTTGCGCTGGCCGCGCGTCCCACGGGGCGCCGGCCCGTCGCCCCCGGGGCGGGGCGGCGCGACCCCGGCGGCTCCGGCCGAGCTGACGGCGAAGTTGGCTGAGGTGGAGGAGCAGTTAGATTTGGCCGAACGTCTCCTGGCGCACACCGACCTGGCCGCGCGGCGGTTCGGGAGGAGCGATCGATGATCACCCGCGAAGACATACAGTCCTGGATCGACCGTCTCGAGGGCGGCACGCTCGCCGTCCAGGAGCCCGAGCCCGGGCTCTGGCTGGTGCGCACCCGCGAGGGCGCCGAGGTGGTGGTGCACTACGCGCCGCCGGTGGTGATCCTGCGGATGCGGGTGATGGAGCTGCCCGCGAGCGGCCCGCGCCGCGGCGAGCTCTTTCGCCAGTTGCTGGAGATGAACGCGCGCGAGCTGGTCCACGGGTCGTACGGCCTCGAAGGCGATCACATCGTGCTGACCGACGCGCTCGAGCTCGAGAACCTGGACTACAACGAGTTCGAGGCGAGCTTCGACTCCATCACGTTGGCGCTGGCGACGCATCTCGGCGCGCTCGCGCCGTACCGGGAAGGGTGAGCCGATGGGAATCTTCGATCGCCTGTCCACGATGCTCCGGTCGAACATCAACGACCTGATCACCCGGGCCGAAAACCCGGAGAAGATGCTCAACCAGCTGATCGTGGACATGAAGGGCCAGCTGGCCAAGGCCAAGCTTCAGGTCGCATCCGCCATCGCCGACGAGAAGAAGCTGCAGTCGGACGCCGAGAACCTGAAGCGGCAGGCGGACGACTGGGAGCGCCGGGCCATGCTGGCGGTACAGGAGGGCCGGGACGATCTCGCCAAGCAGGCGCTCATGCGGTACAACGAGCACCTGCAGGGCGCCCAGCAGCTGCACGAGACCTGGCTCCGCCACAAGGCCGAGACCGAACAGCTCAAGACCGCGCTCCGCCAGCTCAACGACAAGATCGAGGAGGCCAAGCGCAAGAAGAACATCCTGATCGCGCGCGCCAAGCGGGCGGAGGCGCAGCAGCGCATCCAGGAGACGATGTCGGGTCTCTCGGACAAGAGCGCGTTCGAGTCGTTCGACCGGATGGCCGAGAAGATCGAGGCCACCGAGCGCAAGGCGATCGCCGCCGCGGAGCTGCAGGAGGAGTTCTCCGGCGACGCCCTCGCCCGCCAGTTCGAGGCCCTCGAGTACCACGGGACGGCGGACCAGCAGCTCCTCGCGCTCAAGCAGCGGATGGGCCTGCTCCCGGGCGGCAACGACGATGCCTCCCGCCGGCTGGGCGCGGGGGCCGGGGGCGAGACGGTGCACGACGCCGAGGTCGTGCAGGACGGCGAGGAGACCCAGGGGCACTGATGCCGCGCGGCGATCCCCGGCGACCGCGGGCGTTCCGACTGACGGCGGCGATTGCCGCCGTCTTGCTTGTCGCCCTCGTCCTCCGGACGATCGACGTGCTCCTGGTCGTGTTCATCGCCGTGCTGCTCGGTCTCTACCTCCGCGCGGTGGCCACCTGGCTCGCCGCGCGGTTTCGCCTGCCGGACGATCTCGCCCTCACGCTCGCGATCGTCTTCACGCTCGGCGCCCTGGCCGGGGTCGGGTTCATCATCGTCCCGCCGACGATCGAGCAGCTTCGCGACCTGATCGGCAACCTGCCGAGCTACGGCGAGGCGCTCAATCGCAACATCAACGCGGCCATTGCCCGGCTGCCCTTCCGCGCGCGGGTGCAGCAGGTGGATCTCCCCGGGCTCCTCGCCTCCTCCGTGGCCGACGTCATGGGGCTGGTGCGCGGTACGGTGCTCCCCTACCTCAAGGCCAGCATCGAGGGGATCGTCGAGGCGGCGAGCGTGCTCGTCATGGGGATCTACCTGGCGCGGTACCCGGACACGTACGCCGGCGGCCTCGTGGCGCTGATTCCGCCCCGCCGCCGGCCGCTGGCGTGGAACGTCCTGGCCGACCTCGCCGTCACCCTGCGCGCCTGGATCGTCGGCCAGGTCGTCGCGATGGTGCTGCTCGGGTTTCTCACGATGGTGGGCCTCTGGCTGCTCAACATTCCGTACGCGCTGGCGTTCGGGGTGTTCACCGGGGTCGCGTCCATCGTGCCGTTCTTCGGGAGCCTGCTCTCCACGCTGCTCCCGGCGCTCTTCGCGCTCACCGTGGGCGGGCTCTCCAAGGCGCTGGCCGTGGCCGGTCTCGGCATCGGCGTTCACCTGGTGGAGGCCAACTTCGTGGGCCCGGTCGTCATGGAGCGCCAGGTGAACCTGCCGCCGGTGCTCACGATCGCCGGCGTGCTGGTGATGGGGAAGCTGCTCGGGCCGGTCGGCCTCCTCGTGGCCGTGCCCATTCTCGCCGTCGCGATGGTGCTGGTGCGGCACCTGCTGCTCGGCGAGGTGTACGGAGACCCCATCGGCCCCACTCGCCGTGAGGGTCCGACGCCGCTGGCGGAGCCGGGCGTCGCGCCGCCGGCCGGCGCGGAGCCGCCCGCCCCCATTCCGGCGGCCGCCGAGCCAGCCGTCGAGCGCTGAGCGCGCCGCGACCCCCACCCGCGTAACTCGAGCCATGCGCGATCACCGCTACCTGATCGTGGCCGACGGCGAATTCGGCCCGATGTCGTCCAAGACCGCGAACGCGATCATCCGCTACCGCCCGGACCGCGTCGTTGGCGTGCTCGACCGAGTGCACGCCGGGCGGACCGTGCAGGAGGTGCTCGGGTTCGGCGGAGCGATCCCCATCGTGGCCGCGATGAGCGACGGCCTGACGCTCGGCCCCACCGCGGTGCTCGTCGGCATCGCGCCGGTCGGCGGCCGGCTGCCGGAGGAGTGGCGGGCGTGGCTGGCCGACGCGCTCGAGGCGGGATGCGATCTGGTGAGCGGACTGCACACCTTCCTCTCGGACGATCCGGTCCTCGCCGCCAAGGCCCGCGACGGCGGCCGCGCCATCCTCGACGTCCGCCGCCCCCCCAGCGATCTGCCGGTGGCGTCCGGGCTGGCTCGAAACATCCCGGGGTACGTGGTGCTCACCGTCGGCACCGATTGCAACGTGGGCAAGATGACCGCCCAGTTGCAGCTCGCGCGGAGCCTCAACGACCTCGGCATGCGTACGCGCTTCGTCGCCACCGGGCAGACCGGCATCATGCTCGAGGGGTGGGGCATCGCGGTGGACGCGGTGGTGGCCGATTTCATCGCGGGCGCGGCGGAGCGCATCACGCTCGAGGGCGCGCGCGACGCGGACGTGGTGCTGGTCGAGGGGCAGGGCAGCATCAACCATCCTGGCTACTCCGGCGTGACGCTGGGCCTGCTGCACGGATCGTGTCCCGACGGCCTGATCCTCTGCCACCAGGCCACCCGCACCCGCATCGGCGACCTCGACGACGGGTCGGGGTTGCCGCTGCCGCCCCTCGAGGAGTACGTCCGCATGTACGAGCTGATCGGCTCCGCGGTCCACCCGACCCGGGTGATCGGCGTCTGCTTGAACACGTACGATCTCTCCGAGCCGGACGCGCGCCGCGCCTGCGAGCGCGCCGCCGAGGCGACCGGACTGCCGGCCACCGACCCGGTGCGGTTCGATCCGGCCCCGCTGGTCGCTGCCGTCCAGCAGGGGCACGCGGCCAAGCTGCGGAGCGCCGCTCGACCCGCGTAAGGCCGGTTCCTCGCGCCTTCACCGTGGCTTCATGTTCGCGCGGCACATTGGAAGGGGTGGAGTACCCGTGAGCTCCCTTCCTGGAGGCGCCATGTCGCCATTTCGATCGATTCTCGTGCCGCTCGACGGCTCGCCGCTCGCCGAACGGGCCCTGCCGCTCGCGACGCGGATCGCGTCCCGGTCGGGCGCGCGGCTCGAGCTCGCGACGGTAAGGGCGCCGGTGCACGCGCTCGCGCTCGCCACCGACGTGCCGGTGGAGGCCGCTCCACCCGCCGGCCTGGCCGGCGAGGACGCCAGCTATCTCGAGAAATGCGCGGCCGAGGTGGAGCGCACGGCCGGGGTGGCCGCCACAACGGTGATGCTCGACGGCCCGGTGCCGGAAGCGTTGAGCGCCCGCGTGAAGGAAGCCGGCGTGGACCTCGTCGTGATGAGCACCCACGGCCGGAACGCGTTCAGCCGGCTCTGGCTCGGCAGCGTCGCCGACGCGCTCCTTCGCACGCTGGAGGCGCCCATGCTCCTGGTGCGGCCGCATCCGGGCGCCCGAGCCGGGTCGCATCCGTTCGGGCGGATCCTCCTCGCGCTGGACGGCTCGGCCACCGCCGCGGAGGCGATCGAGCCGGCGCTGGCGCTGGGCACGCACGCCACCGAATTCGTCTGCTGCCGGATCGTGGAGCCGCCGCTGGGCATCGCCTCGCTGCCCTACCCGGTGGCGGTGGAGCTCGAGACCGCCAGCGAGCTCGAGCGACAAGCCGCCGATTATCTCGACGGCGTGGTCGCGGGACTTCGCGCCCGCGGAATGCACGCGCGGTTCGTGGTCGAGGTTGCGCCCGGTGCAGCGATGGGGCTGCTTCAGGCCGCCGAGCGGGAGCAGGTGGACCTCATCGCGCTGGCCACGCGGGGCCTGCGCGGCTTCGAGCGCTTCCTCCTGGGCAGCGTCGCAGACAAGGTCGTGCGTGGCGCGGAACAGCCGGTGCTGGTGGTGCCGCCCGCCCGCGAGGGATGAGTCGGCTGGCGGATCGCGAGCCCGCAGCGCGCGCTTGCCCGATACGGATCGCGTAGCGGCGATTCCGGCCGCTGGGCCGTTCGTCCCAATTGTCCGTGCATGTGCGGCCGCATCCGCCGCGTCCCCGCCGGCCTCCCGCTGCGCGAGATCACCCGCTTCGCCCGCCCCGCGCTCCGGCTCGGCGTGTGGGCCGAGACCGGCCGGGCGGAGCTCATCGCCCGGGGCCCCTGCGGCGCCGCGCCGGTAGAGGTCCACCTCGATCTCGTCCACCTGCTCCAGCGCACGGACCGCGTGCTGGTGTGGGATGGCGCGCGGGCCCGTGTCGTCCCGGCCAGGCCCTCGAGCGCGCCGGGGCGGGCTCGCCCGGTGGGGCGCCGCGCCACCACCGCTCGGTACGATTGACTCCCGCGCAGCGGGGTCCCTAGGTTAGGCCCCGTGCCCCTCCTCATCGTCATCCAGGACGGCCTCGCACGCTGGACCGAGGCGCTGCGGATCGACGGCGCCGACCTGGTGCACCGGCTGGTCCAGGCGCTCGCCATCTGGATTCTGGCGTGGGCCGGCCTCCGCCTTCTCCGCCTCGCGGCGCGGCGGATCGAGGTGGTGGTGGACGACGGCGATCCGTCCATCGTCACGCTCCGGGAAAAGCGCGGCATCACCATCGCCCAGCTCCTCCGCACGGTGGGGCGCGGCGCCGTGCTCACCATCGCCTGCCTGCTCACGCTGAACCTGTTCATCAACATCGGCCCGCTCCTCGCCGGCGCCGGCATCCTCGGTCTCGCCATCTCCTTCGGCGCGCAGAGCCTGGTGAAGGACTTCATCTCGGGCTTCTTCATCCTGTTCGAGAACCAGTTCGCCCTGGGGGACGTGGTCGAGGCGTCGGGGAAGTCGGGCGTCGTGGAGTACATGACGCTCCGGGTCGTGGTGCTGCGGGACGTGGACGGCACCCGGCACCTCATCCCGAACGGCGAGATCAAGGTGGTGAGCAACAAGACGGCGGGATGGGGGCGCGCGATCATCGATGTCGCCGTCTCGGGCGAGACCGACGCCGATCACGTGCTCGCCGTGGTGCGGGACGAGACCGAGCGCTTCGCCGCCGAGGAGGAGTGGCACCAGGTGCTCGACGGGCCGGCGGAGGTCTGGGGCATCGAGGCGCTGGGCGACAACCGGGTCGTGGTGCGCGCCGTCGCCCGCACCCGGCCCGGCGCCCAATGGGGCGTGGCGCGCGAGCTGCGCCGGCGCTTCAAGGTCCGGTTCGATGCGGAGGGCATCCGGCTCCCCGGCGCCCCGGCGGTGGTCGCCGTGAGTCCGGCCGCGCCCGCGGGGGCGCACGCCAGCCTGCCGCCCGCGGCGGCCCGCCGGTGAGCCTCCGGCTCCACAACACCATGACGCGGTCGGTGGACCGCTTCGAGCCGCTCCAGCCCGGCAGGGTGTCGGTGTACACTTGCGGCCCCACCATCTACAGCTACGCGCACATCGGGAATTTCCGGACCTTTCTCTTCGAGGACCTGCTCCGGCGGTGGCTCGAGGCGAGCGGGTACGAGGTGTTCCACGTCATGAATCTCACCGACGTGGACGACCGCACCATCGCCGCCGCGCGCCGCCGGGGCGTATCCCTCCGCGAGCACGTGGAGCCGTTCGCCGAAGCGTTCTTCGAGGATCGCGACTATCTCCGCATCCGCCCGGCGCACGCCTATCCCCGCGCCACGGAGTACATCGCGCCGATGATCGCGCTGACCGAGACGCTGCTCCGAAAGGGCATCGCCTATCGCGGCGAGGACGGCTCGGTCTACTTCGCGATCGCCCGCTTCCCGGCGTACGGCAGGCTCTCCCGCCTGGACCGGCGTGAGCTCCGCACCGGCGCCAGCGAGCGGGTGAGCGCGGACGAGTACGCCAAGGAGGACGCGCGCGACTTCGTGCTCTGGAAGGCGGCGAAGCCGGAGGACGAGGCGGTCGGGGCGGCCTGGGACGCGCCCTTCGGCCGCGGGCGCCCCGGCTGGCACCTGGAGTGCTCGGCGATGGCGCTGGACCTCGTGCGACGCCAGTGGGGCACCGACGTGCTCGACATCCACGCGGGCGGCGTGGACCTGATCTTTCCCCACCACGAGGACGAGATCGCCCAGAGCTGCGCCTACACCGGAAAGCCGGAGTTCGCGCGCGTGTGGCTCCACGGCGAGTTCCTGAACATCAGCGGGACCAAGATGTCCAAGCGCTACGGCAACATCCTCACGGCGCGCGACCTGCGGGAGCAGGGGGTCGATGCCGGCGCGGTCCGGCTTCTCATGTTCCAGACCCACTACCGGAAGACGCTGGACTGGAGCGATGCCGCCCTCGAGGCGGCGCAGGAGAGCTCGGCCAGGCTCGGCACGTTCCGCGACCGGCTCGCCGCGGCGCCGGCCGAGGGCCCCGAGTCGCCGGAGGGCAGGGCGGCGGCCGCGCGCTTCCGGGAGGCGTTCGGCGCGGCGCTGGACGACGACCTCAACGCCCCCCAGGCGCTGGCCGCTCTGTTCGAGCTGGTGCGAGAGGGCAACCGGCTGCTGGATGCGGGGCAGCGCCTCGGCGCGGAGTTCCGCGCGGCCTGGCAACTGGGCGAGGACGTGCTCGCGGTCACCCCGAGCGCGCGCACGCTGGCCGTGAGCGCGAGCTCGCCGGCCGAGGATGGCGCGCGGCCCCCGGAGACGGCGCCGGCGGATGCGGCGGGCGCGGAGGCCTGGGCCCGGAGGTGGGCCGAAATCCGCGCTTCGGAGAAGCGCCAACGTCACTTCGCCGAGGCCGACCGGATCCGCGAGCTGCTTCGCGCGGCCGGCTGGGAGGTGCGGGACGCCAAGGACGGCACGATCGAACTGGCCAGACTGCGGAGGCCGGGCTCCCAGTGAAGGCCGGCGAGCCGCCGAGCCGATGCGCACGGCTCTGGGCCGCCCTCGCCGTCGCGGCCGCCTCGGCCGCGTTCGTGCACCTCCGCTACGAGCTCCAGCCCACGGCCGTCAGCGACTTCGATCAGATCTGGATCGCCGCCCGTGCGCTCGTCACCGGCGGCGATCCGTACGTCGCGGTGGCGGCGCTCCCCAAGGAGCTCGGCTTCCCGCTCTTCTACCCGCTCACGGCGGTGCTCCTGGGCGTGCCGTTCGCCTGGCTCCCGATCGCGATCGCTCGCGCGGTGGTCGCCGCGCTCGGTGCCGGGGCCTTCACCTACGTGATCCTGCGGCGCGGCTGGTGGGGGCTCGCGCTCGTGGCGAGCGGCTCGTTCCTCGTGGCGGTCGGCGGGGTGCAGTGGTCGCCGCTCCTCACCGCCGCTGCGCTCAACCCGGCCTTCGGGTTTCTGCTCGCGGCCAAGCCGTCGGTGGGACTGGCCCTGCTGGTGGCGTTTCCCGACCGGCGGACCATCATCGGGTGCGCGGTGCTGGGCCTCCTGAGCCTGGTGGTGCGCCCGATCTGGCCGCTGGAGTGGCTTCGGGCGCTCCACGCCAACAGCGGCCACCTGCTGCCACTCGTCGCCCGCCCGGCGGGGGTGGTGCTCCTGCTCGCGCTGGTGCGCTGGAGAATGCCGGAGGCAAGGCTCCTGGCCGCGCACGCGTGCGTGCCTCAGACACTCCTTCTCTACGACGCCGTGCCGCTCCTGCTCACGGCGCGGACCCTGCGGCAGGCGCTGGTCCTGGCCGTCACCACGCAGGCGGCCGTCCTCTACATGCACCTGATCGCCAAGCCGAGTCACACGTTCGAGACGTTCTCGGTGGACGCGTGGCCGGTGACACTGGTGGTGGTGTACCTGCCGGTGCTGTTGATGATCCTGCTCTCCGAACCCAGGACGGTGGAGGTCCCCGGTGGGATGGCTCGAGAGCACGCTTAGCGGCGCGGCCCCGCGCGGCGGGGGCGGGGGCGGGGGCGGGGGCGGAGCCGGCAAGGCGATTCGATCGGAGACGGCCGCGGGAACGCCCAGCCGGGCGAGGCGCGCCGCCGTCGGGCTCGCGGTGGGCGCCGCGGCCGGACTCTACGTGTACGTCCGCTACGCCCGGTTCCAGACCCAGACGCCCAGCGACTTCGATCCGATCTGGGTCGGGGCGCGCGCGCTGGTGACGGGCGGGGATCCCTACGCGGCGGTCGCGGCCCAGGGGAAAACCCTCGTATACCCCCTCTTCTATCCGCTGATGGGGGTCATCCTGGCGGCGCCCCTCGCCCTTCTCCCGCTGGCGCTGGCGCGGGTCATCTGGGTGGGAGCGGCCGCGGGGCTCCTGGCGTACGCCGTGAGCGCCCGCGGGTGGTGGCGGCTCACCATCCTCGCGACCGGGTCCTTCCTGTTCGCGGTCCAAACCGCACAATGGGCGCCGTGGATCGTGCTCGGGGCGGTCGTTCCGGCGCTCGGCTTCTGGCTCACGGCCAAGCCGTCCATCGGGTTGGCGCTGTTTGCCGCGTACGCCCGCCGGACGACCGTCATCTCCTGCGCCGCCCTGGTGCTGCTCAGCTTCCTGGTCCGCCCCGGCTGGCCGGCCGAGTGGCTTCACGCGATCCGGGGGGACGATGGCCACATCCTATCGCTCGTGGCCCGGCCGTTCGGGTTCGTTCTGTTGCTGGCGCTGGCGCGCTGGCGAGACCCGGACGCCCGTCTGGTGGCGGGGCTCGCGCTGGTGCCCCAGACGCTCATGGTCTACGACGCGCTCCCGCTCATGCTGGTCGCCCGCAATTTCCGGGAGGCGGGGACGCTCGCGGTGCTCAACCTGGCCGCCGGGTTCTACGTGGACCACGAGATCAGGACCCCGGGCTACACCGTGGCGGCCTTCAGCGCGCACATCTGGCCGGTCGTTCTGGTCCTGGTCTACCTCCCGGCGCTGGCGCTGGTACTGGCTAGGATCCGAACGGATCGGCGTGGCGTTGACGTGAGCTAACCCACAGACTATCATATGGGTCTGCTCTTTTCGGCCTACTTTGGCTGACGTAGCTCAATTGGCAGAGCAGCTGATTTGTAATCAGCAGGTTAGGGGTTCGATTCCCCTCGTCAGCTCGGTGAGGTGCCGACACCCAAGCAGGAGCCGCCGAACCCCGCCCGGGCGCGGGGTTCTGTCTCGAAAGAGGGTGGAGGCTGCAAGCGAAGGCGTGGGAGAGCGGCGCGGGTGAGGTAGGGCGATCGGTGGGGTG
>DASSOD010000216.1:0-14268 GCA_035700905.1 Gemmatimonadales bacterium | reverse complement strand
CGAAGGGGAAGGACGGCGCGACTCGGGTCCAGGTGAGCCCCGAGCTGATTCAGGGCTCGACCGCCGCGGGCAAGTGGCAGGAGCCGTTCGACGCCTCGGTGACGGACGTGTTTCAGGTGCAGGCGGACATCGCGGGCCGCGTCGCGTCGGCGCTGGACGTCGCGCTCGGTGCGAGCCAGAAGCAGACGCTCACGGAGCGCCCCACCCAGAACCTTGCCGCGTATGACGCCTATCTGAAGGGAGACGCGGCTCAAGGCCTGCTGCTCGCGGACCCTCCCAGCCTCCGCGCGTCGATCACCTATTACGAGAAGGCCGTCGCGCTCGATCCCAGCTTCGCGGACGCTTGGTCCAAGCTGGCGCGATCGCGCGCCCTCTACTACTACAACGTCACCCCGAATCCCTCCGACGCCGATGCGGCGAAGAGCGCCGCCGAGCGGGCGCTGGCGTTGGCGCCGGATCGCCCGGAAGGGCGCCTGGCCCAGGGCAGCTATCTCTATTTCGCCCGCGGCGACAATTCCGGCGCGCTGACGCAATTCGAGGCAGGCCTCAAGGTCGCGGCCGAGAACTCAGAGCTGCTTACGCTCGCCGCCCTGGCGGAGCAGAGTCTGGGCCATTGGGACGCGGCGGTGGTGCATCTGCAA
Source organism: Gemmatimonadales bacterium (assembly GCA_035700905.1). Taxonomy (GTDB): domain Bacteria; phylum Gemmatimonadota; class Gemmatimonadetes; order Gemmatimonadales; family GWC2-71-9; genus DASQPE01. The sequence continues at coordinate 13,627 of DASSOD010000216.1, read as the reverse complement.
CGTGCGGCCAAGCTGGACCCCCGCTCGGCACCCACCGCGCGCCGGCTCGCGCACACCTTCTTGCGCCTGCGCCGCTATCCCGAGGCGCTCGCCGCCTCCGATCGCGGCCTGGCGCTGGCGCCGACCAACATGGACATGGTCGAGAACCGGGCGATGATCTTTCTGGCCCAGGGCGATCTGGCCGGCGCGCGGCAGGTCATCGCCGCCGTTCCGCCGGAGGTGGAGCCGACGACCATCGTCAGCAATTTCGCGTGGTACTGGGACCTGATGTGGGTGCTCGACGACGCGCAGCAGAACTTGCTTCTGCGGCTGCCGCTCGACGCGTTCGGCGGCGATCGCGGCACGATGGCTATCGTGCGCGCGCAGACCTACTACTTGCGCGGCGACTCGGACAAGGTGCGGATCTTCGCCGACTCGGCGCGCCAGGGTTTCGAGGAAACGCTGCGGGCGACGCCGAATGACCCGCAGCGCAGTGCGTTTCTTGGGCTCGCCCTCGCCTATCTCGGCCGGAAGGCCGACGCGATCCGGGAGGGCCAGCGGGCCCTCGAGCTGCTGCACGGCGGCGACGACTACATCGGGCCGTACCTGCAGCACGTACTCGCGCGGATCTATATCGTCACGGGCGAGCCGGACAAGGCCGTGGATCAACTCGAGGCGCTGCTCAAGCGGCCGTACTACCTGTCGCCCGGCTGGCTGCGCATAGATCCGAACTTCGCGCCGCTCAAGGACAATCCGCGGTTCAGAAAGCTCGCCGCGGGCGTCTGAGACGCACGGTGCCGCGGCATGTTTGGCAAGGGCGTACTCCGGCTTATATTGGCACCGCTCGTCGGCGCATTACCGGGTTAAAGCCCGCTGAGGTTTTTCGGTGGCGAAGGTGCTGGAGCAGCCCCAGCTCGAGCAGGTCCGCGCCGCGCTGGCGGATCGCTACGAGATCGAGCGTCTGATCGGCGAAGGCGGCACCGCCACCGTCTATCGGGCGCACGACCTCCGGCACGGCCGCAAGGTGGCCATCAAGCTCCTGCGCCCCGAGCTGGCCGCCTCGATCGGCGCCGACCGCTTCCTTCGCGAGATCCGCCTCGCCGCCCGCCTCCAGCACCCGCACATCCTCCCGCTCTACGACTCCGGCCAGGCCGGCGGCGTGCTGTACTACGTCATGCCGCTGGTGGAGGGCGAGTCGCTCCGCGCCCGGCTCGCGCGCGAGCCGCAACTGCCGCTCCGGGAGGCGTTACGGATCACCCGCGAGGTGGCGGACGCGCTGGCGTACGCGCACGCGCAGGGTGTCGTGCATCGCGACATCAAGCCGGAGAACATCCTGCTGCACAACGGCCACGCGCTGGTGGCCGATTTCGGGGTGGCGCTCGCGGCGGATATCGGCGGCGAAAAGCTCACCCGCTCGGGGATCTCGGTCGGCACGCCCCACTACATGAGTCCGGAGCAGGCGGCCGGCGAGCCGGCCCTTGACGGGCGGAGCGACGTGTACAGCCTGGGCTGCGTGCTCTACGAGATGCTGGCGGGCGATCCGCCGTTCCAGGGCCGGAGCGCCACGACGATCCTGGCGCGGCACTCGCTCGAGCGGGTGCCGGGGCTCAGGGTCGTGCGGGAGGCGATTCCGGCCGTGGTCGAGGACGTCGCCCTGCACGCGCTGGAGAAGAGCGCGGCCGATCGCATGACGGCCGCCGAGCTGGCCGAGGCGCTGATGGAGATGGAAGCGGCGATTCCGACTCGTCGCACCCCGACCGACGAGCTCGGCAACGGATCGCGCCCATCTTCGCCCGCGCTCCGCCGCACCCCATCCGGCTCGTTCGGCAGGGCGCGGCGTGCCCGCAGCGCGAGGATCTGGGCGGCCGTGCTCGCCGTGTGCTTCGCCTTCGTGCTCGGATGGTCGGTCCGCCAGCTCGCGCTCCGGCAGCGGGCCGCCGCCGCGCGCCTCGATCCTACCCACATCGCGGTCCTCTACTTCGATCGCCGCGGCGGACCGGACTCGCTCGGCTATCTCGCCGACGGCGTCACGGAGGAGCTGATCCACAGCCTGAGCGGCGTGCCGACGCTCCAGGTCATCTCCCGCAATGGGGTGCGGCCGTATCGCAATGCCAACGTCGCGCCGGACAGCATCGCCAATGCCTTGAAGGTGGGCACCCTGGTACAGGGGACGCTCGAGCAGAGGGACGATCGGCTGCGCCTGACCGTCTGGATGGTGGACGGCGCGACGGGGAGGGAGATCGCCGACAAGACGATCGAGCGCCCGTCCCAGCAGATCCTGGCCCTGCAGGGTGATCTCGCGCAGGAGGTGTCGATCTTCCTCCGCAAGCGCTTGGGCGCCGAGGTGAAGCTGTTGCAGAGCCGGACGGGGACGCGGGAGCCCCGGGCGTGGCACCGGCTCCAGCAGGCCCAGGAGCTCACCGACGACGTGGACACGCTCCTCGCCGCCGGCGACACGACCGGCGCGGCGGACCGGCTGCGCCGCGCCGACTCGCTGCTCGCCCTGGCGGAGCGCCTGGATCCGGCGTGGAACCGGCCCACCGTCGCGCGGGGCTGGCTCGCGTTCCGCCGCCTCGACCTCATCGGCAACTTCGACAAGGCCTACTACGAGAATTGGACCAGGAGCGGCCTGGCGCAGGCCGAGCGCGCGCTCCGGCGCCACTCGGAGGACCCCGACGCGCTCGAGTTGAGGGGCGCGCTCCGGTATTACCGGTGGGTCGTGAACCTCGCGCCGGATTCGGCCTCCGCCTCGGCGCTCATCGCCGACGCGGAGGCCGATCTCGAATCGGCCGTGGCGGGAAACCCGACCGCGGCGTTCGGGCTCAGCCTGCTGAGTCACCTCCTGATGAGCCAGAGCCGCACCACCGAGGCGAAGCTGGCGGCGCTCCGCGCCTACCAGGCCGATCCGTACCTCTCCTCCGCCAAGATGACCATCTGGCGGCTCTTCCAGACCTCCCTCGACCTGGAGGACGCGGCCGAATCGGCGCGGTGGTGCGACGAGGGCGCGCGGCGCTTCCCGCGGTACTACCGCTTCGCCGAGTGCCGGCTGTGGCTCTTTGCCCTCAAGGACCAGACGCCGGACATCGCCCGCGTCTGGCGGCTCTACCGCGAGTACCTGGCGCTCTCGCCGCCGCCGGCCCGCGCCTTCCACGAGCACTACGGCCAGATGATCGCCGCGATGGCGCTCGCGCGTGCGGGGCTCGGCGACAGCGCGCGCGCGGTGGTGCTGCGGGCGCGCGCCGATACGCTGCTGGACCAGACCCGCGACCTTGCAATGCTCGAGGCCATGGTCCGCACCATGCTGGGCGACCGGGACGAAGCGTTCCGCCAGCTCAGCCTCTACCTCGCGGCCAACCCGCAGATGCGCGCGGGGATGAGCCGGGACCAGACCTGGTGGTTCCGAGACTTGAGGGCCGATCCCCGCTACCAACTCCTCCTCGCCACGCCCACCGCGAGCCGCTGACCGCGGCCGCACCCTATGCCTTGGCATTGGGTAAACGGTGGCCCACTGCCCTGCCGGGCACCGGGTCAATGGCCCGGTGCCCTCTGCCGCGGCGAACTCGACAGCCCAGGTACCGCCCGCTATTTATGGGGGTTCCTTCTGCAGTCCCAACTCGTTCCCCGCGCTAGTCTCGCGGGCGAGGAAGGTCTTGTATGGCCCGTCGCATCGTTTTCGGCTTGCTGCCGATCGTGGTCGGTCTGTTGAGCACCGCATGCGCGGATTCGTTCGGCCCGTCTTCGGTCGAGCGCCATACCATGTCCGCCGCGAAGTCGAGCACCGACTCCGGCGACGGCAGCACCACCACGAAGGGAAGGAGGAGCCCCGGCGGGTCCGCCGGCGGGCTCAAGAAGTTGCCGGTGCACTAGCTCGCGCGGCGGCGTCCAGCACCTCGCGCACCTTGCGCGCCAGGTCCTCGGGCGCGAACGGCTTCTGCAGGAAGGGGCGCCCGCCGGCCAGGAGCCCGCGGCGGATGACGTCCTCGTCGCTGTACCCCGAGGTGTAGAGCACGGGCAGCGCCGGGCGGACGAGCGCGAGCCGTGCGCCGAGCTCGCCGCCGCTCATGCCGGGCATCACCACGTCGGTGATCACGAGATCCACCCCCCCGTGCTCCTGCTCGAACAGCCGGAGCGCCTCGGCGGGTTCGCGCGCCTCGAGACAGCGGTAGCCCAGCGCGGTCAGCGTGCGGACGGCGAGCGCCCGTACCTGCGGCTCATCCTCGACCACCAGCACCGTTTCCGCGCCGCCCTCGAGCGGCGCCGTGGCGCCGACCTGGTCCAGCTCCTCGGGGTCCACCGGCGCCTGCGGCCAGTAGACGCTCATCGCCGTGCCCCGCCCCGGCTCCGACTCCGCCCACACGAAGCCGCCGCCCTGCTTCACCGCGCCGTACACCGCGGCGAGACCGAGTCCGGTACCCTGCCCCACGGGCTTGGTGGTGAAGAACGGCTCCCAGATCCGCTGGAGCGTGGCGGCGTCCATGCCATGCCCGGTGTCGCTCACGGAAAGCATGGCGTAGCGCCCCGCCTCCGGCGCGTCGGCTCCAAACCGGGTTGGCGCGCCGGGCTGGCCGAAGGTGAATCCGGCCGTTTCCACCTTGATCCGTCCGCCGGCCGGCATCGCGTCGCGCGCGTTCAGCACCAGGTTCATGAGGATCTGCTCGACCTGGCGCGGGTCCACGTACACCACGCCGGTTTCCGCCGAGAGCTGGAGCGAGAGCTCGACGTTGTCTCCCGCCACCATGCGCATCATCCCCTCGCTGTGGCGCACGATCGCGTTGAGCGCGAGCGGGCGCGGCTGCACCATCTCCCGCCGGGCGAACGCCAGCAACTGGCGGGTGAGCCCCGCCGAGCGTGCGGCGGCCTGCGCGATCTGGTCCACGTCGGCCCGCCGCGGATCGTCCGGCCCGAAGCTCTGAGCCAGGAAGGAGCTGAACCCCAGAATCGCCGAGAGCATGTTGTTCAGGTCGTGCGCGACGCCGCCGGCGAGCCGCCCGGTGGCCTCGAGCCGCAGCACGTCCTGCAGCCGCTCCTCCGCCTGCCGGCGCTCGGTGATGTCCATGACCACGCCCGTGATGCGCACCGCCTCGCCGGTCGATCCGCCCGTCGCCCGCCCCAACGCCGCGACCCAGCGCACGCTCCCGTCCGGCCGCACCACCCGGTATTCCGCCGAGAAGGGGTTCAAGTCCTCGAGCGCGCGGTACCAGGCGTCCACCACGTGGGCGAGATCGTCCGGATGGACCAGCCGGACCCACCGTTCGTAGCTCACCTCGGCGTCGGCGGGAACGCCGGCGAGCGCCTTGGCGCGCGCATCGGCGCGGATATCGCCGGTCGTGAGATCGTAATCCCAGGTGCCGAGCCCCGCGGCCTCGTGGGCCAGCTCGAGCGCCTCCTGCTGCCGGCGGAGCTCGTCTTCGGCCCGCTTGATCCCCGAGAGGTCGCGAATCCGCTTGGCGTATCCCAGCAGCTCCCCGGTGGGGCTCCGGACGGAACTGGTGGACTCCGAGACCCAGAGCCGGCCGCCGTCCTTCCGCACGAGCCATCGCTCGCTTCCCGACCGCCCCTGCTCGCCGGCCTCGGCAAGCTCCCGGTCGGGCTCTCCGGATGCGCGATCCTCCAGTGGGTAGAGGTCGGCGACGGGCCGGCCGAGAAACTCGGACCGCTCGTAGCCGAGCATCCGCATCACGCCCTCGTTCCAGGTGGCGGCGCGGCCCTCCGGGTCGAGCATGAAGAGGGCGTAGTCGGTCATCTCGTCCAACGGCGTCCGATACTGCTCCTCGGCCCGGCGCCGCCGGTCCTCCGCCGGCCGCGCGGCGAGCTCGCCCTCGAGCCGGCGCACGCGGCGCGACGCGCGGACGGCGGCCTGCTCCGCGGCCACCGCTCGGCGGAGGAGCGCCGCGCGCGCGTAGGCGGCCACGAGCGTGATGGCGAGCGCCGCGAGACCGTACGCGAGGAGATGGGCTCCGGTCGAGCCGACCGCGGGCGTCCGCTCCTGCGGGAAGAACAGGAAGCGCCAGGCGAGGCCGCCGAGCGCGAGGGCGAGGAGACCGGCCCCGGCTCCCCCGAACACGGCGGCGGCGGCTACGGCAATGAGGAAGATCGCGAGGGTGGCGGCGGGGTGGGCGGCCCCGAGCAACGGATCGAGCGCGGCGCGGAGCGCCACGGCGGCGAGCACGGCCAGCACGGCCCGGCCGTAGCGCGCTCTAAGGTCGGAAGCCGGCGGTGGAGCGTCGGGTTGGATAACTTCCCGCGGGGAAACCTGAGACGGCTCGTCAGCGCCGCCCGCGCGCGCCTCTGCTCGCGCGTCGTGCGTCCCTTCCACTGCAATCTCCCGCTCACCGGCGCCGGTCACCCGGAGGCGCAGGTCAACTTTTCGGGCGAGGGAACTCGAGGGCTCAGTTGACGCTAAGTCACGGGCACGGCGGGCACAAGCGGCCGCCGGTCCCGGGCGGCCCGGTCTGCCGCGCACCCGGCCCGGCCGTTATCGTAGGATGCCGCGGCGGTCCTCGCCGCCGGGCAATGTGCGCGCATCATCAAACCGAGCCGCCTGCAGGCGGGGCCCCGATGTCAGACCCCCTCGGCGTACCGCCAGCGGACTCCGAGCCGCTGCCGCTCGAGCTCACCTGCTTCGGCCCGCCCACGGCCAGGCTGGCGGGGCGCGCGCCCCCGCCCGACGTGCTCTGGCGCAAGCACCTGGCGCTTCTGGTCTATCTCGCCCTGTCGCCGGGGCGCACCCGCACCCGCGCGCACCTCCTCGGCGTGCTCTGGCCCGAGAGCGACGAAGCCCGCGCCCGCCATTCGCTCAACGAGGCGCTCCGCCGGCTCCGTCTCTCCCTGGGGCCGGCGCGCCTGCATTCCCAGGGTGAGATGGTGAGCCTCGACTGCCGCTCGCTCGAGGTGGATGCGCTCCGCTTCGAGGCGCTGGCGCTGCGCGACCCGCGGCGCGCGGCAGCCGTTCCGCAGGGCGATTTCCTGGAGGGGTTCGCGCTGGAGGACGCGCCCGCGTTCGAGGAGTGGGCCGCGCGGGAGCGCGAGCGGTACCGCTCGGAGCTGGCGGCGGCGCTCGTGGCCGATGGCCGGAAGGCGCTCGATGGCGCGCGGCCCGCCGACGCGCTCGCCGCCGCCCGGCGCGCCCTCGCGCTCGAGCCGTACGCGGAGCCCGCCGTGCGGCTCGCGATGGGGGCGGCTGCGCTCGCCCGCGACACGGCGGGCGCGATGAAGGCCTATCGCGACTTCTGTGACCGGTTGGATGAGATCGGGGAGCGGCCCGGCCGCGACCTGGCCGCCTTGGCGGACCGCATCCGGGGGCAGCGCTGGCAGGTGCAGCAAGGACCCGCGACCGGTGCCGCGCCGCCGCTCGTGGGCCGGGCCGGCGCGCTCGCGACCGTGGCGCCGCTCATCCGCCAGGTCCTCGCCGGGGAGGCACGCATCCTGCTCGTCACCGGCCCGCCCGGCACCGGAAAGACCCGGCTCATGAACCATTGCCTCGAGTGCGTCGCGCTCGAGGGCGGCGTGGCGGGCGCGGCGCGTCCGCTCGAGAGCGACCAGGACGCGCCGTGGAGCACGTTGCGGAGTCTCGTCCGCTCCGGGCTGCTGAGCGCGCCGGGATTTCCCGCCGCCGATCCCCACGCGCTCGCCGTTCTGGCGTCGTGCGTGCCCGAGCTCGCCGGCCGGGTCGGGCCGCGTCCGCCGGAGGATCGGGCGCAGGTGGGTGCGGCGGTCGCCTCGCTCCTCGGCGCGATCGCGGGAGAAGCGCCGCTCGCCATCGGACTGGACGAGGCCCATCTCGCGGACCGCGGCACGATCGGCGCGCTTCACGCCGCGATGGCGCAGCTCCGCTCGGGGCCGGTCCTGCTGGTGGTGGCGTCCGCTCCCGCCGACCGCGGCTTCCCGGCGGAGCTTCTGCATCTGATCCGGGAGGTTGGCGGCGAGCTGCCCGGCGCCGCGGTCGAGCTGGGGCCGCTCTCGCTCGAGGACCTGGCCGAGCTGGTGGGGGGGCTCGCGCCCTGGTGCCAGAGCGAGCCGGAGCGCGCCCGGCTCACGCGCCGGGTGGCGTTCGAGACCGGCGGCAATCCGTTCCTCGCCGTCACCATGCTGCGCGGCCTCGCCGACCTGGCGCTCCTCCGGGACGACGCGCTCGAGTGGCCGGCCGCGCACGCGACGCTCGAGAGCCCGCTGCCGTTCATCCTTCCCGACCTCGTCCGCCGCGCCATCGCGGCCCGCCTGATCGCCCTCGAGCGCGATACTGCCGCGGTGCTCGCGGCCGCGAGCATCGGCGCCGTGGCGCTGGACCTCGAGCTGATCGCCGCCCTCACGGGAATGGATGCCCGCGGGCTCGAGCCGCACCTCGCCCTGCTGGAGCGGCAGCACTTCATCACCTTCGACGCGGGACGCTACGCCTTCGCGGCCCCGCTGGTGCAGCAGGTGGTCCGGAACGAGGCGCTCACGCCCGGCGAGGCCCAAGGGCTGCGCCTGCGCGCCATCGCCGCGCTCGCCTCGCGGAACGACCTCGAGTCCCGGGCGCTTCGGGTGGAGCTCATGGCGCGAGCGATGGCCACCGCTCAGGCATTCGGTGAAGCGATCGCGCTCGCCCGGGATGCCCGCGCCGCCGAGAGCGGCCGCATCGCCGGCCGGGCGCTGCTCGCGGCCGACCGCATCGCGGCGGCGGACCCACGATGCGATCGGCGCGAGGTGGAGGCGCTCAGGACGGCGCCCGGCTGACCTACAGCCGGCTCTTGCACAGCGCGTTCACCGTGCTCAGCCCTTGGCACAGATCGGGCTGGGGGAAGTCGCGAGCATCGCCGCCCACCGCCGGATCGCCGGGTAGCGCGGTCACGCCCTGGTTTGGCTCGGTCGTGGAGGAGCAGGCGGCCAGCGCCAGCAGCCCGCTCACGAGCACTAGACGAATGGTTGACATTTCGGCCTCCGCTCGACGTCCCGGTGGCGCATCGGTGCGGGCCGGGGACGTCGGCCGCCGCACCTGAGACGCACCGAGAGTACCGGCGGGCCGTCAGGCGGGAGACAATTGAAGGGGCGGTGGAGTCAAGCGCGCCGCGCGGCGGCGCCCTGGATGGCGGCTTCGGTACGCTCCCAGAGCTCCCGCGCCAAGGACTCGTCCTCGGCGAGCGGGTTGGGGCGCGCCTCGCGGCACTTGTCGTAGTAGCGGCCGGTGACGGTGGCGAGCTCGGGCGCGGTGGCGCAGTAGAGCTGGGTCTTGGCGCCTTGCTCGTTGGAGATGAGGACCAGCTTGAGCACCCACTGCACCGGCCGCGGCAGCGCCCGCCAGATGTTGGACGCGACGCCGCCCGGGTGCACCGCGTACGTGGTCACCCGCGTGCCGGCGAGGCGCCGGGCCAGCTCCTTCGCGTGCAGCACGTTCATGAGCTTGGTGACCGCGTAATCCGGAAACGCGCTGCGCTTGGGCTCGGTGCGGGGCTCGAGTACCGACCAGTCCACGCCCTTGACGCCCATGTGGGCCACGCTGGAGACGTTCACGATCCGGCCTTGCGGCGCCTCCAGCAGTCTCGGCAGGAGCAGGTTGGTGAGGAGAAAGGGGCCGATGTGGTTGGTGGCGTAGGTGACGTCGAAGCCGTCCGCGCTCAATGCGCGCGTGCCCGCGATGCCGGCATTGTTGACCAGCACGTCGAGCCGCTGCCCGCCGCCGAGGAACGAGTCCGCCGCCCGGCGAACGGACTCCAGGTCGGACACGTCCACCTGGAGGAACCTGGCGTCCGTCGCCGGCCACCGGCGCCGGATCCCCTCCAGCACCGGCAGCGTGCGCTCCGGCGAGCGGGAGGCCAGCACCACGCCGCCGCCCCGGGCCGCGAGCGCCTCGACCATCGCGCGGCCGATGCCCGAGTTGGCGCCGGTGACCAGGAAGCCGCGGCCCTGGAGGTCGGGGGTGCTCATGGGTCTTCGGCCCAAGGTTCCCGCGCGCCGGGTCGCGCGTCAAGAGAGGCCGCGGCGCGTGCCCGGGTTGCGCCTCCGGGTTCCCGATGTAGAGTCGGGAAGCAGGAAACCCTCCCGCTCGGGACCACTCCGTGAGCTTGCGCGACCAGGAGATCCGCTTCTGCACCTCCGCGGACGGCGTGCGCCTCGCGTACGCCCTCGTCGGCCGGGGCCCGCCGCTGGTGAAGGCCGCCAACTGGCTCAGCCACCTCGAGTTCGACTGGAACAGCCCGGTCTGGCGCCATTGGCTGGTCGAGCTGAGCCGCGACCGCACGCTGGTGCGCTACGACGAGCGCGGCTGCGGCCTCTCCGATTGGGCCGTCGAGGACTTCTCGCTGGACGCGTGGGTCGCCGATCTCGAGACGGTGGTGGACTCGCTCGGCCTCGAGCGGTTCCCCTTGCTCGGGATCTCGCAGGGCGGGCCGATCGCCATCACCTACGCGCTCCGGCATCCCGAGCGGGTGACCCACCTCATCCTCTACGGCGCCTACGCCCGCGGGCGCGGCCACCGGCAGCTTTCGCCCACGGAGCTCGAGGAGCGGGAGCTCATGATCCGCCTGGTGAGCGTGGGTTGGGGCAAGGACCATCCCGCATTCCGGCAGGTGTTCACCAGCCTGTTCATTCCCGACGGCACGCCGGAGCAGATGCACTGGTTCAACGAGCTCCAGCGGATCAGCACGACGCCCGAGAACGCCACGCGCATGCTGGGCGCGTTCGACCAGCTCGACGTGCAGGACGCCGCCACCCGGCTGCGCGTTCCGACGCTCGTGATCCACGGGACGGGCGACATGCGGGTGCCGTTCGCGGAGGGGCGTCATCTCGCGGCGCTCATTCCGGGCGCGCGGTTCGTCCCGCTGGAGGCGCGCAATCACGTGCTGCTCGCCTCGGAGCCGGCGTTCACCCGTTTCGTGTACTGCGTTCGCGAGTTCCTGGGCCTCTCCCCGGCGCCGGCGCCGTCGCGGGAGCGCATCGAGGAGATCTTCGATCGGGCGCTCGACCTGGCCCCCGCCGAGCGGCCGGCGTTCCTCGCCAGCGCGTGCGGCGAGGACGCGGAGCTCCGGGTGGCGGTCGGACGGCTGCTCGCGAGCGCGGAGGCGACCGGCGTCACCGCGCGTCTCGCCGGGGCGATCGCGGATGCGCTCGAGCCCGAGTCACGCGACACCGCGCCGCCCGCGCTCCCCCACTACGAGGTCCTGGAGCGGCTCGGCGCCGGCGCGATGGGCGTGGTGTTCAAGGCGTGCGATCGGCGGCTCAACCGGCTCGTCGCGCTCAAGCTGCTGGCCGACTACGGCAGCGGCGAGCCCGCGATGCGCCGGCGCTTCGTGCAGGAGGCCAAGGCCGCCGCCTCCCTCGACCACCCCAACATCTGCGCCGTGTACGGCTTCGAGGAGATGCCCGACGGGCGGCTCGCCATCATCATGCCGTATTACGAGGGCGAGACGCTCCGCGCCAAGCTGGACCGCGGACCGCTGCCGGCCGCGGAGGCGCTGGACTACGCGGCGCAGGTCGCGGCCGGGCTCGCGCACGCGCACGCCGCGGGCGTGGTGCACCGGGACATCAAGCCGGCCAACCTCGTGGTGACGCACGCGGGGCGGGTCAAGATCCTGGACTTCGGGATCGCCAAGCTGGCCGACGCCGAGCTCACCCGCAGCGGGATGATCCTGGGGACGTACGCCTACATGAGCCCGGAGCAGGCGAGCGGCGAGCGCGGGGTGGATCACCGCACCGACCTCTGGGCCTTGGGCGTCGTGCTCTACGAGATGGTCGCGGGGAAGCCGCCGTTCGCGGCGGAAACCAACCGCGCGCTCCTGGCCGCAATCCAGTTCGCGGAGCCGGCGCCGCTCGCGAGCCTGCGGCCGGACCTGCCGCCGGATCTCGACCGCCTGCTGGCGCGCCTGCTCGCCAAGGAGCCCGAGGACCGCATCTCGAGCGCGACCGCCGCGCTGGAGCTGCTGGAGCACCTGTCGCGGCTGGCCTACCGAGCCACGACTGCCACCGCCAACCGGAGCCAAACGCCGTGATCGCCCACGCCGCCCTCTCGATCGCGCTGGTGCTCCACCCCGGTCCGCGCGCGCCCGGCGAGCCCGCCGGCGCCCCGCTCCCCACGATTCAGCCGAACGACAACCGCGCTCCCGCCGGCCGGCTCGCCGCCGGCGTGCTTCGCGTGACGCTCCGGGCGCGGCTGGGCCGCTGGAACCCGGACGGCGCCCGCCGTGCGGAACCGATCATCGCCGCCGCGTTCACCGCGGACGGCGCCGGGCCGACCATTCCGGGACCGCTCATCCGGGTCCGCGCCGGCACCCGGATCCGCGCCCGAATCGTGAACGATCTCCCCCGCGGCACGCCGCTGGTGATGCACGGGCTCCGCACCCGTCCGGCCACGGGCGCGGATACGCTGCGCGTTCCGTCGGGCGGCTCGCGCGAGGTGGAGTTCGACGCCGGTGCGCCCGGCACCTACTACTACTGGGCCGCGACCAGCGACAGCGCGACGATCGAGGACCGCCTCGGCCGGGACAGCCAGTTGAATGGCGCGCTCATCGTGGATCCGGCCGACGGGCCTGTCGCCCCCGACCGCGTCTTCGTCCTGGGCGTGCTGGTCCTGCTGCGCGATACGCCGAGCGGCGTGCCCGAGGAGGAAGCCGTGGCGCTCAGCATCAACGGCCGCTCGTGGCCGGAGACCGAGCGCATGGACCTCACGGTGGGCGACACCGTGCACTGGCGCTGGATCAACCCGACGGTGGACAACCACCCGATGCACATGCACGGGTTCTTCTACCGCGTGGAGGCAATGGGATCGGAGGCGGCGGACACCGCATATTCGCCGGACCGGCGCCGCATGGTGGTCACGCAGCGGCTCGATCCCGGCGCGACGATGGCCATGACCTGGTCTCCCACCACACCGGGCCAGTGGCTCATGCACTGCCACATCCACGCGCACACGTCCGGCGCGCTCGTGGGCGACCTGCGCCCGCCCGATGGCGCGCACGGGGCGGATTCCGCGCGGGCTCTTGCCGTGGGGGACACGGTGACGGGAGCACACGGCGCGCACCCGGCGCCGGCCCCGGGCGCCGCGGCGGATGCGGAGGCGAGCGCCGGCATCCCGCCGATGGATGACATGGGCGGCCTCATCCTGGGCATTCGGGTCCGGCCGGCGCCCGCCGCCGCGCCCGGCGCGCCGGAGATGGCCGCCCGCCACCGGCTTCGGCTCGCGGTGGGCCCCTCGGTGATCCGGCCCGACGGTGAGCACATCCGGGTGTCGCTGGACGATTCGCGCGGCGCTGCGGCCGACATCGGCACGCCCGGGCCGCCCATCGTGCTCACCCGCGGCGAGCCGTCCGAGATCACCGTGGTGAACGGGCTGGAGCAGCCGACCACCATCCACTGGCACGGGCTCGAGCTGGAGAGCTACTACGACGGAGTGGCCGGGTGGAGCGGCGCGGAGAGGCGCATCGCGCCGACGATCGCGCCGGGCGACTCGTTCACGGCGCGGATGACGCCGCCCCGCGCGGGCACGTTCATCTACCACGCGCACAACCTGGCCACGCTGCAGGTGGGCGACGGGCTGGTGGGGCCCCTCCTCGTGCTCGAGCCGGGCGAGCGGTTCGATCCCTCGCGCGAGATCGTCTGGATCGTCGGCGGGCGCGACGTGGAGGAGAGCGGATTCCTCCGGCTCAACGGCACCCGCTGGCCCGCGCCGCTCACGGTG
>DASSOD010000215.1:0-2345 GCA_035700905.1 Gemmatimonadales bacterium | reverse complement strand
GGCCGGCAGGGGCGCCGACACCGCCGCCCGCTCCGCGCGCTGAGTCTCGCCCGGGCGGGTACCGCTCGGGGCGGAAACTAGTCCCCGCCGGCAGCTCGCGTCGCATGGCCGGGTCAGCCACCCTCGCATCGCGCAATCCGGGTCGTTCTCCCAGGTCGTTTCCCTTAGCTTGCAGGCCGGCGCGCCTCCCGGCGGGCACTGCGCCTGCCCGTCGGTTACGGCCTACCACTGATCTGGCGGGCGAGATCCCGCGCCGCGGCCGAGCCGGGGACCCCGCGCGCGGCGCCGGGCATTGAGCGAGGACCAATTCCCATGGCGGACTCCGGGTCCCGAGCGGTGCAGTCTCCGCTGGGAGTGGCTGGCGAACGGCGGCGCGCAGCGCGGCGCGTCGTGCTGGGTGCGCTCGCGCTTCTGGCCCTGGTCGCCCTGCTCGTGGTCGCCGGGCGCAAGGTGGGCGCCTACGTTCCCCAGTTCGCGGCGTGGGTCACCGGTGTGGGGGCCTGGGGGCCGATCGCGTTCATCGCCGGGTACGTGGTGGCGTCGATCGCATTCATCCCGGGCTCGGTGCTGACGCTCGCCGCGGGCGCGATCTTCGGCGTGGCGCGCGGCACCGCGATCGTGTTCGTCGGCGCGGTGCTCGGCTCGTCGGCGGCCTTTCTCATCGCACGATACGCCGCGCGGGGCGCGATCGAGCGCAAGGTGGCGGGCGATCCGCGATTCGCGGCCGTGGATCGGGCGATCGCCCGGGAGGGCAGGCGTATCGTTCTGCTGCTCCGGCTCTCGCCGGTCTTCCCGTTCAACGTGCTGAACTACGGCTTGGGGCTCACCCGGGTCCGCTACCTGGATTATCTGATCGCGAGCGTCGGCATGCTGCCTGGCACGCTGCTGTACGTCTACACCGGCAAGGTCGCTGGCGACGTGGCCGCCGCCGCCGCCGGCGTGTCTCCGGCGCGCGGGGCGGGGTACTGGATCGTGCTCGGGCTCGGCCTTGCGGCCACCGTGGCGGTCACCGCGCTCGTGACCCGCACCGCGCGACGCGCGCTGGCCGAGGTGACGGATGACGCGCGCCCCGAAGCCTGATCCCGCCGTGCCCCATCCCCCGCCGGCCGACCCGCCGATTCACCCGCCGGACGAGCACAACCGGCGACTGCTCGCGAACGTCCGCCCGCCCGATTGGGTGAGCCCGAAGCCGCGCGAGCGTTATCACCTGGTCGTGATCGGCGCGGGGACCGCCGGCCTGGTGAGCGCGTCCGCAGCCGCGGGGCTCGGCGCGAGCGTGGCGCTGGTCGAGCGGCATCTCATGGGCGGCGACTGCCTCAACGTGGGCTGCGTGCCCTCGAAGAGCCTCCTGCGAGCCGCCCGGGCCTGGCGCGATGCCGCCGCCGCATCGGCGGAATTTGGCGGCCCTGCGCCGGCGGGCGCCGGCGATTTCGGCAGGGTGATGGAGAGGATGCGGCGCCTCCGCGCCAAGATCAGCGGGGTGGACGGTGCGCCGCGGTATCGCGATCTCGGCGTTGATGTCTTCTTCGGCCAGGGCCGCTTTACCGGGCCCGACTCGGTGGAAGTGGACGGGCGGAGGCTCCGCTTCCGGCGCGCCATCATCGCCACGGGGGCGCGGGCCGCCGTGCCCGACGTTCCGGGGCTCGCGGAGGCGGGATTTTACACCAACGAGACGATCTTTTCGCTCACCGAGCTTCCGCCCCGCCTGGTCGTGATCGGCGCCGGGCCGATCGGGTGCGAGCTGGGCCAAGCCTTTGCCCGGTTCGGCAGCCGGGTGACGGTGCTCGACCTCGGCGAGCGGGTGCTCCCGCGCGAGGATGCCGACGCCGCCCTCATCGTGCAGCGCGCCCTCGAGCGCGACGGCGTGCGCTTCCGGTTCGGGGCCAAGGTGGCCCGCGCCGAAGCCGACGGGCGCGACCGGGTGCTGGTGGTGGAGCAGGGCGGCCGGGGCGAGCGCATCGCCGCCGACGCGGTGCTCGTGGCCGCGGGGCGCGCCCCGAACGTCGAGGGCCTCGGGCTGGATACGGCGGGCGTGCGCGCGGGCCCGGCTGGCGTCGTGGTGGACGACCGGCTCCGCACCACGAACCCGCGCGTCTGGGCGGTGGGCGACGTTACGCCCGGATACCAGTTCACCCACAACTCCGACGCGCAGGCCCGAATCGCGATCCAGAACGCGCTCTTTTTCGGCCGGGCACGGGCCAGCCGGCTGGTCATGCCGTGGTGCACGTACACCAGCCCGGAGCTCGCCCACGTCGGCATGTACGAGCGGGACGCCCGCGCGGCCGGCCGCGAGGTGGACACGCTCATGCTGCCGCTCGAGCACGTGGATCGCGCGCTGCTCGACG
>DASSOD010000214.1:0-10236 GCA_035700905.1 Gemmatimonadales bacterium | reverse complement strand
GCTGGACCACAGCTTTCCCAACTTCCCCAACCAGGAAGTCGTCGGCTGGGGGCTCCGGGCCATGCGGCTCGACCAGTTGCCCGCGAACTACCGGGGGCACGGCGTCCGCGTGGCCGTCGTGGACTCGGGCGTGGCGACCAGCCACCAGCAGCTGCAGCCGGTGGTGAAGGGCGGATACGACGCGGTCGCCCAAAGTCCGCAGGGCTGGGATCGCGACGAATACGGGCACGGCTCGCACGCTGCCGGCATCGTCGCGGCGGCGGCCGACGGCAAGGGCATCCGCGGCATCGCGCCGGAGGTGGAGCTCCATTCGATCAGGGTGTTTCCGGGCGGGCGGGTGAGCCATCTGATCGACGCGCTCAATCGGTGCATCGAGCTTCAGGTGGACCTGGTGAACCTCGGCGTCGGCTGCGAGGAGTACTCCGAGTTGCTCGAGCTCAAGCTGCGCGAGGCGAAGGAGCTGGGCGTCGCGTGCATCGTGGCGGCCGGCAGCTCGGGGGGGCCGGTGCAGTACCCGGCGTCCTCCCCGCACGTGCTCACGGTCGCGGCGATCGGGCGGTGGGGCGAGTTCCCGGCAGACAGCTATCACGCGACGCAGGCCTGGGAGGGCCCGGCCGAGAGCACCGAGCAGTACTTTTCGGCGCGGTTCTCCTGCGCGGGCCCCGAGATCGACGTGTGCGCGCCCGGCGTGGCCGTGCTGTCCTGCGTGCCGCCCAACGACTACGCCATGCGGGACGGCACGTCGGCGGCGGCGCCGCACGTCACGGGATTGGCGGCGCTCGTGCTGGCGCACCATCCCGAGCTCCAGGGCGCGCTGCGGGTGCGCGACGCCGCGCGGGTGGACCGGCTCTTCCGGCTGCTCCGCCAGTCGGCGCGGCCGCTGAATCTGGACCCGAACCGCACCGGCGCCGGACTGCCCGACGCGGTGAACGCGCTCTTGCGGCGCCACCCGGAGATTCAGGCGGTGCAGCCGGAGGAGCTGCGGCGGCGCCTGCTCGCGATCCTGGAGGCGGGCCAGTCGGGCACGACCGATCGCGCGACGCTGGTGGAGCAGATCCTGGTGACCGTGCAGCAGTCGAGCGCGCTGCCCATCGCGGCCGTGCCGCAGCCGCGCGGGGATGATCCGAGGTTTGCCCTGAAGCAGCTCCGTGGCGCGATGCAGCAGGCAGGGCTGCTTCCCCGAAAGGGACGGGGGGCCGGCCTCGCGTCGCAGCAGCGCGCCCGCGGCGCCGCGGCGATGGGCGCGAGCGCCGGCCCCGGCGCGGGGCGCTCGTCGGGCGAGGGCGGCACGACGCCAGGCGACGGATGGCCGATGCGGGAGCTCACCGAGGTGATGCGCCAGACGGGGCTGCTCTAGCGGGCCGCTCCGCCGGAGCGCCGCCGCCGGCGCCTCGCGTAACGGGTGACAGGTGCGGAGCCCCTCGCCGATGGGCGAGGGGCTCGTCCGCTTTCGCCCCTGGTGTGCCGGATCCCCTGCGTCAGCCGTCCCCCGGTGTGTTCGCGCACGCTGGGCACGTGGCGCTCGCCCCGGGCCCTGCGGTCGCGCGCATTGGCCGACGCCGCGGACGTACATACCTTGCCGCTCCGGCCGCAACGCGTAACGGGGGATGCATGCAGAGGCTGCGGGTCTTGGGAGCCGTCGTGGTGATCGCCGCAGCGCCGCTCGCGCCGGCGCTGGGGCAGCAGAATCCGATGGGCGGAGTGGGGCAGCCCGGCGCGGCGGCCGACAGCGAGCGAGATCAGGGCACGGGGCCGTCGGGCGAGGACACCGCGCGCCGCGCGCCGCCGCCCGACTTCGGCGCCCTGGATTCGGTGGTCTACCACCTGGCCCCGCGAAGCCGGCTCGAGGTCAAGACCGGCAAGGCCGGGCTCTTCGGGTTCGCGGGCCACAGCCACGTGATCCGCGCGGAAGGATTTTCCGGCCTTGTCGTCTACTACCCCAAGACGCCGGAGCGCTCCCACTTCGCGATCACCGTCTCGGCCGACAGCCTGCGGGTTTTGACGCCGCCGGACACCGCCGAGATCCGGAAGGTTACGGAGGCGATGCGCGGCGAGGTGCTGCACGTGGACCAGCATCACGAGATCAAGCTGGTGTCGCGTGAGGTGAAGCCGACGTCACGCGGCTTTCACGTGGTCGGAGACCTTACGCTCGTGGGGGAGACGCGGCCCGTTCCGATGGAGCTCGACGTGGAGCTCGGGCTCGATTCGGTGCGCGCCAGAACCAGCTTTGCGGTCAAGCAGACCGACTTCGGGATCAAGCCGTACAGCGGCGGCCCCGCCGGAACGGTCAAGGTGGCGGACAAGGTGACGTTCAACATCGAGGCCGTGGCGGTGCGGCGCGCGCCGGCTGGCGCCGCCGGCGCGGAACGCTGACGGCGCGCCGGCCTCGGCCCGGGCCGGCTTCGGGCGGAGGGTGTCCGGCGGCGGGGCGGGGTAGCGACAGGTGGGGCCGGCTCGATTGGCATCCGGGGTAACCGGCCCTACATTAGCTCTCTTCTCACAACGGTAGCCGCGCACACTCGACGCCGGAGGTCCTACACTGAGGTCACGCATCCTTCCCGCCGTGGCGTTCGTGCTCGGCGGATTGACCGTTGGCCGGAGCGCCCCCGCACAGCAGACGCCGAAGCCGGGTGGCGGTTGCACCGAGGCCGCGTGGGCGCTGGGGCAGTGCCCCGACCCGCGGGTCGATGCCGGGGTGGCGCGCGCTCTGCCGGCCGCGGCGCGTGATGGGCGGGATGGTGGCTCCTCGCCCGCGCCGGAGGAGGAGGCCCGCTCTCCGGGGTTCGGTCACGACCTCACGATCACCCTGGGCGGCGGGCTCGGCACCCGGGACTTCTATTGCCACGGCTGCTCGCACGGCGGCGGCATCTCCCCGCTGATCAAGATCAGCCGGTTCGTCGGCGCGACCACCGCCGTGGGCATCGAGGCGACCACCGTGTCGAAGCACGCCGGTCCGTCCGGGGCGACGATGTGGTCGGCGATGGCCGTTTTCACGGGGTACGTGATCGACCACTCGCCGTTCTTCGTCTCCGGCGGCCTGGGCGTGGTGGGCTTCCATCAAACCGATGGACTGGCCCCGAGCGTCGGCGGGACCGGGTTCGGCTGCACCGGACGGCTGGGGTACGAGGCGCGGATCTCGTCGGCGTTGGCGCTCACGCCGTACGCGGGGTACGTGAGCACCATCGGCGGGCTCCAGACGGCCGACACGCGCCAGGCGCTGAGCGCCTTTCAGTTCGGGCTCGGCCTCACCCTGCGCTGAGGCGCGGCTGCGGGCGGCTCGGCGGCGTGGCTGCGCGCCCGCCGGCCTTTTGGCGTGCGCGTGACCCTCGTCACCATCACGCTTCGGTTCCTCTCGTACGCTTGGTGGGGCGGACGTGCGGCGCATGGGCCCCGCTTGATCCGCCAAGGAGGGACTATGCGACATCGAACGACGCTGCGGCTGGCGCTCCCGGGAGCGGTGCTCTCGGCGCTGGTCTTGGCTGCCTGCAACAATCCGAGAAGCTCGAGCGACAACACGGCCACGGGCATGGCCCGGACGACGGCCGACACGGCCGCGTCGGCCGCGGCGACGGTGCGTGACACGATGGGCGCGCGCGCCGACACGGGCGCGGCGCTGAGCGACGCGAACATCGTCGCCCTGCTGGACGAGGCCAACAAGGCGGACAGCGCGGCCGGGCACTTCGCCATGAGCCGGGCGCACGATGCCGGGGTGAAAGGCTTCGCGGCCATGATGATGGCCGAGCACCACGAGCTCCGGCGGCAGGGCCAGGCGCTCGCGAAGAAGCTCAACATCACCCCGCAGGCGCCGGCGAACGATCCGGTGAAGGCGCTGGCCGCCGCGGAGATGGACTCGCTCCAAGCGGCCCCCAAGGGCGCAGGGTTCGATCGGGTCTACATCGACCAGGAAGTCGGCGTCCACAAGGCCGTGATCGATCTGGCCGAGAAGGCGCATGACGCCACGAAGAACAAGGAGCTGCAGGCCCTGATCGAGAAGGCCAAGCCGTTCCTCGAGCGGCACCTCGACCGGGCGGAAACGCTGCAGAAGAAGCTGGCCAAGACGACCGCGTGACGGCGGCGCGTGAGGGGGGCGGCGCCGGTCCGAGCGAGCGCCCTCTCGCGCGCCGACGCGGCGCGATGCGGCGATCCCGCTTCGCGCTCGCGGCCGGCCTCACCCTGCTGCTCGCGGCCTGCGCCGCGGCTGCCAACCTCACCGATCCCCGGGGCCCGCGGTTCGCGGGCGCCGGGGCGGCCGCACCTCCGGCCGGCCCCGTCCGGGAGCTTCGGGTGGTCACCTTCAACATCGCGTACGGCCGGCACGTGGACCGGGCGATCCGGCTCTTCCGAACCGAGCCGGCCCTGCAGCACGCCGATCTGATCGCGCTGCAGGAGATGACCGACACCGGCACCGCGCAGTTCGCCCATGCGCTCGGGCTCAACTACGCGTACTACCCCGCCGCGGTGCACCCGCGCACCCACGCCTACTTCGGGAACGCCATCCTGAGCCCGTGGCCGCTCGAGGCCGACCGGAAGCTCATCCTGCCACGCCTGGGCTCGCTCCGGGGCATGCAGCGCATCGCGGTGGGGGCCACCATGCGCATCGGCGCGCGGCGGATCCGGGTCTACTCGGTGCACCTGGCGAACGCGGGCGACGTGGGCCGCGAGGGGCAGCGGGACCAGATCCGAGCGATCCTGCGCGACGCGGACGCGAGCCGACAGGCGGTGGTGATCGCCGGCGACATGAACGGCCACGACGTCGGCGCGTTGTTCGCGGCGCAGGGATATCTCTGGCCCACCAAGGCGCTGGGCGGGACCTTCTGGAAGTTCGACGTGGACCACGTGTTCGTGCGGGGGCTCGCGGCGGTGGATCGGGCGCGGGCCGGGCTCGCGGAGGATCGGTTCGACGCGAGCGACCACCGGCCGGTGTGGGTGAGCGCCGAGCTCTCGGCCGATTAGCCGGCGGCCGCCACGCCGCAGGATCAACCAGGACCCTCGCCCGCTGGCCGCAGCCGGGCCGACCATGGCATATTGCGGGTCCCTCTGTGCTGTAGCGGTTCTGAGAGGTTCTTCATGCGTGCGCTTCCCTCGCTGTGCTTCGGCGTGTGCGCCGGCGCGGTGGTGACGGCCTGTTCCGCCGATGGTCCTACCTCCGCATCACCGCGCGCGGACCGGGCATCGCTGACCCCCGCCTTTCTCTCTCCAGCCCCCAGCGCGCCGGAGATCGCGAATCCGGTGGTGAGCTTCTACGCCAAGCGGGGCGAGAAGCGGTCCGGCATCATGGTCTACCACGCCCGGCCGGGCGAACGTGACTCCACCGAGTTCCTGCGGTTCGAGGTCCACCGGCGGTCGCTGCTCGTGCCGGACGGGGACTCCGTCCTGATCACGATGACCCTCGTGGACCCGAAGAGCATGATCGTCGAGTTCCAGCCCGCCGGGCTGCAGTTCAACCCGGATGACCCCGCGGAAGCGGAGTTCAGCTATCGCGAGGCCAACCCGGACGTGGACGGCGACGGGATCGTGGACGCTCAGGATACGCTGCTCACTCCCAGCTTCCGGATCTGGAAGCAGGAGACGGCGACCGATCCCTGGGTCCCGCTCTCGAGCGACGAGCTGCAAGACCTCGGCACGGTCGTGGCTCCGATCACGGGGTTCACCCGCTACGCGATCGCCTACTGATCCGGGCATGACCGGCGTTCTGCCGACGCTGGAGCCTCCCGCCCGATGCGGCGGACTCCGCCGGTGACCGAGCCGCCGGCCCGCCTGGCGAACGACGACGCCGATGTCGCCGGCCTCGCCCGCGGCGCGCGGGCGTTGGCGGACCGCGGCGCCTGGGAAGTCGTCTGCGCGCTGCTCGAGAGCGAGCCGCGTCTGACGTCCGGGTCGGGAGAACTGGGCCTGTTGTACGGCGAAGCCCTGCTCCGGGTGGGCCGCACGCAGGAGGGGCACGATGCGCTCCGCCGCATCCTGCCCCGGCTCGAAGAGCAGGGCGAGCTCGCGCCGCGGCTCAAGGCGCTCAATCTCTTCGGAGCGTCGCTCCTCGAGCTTGGTGCGCTCGACGGCGCGGCGGCGACCTTCCAGCACGTGGCCGAGCTCGCCATGCGCGAGCACGACGATCTGCTGGTGGCCAAGGCGCGCAACAATCTCGCCGCGATCGCGAACATCCGCGGGCATCACGAGGAGGCGCGCGGGCTCTACCTCCTCGCCCTCGCCGCCTATCAGCGGCTCGGCAGCCCGTCGGGGCTGGCCGAGTGCCATCACAACATCGCGATCACGTTCCGGGACGAGGGCGAGCTCGAGCGCGCCGAGGAGCACGAGCAACGCGCCATCGAGCACGCGCGCGAGGCGGGCAGCGGACGGCTGGCGGCGCTGGCGCTGTTGGGCCGGGCGGAAATCCAGCTGCGGCGCGGCGATCCGGCGGGGGCGGAGGCGGGCGCGCGGGAGGCGGCCGCGGCGTTCCGCGAGGCCGGTGATCCGATCTGCGAGGGAGACGCGCTGCGCCTGGTCGGCGTCGCGTGCACCGCGCAGGCGAACCTGGTGGACGCCCGGCTCGCACTCGAGTCCGCGCTGGCCCTGCTGCGCGGGCACGATGCCGCGTTGAACGAGGCGGAAACCGTGCGCGCACTCGCCGAGTGGGCGGCGGCCGCCGGCGACGCGGCCGCCGCCGGCGCGCACGGGCAGGCGGCCGCCAACCTGTTCAAGCGGCTGGGGGCCGCCGAGGAGGTCGTGCGGCTGGACTCCTGGCTCGCCGCCCTGGGGACCTTCAGCGCTCCAGACTGAACGGCGGATACCGGTCCGTCGTGAGCAGGAACGCATACGCCACCACCCGCAGCCACCAGCGCAGCACGCCCACCACGAACTCGAAGAGACCCCGCGGATAACGGCCGGTGAAGAGGATGGCGAACCAGGCGACGATCACGCACAGCGCCGCGGCGAGCGACAGGAACCAGAGCACGATGTAATGCGGGATGGCGAGGAACCACTTCACCAGCGGCAGCCAGCGGTTGAGCTCCCGCTCGGCGTCGGGGTACGCCAGCGCGAGGTGCACCGCCTGCTCGTCGTCGGTCGAAGGATACTCGTCCCGGAGCAGCGCCAGGTACGCCAGCACCCGGGTGCTGAAGTTCACCAGCTCGAAGTTCCAGTCGAACCACCAGCCGGGGTATTTCCGCCGGAACACCAGCATCAGCGCCGTCGCCACGAAGAGAATCCCGCCGGAGCCGCACCAGTACGTGGCCGAGCCCTCGTGGCGCGCGGCGGAGCCGGTGAGCAGACCAAGGATGATCGCGATCGGGATGACCAGGAGCGGCCGGAAGAACGTGGTGACCCGGTCGAGCTCACGGTCCGGATAGTCGATCTCGAGCGTTGCGGGAAACTCGGCCGGTTCCGGCATGGTCCATCCTCCTCACGTGCACCCATCCCCCTGGCTGGCCCCGCGCCCCGCCGGGCCGTAAGCTTCAGCGCCCCGGAGGAAATCCCATGACCAAGTCCACGCTCGCGGTGCTCGGCCTCACATTCCTGCTGAGCGCCCCCGCGCCGCGACATCCCCTCGCTCCAGCCGCGCCGTCCGCTTCCCGGCTCGGGGGGGCGCCGCCGCGTGACTCGGTTCCGCCGAGCGCGCTGGAGGGCCTCCGCTGGCGGTTCGTCGGCCCCTACCGCGCGGGGTGGGCCACCGTCACCGCCGGCATCCCCGGCCAGCCGAGCACGTACTACTTCGGCAGCGCGGGCGGCGGGGTCTGGAAGACCACGGATGCCGGCCGCACCTGGCGCGGTCTGATGCAGCACGAGACCTCCGCCGCCATCGGCGCGCTCGCCATCGCGCCCTCCGACCCGAAGGTGATCTACGCGGGCACCGGCCAGGTGGACGCGCGGTGGGACATCATGCCCGGCGATGGAGTATACCGCTCGGCGGACGGCGGCGAGACCTGGCGGCACGTGGGACTCGACGCGACCCGGCACATCGGCGCGATCCTGGTGGACCCGCGCGATCCCGACCGCGTGTTGGTCGCGGCGCTGGGACACGTCTTCGCCCCCAACCCGGAGCGCGGCGTCTATCTCACCACGGACGGCGGCAGGAGCTGGCGGCGCGTGCTCGACGCGGGCGACTCCGTGGGCGTGGTGGACCTCGCGTGGGATCCGGCGACGCCGGCCATCGTGTACGCCGCCGCGTGGCAGATGCGCATGCATCCCTGGCTCGACTACTACCGCCCGCAGGCGGGCCCCGCGTCGGCCGTGTTCCGGAGCGACGACGGCGGCCTCCACTGGCGCCGGCTCGAGGGCGGCGGATTTCCCTCCGGCGAGGTGGGCCGGATCGGGCTCGGCGTGGCGCGGGGGAGCGGCGGCCGGATCGTGTACGCCACGGTGGCGCTCGAGGGCTCGCCGATGACGGACGCGAAGGTGGCGCGGAGCCTCGCGGGCGTCTATCGCTCGGCCGACGGCGGCGCCACCTGGCGGCTGATGAACGACGACCCGTCACTCTCGAGCAGCTACTTCGGCCGCCTCACCGTCGCGCCCGACGACTCGAACACGATCTACGTCATGGGCCGCGGGATGCAGAAGTCCACCGACGGCGGCGCGCACTTCGCGGTGGTCATGGGGTCGCCCGGCGGCGACGACTACCACCACCTCTGGATCAATCCGGAGGATCCCGCGCTCCGCATCAGCGGATCCGACCAGGGCGCGGCGGTCTCGGTGAACGGCGGAGCCACCTGGTCGAGCTGGTACAATCAGCCCACGGGCCAGTTCTACCACCTCGCGGCGGACGATCAGTTCCCCTATCACATCTACAGCGGCCAGCAGGACAACGGCACCGTGCGGCTCGCCTCGCGCGGCCCCTACGGCGTGATCGAGGAGCGAGACTGGCATCCCGTGGGCGGCGACGAGCGGGACGACATGGTCCCGAAGCCGGGCCAGCCCAACCTGACCTTCGGCACCGGGCTCGGCGGGCACCTGTCGCGCTTCGAGGAGGAGACCCGGCAGTCGGCGGAGGTGTCGCCCTGGCCCATCCGAAGCTACGGGGCCAAGCCCGGCACCACGAAGTACCGCTACACCTGGATCACGCCGCTCGCGTTCTCGCCGCTCCCGCCGCACCCGCTCTACGTTGGCGCGCAGATGCTCTTCCGCTCGCTGGACAACGGAAACCACTGGCAGCGGGTGAGCCCCGATCTGAGCGGCAAGCGCGACGGCGCCACGGGCTGCGACGATCCGGGCTTCGCCGCCGCGCGGGACTGCGGGTTCGGCGTGATCTACGCGATCGGGCCGTCCCCCGCCGCGAAGGGACTCATCTGGGTGGGGACCGACGACGGCCTGATCCGGCTGACGCGGGACGGCGGCGCGCATTGGGCGGACGTCACCCCGCCGGATCTGCCGGCGTGGGGCGCGGTGACCGACGTGGACCCGTCGGCGCTCGACCCGGACGTCGCGTACGCCGCGGTGGACCTCCACCGCATCGATCGGCACGAGCCGCTGCTCTATCGCACCCGGGACGGCGGGAAGAGCTGGAGCCGGATCTCGGGCGGGCTGCCCCCCACCGAGTTCACCGCGGTGGTGCGGGCCGATCCGGTGAAGCGCGGACTGCTGTACGCGGGGACCAATCGCGGCGTATACGTCTCGTTCGACGACGGCGCGCGCTGGCAGCCGCTCAGCCTCAACCTGCCGACCGCGTGGGTGCGCGACCTCCTGGTGCACCACGGCGACCTCATCGCGGCGACCCAGGGACGCGGCATCTGGATTCTCGACGACCTGGCGCCGCTCCGCGAGATGCCGCCGTCGCTCGCGAGCAGGCCCGCGCATCTCTTCCGGCCGGCCGCGGCGATCCGGCTCCGCGAGAGCGAGAATCGCGACACGCCGCCGCCGCCCACCACGCCGCTGGGGGAGAACCCGCCCACCGGCGCGGTGATCGACTACTGGCTCGGCGCCGCGCCGTCGGGTCCGGTCGCGCTCACGATCAAGGACGGGGCCGGGCGCGTGGTGCGCCGCTTCTCGAGCGACGATCCGCCCGACAGCCTGCCCGCGGAATCGCGCTACTTCGAGGCGGGTTGGGTGGAGACGCCGCGCCGGGTCGCGACCACGCCGGGGATGCACCGATTCGTCTGGGACCTGCGTCTTCCGCGTCCCCGCGCGCTCTCGTACGAGTACTCGATCGCGGCGGTGTGGCAGGTGGGCGCGCCGCTCGAGCCGCGCGGGCCCCTCGTGCTGCCGGGGCGGTACGGTGTGACCCTCGAGGCGAACGGTCAGTCGTTCAGC
>DASSOD010000213.1:0-2001 GCA_035700905.1 Gemmatimonadales bacterium | reverse complement strand
GTGCGGGTGTTTCCCGCCACAATCCCTCTCCGCACCCTGCCGCGCCCGACGCACGCCCAGGCCTCGGTGGGCGATCACCTCTCGCACGCGCTCGGGGAGGGCATCGAGCCCGGCGACGTCCGGCAGTTCGCCCCGGGCGATCGCATCCGGCAC
Source organism: Gemmatimonadales bacterium (assembly GCA_035700905.1). GTDB lineage: Bacteria > Gemmatimonadota > Gemmatimonadetes > Gemmatimonadales > GWC2-71-9 > DASQPE01. The sequence continues at coordinate 1,848 of DASSOD010000213.1, read as the reverse complement.
GTGAACTGGCGCGCCTCCCTCCGTCTCGGCCGGCTCTACGTCACCCAGCGGCACCGGGAGCGCAACGCCGACGTGGTGCTGATGCTCGACACGCTGGCCGACGTGGGCGCGCCGCCGCACACCGCGCTCGATCTGGGCGTGCGGGCCGCCGCGTCGCTCGCCGCCGCCTACCTCGCGCGCAAGGACCGCGTGGGCCTCATCACCTACGGCGGCGTGATGAGCTGGGTGCGGCCCGGATCGGGCGCGGTGCAGTACGAGCGGCTCGCGGACGGGCTCCTGCGCGCGGAGGTGGTCTTCACCTACGTGGCCAAGGACCTGGCCCGGGTGCCGCCGCGCGTGCTCTCGCCCCAGGCGCTCGTGATCGCCGTCACCCCGCTGCTGGATGCGCGCTTCGCGCGCGCGGTGCTCGACCTGGCCGCGCGCGGCTTAGACCTGGTGGTGCTGGTGGTCTCGCCGGTCGCGATCACCCGCGCCCTGGTGGACGGGGCCCGCCTCGACACGCTGGCCTCGCGCCTCTGGGCGCTCGAGCGGCGCACGGAGCTGGCCGCCCTGCGCCGGCAGGGGCTGGTGGTGATCGACTGGCAGCCGCCGGAGCCGCTGGAGGCGGCGCTGGTGCGCGCGCGCCGGCGGCGGCTGCGCCTGGCGAGCGCGGGATGACCCACGCGCTGGGGGGCGCGGCGGCTCTCGCGGCGCTGGCGCTGCTCCGCCTGGCCACCGCGGTGCCGCTGGTGCTCGAGGCGGGCCTGCTCGCCCTCGGCCTGGCCGGCCTCGCGGTCGCGACCGGCTGGCGCTGGGCCGCGAGCGGCGCCGCGGTGGTGTTCCTCGTGGCCTACGCGGCCGCGCTCGGCATCGAGGATCGCCGGCTCGCGGTGGAGCCCGCGCTCGCCTTCGGGCTCGCGCTCGTGCTCCTGCTGGGCACGGTGGACGTGATCGCGCGCACGCGCGGTGCGCACCGGCTGGGCCCGGTGGTCGCGGCCACGCTCGGGCGCTGGCTCGCGCTCGTCGGCGGCACGGTCGCGGCGGCGTTCGCGGCGCTGGCCCTCGCGGGCAGCCTGGCCGCGGCGCTGCCGCCCGCGGTGGCGCCGCTGCTCGCGGCGGGGGGCGCGCTCGCCGGGGTCTGGGTGCTGGCCGCGCTGATCCGGCGCGCGGACGGCCGCGCCGGGGCCGCGCGCTAGGCTAGGCCCCGCGCGGGTCCTCGGACGTCGAGTGCTCGGTGGGCTGGGGCGTGGCGCTCAGCACCGTGACGCCGGCGGGCGCCTCGAAGCGGTGCCAGTGGCCCTGGGGCACCACCACCAGCATCCCGGCCGAGAGCGGCAGCGACTGGCGCCCCTCCGCGGTCACGATCGTGAGCGTGGCCGCGCCGTCGAGGATCTGCACCAGCTCGTCGCCCCTGGCGTGCCGCTCCCACGCGGTCTCGCCCGAGAAGCGCCCCGCGAACACGCTGCCGTCGCGGAACGGGGCCAGCACCGCGAACGCGGCCTTCACCCGGTCGGCGGGGGTGGTCGCGCGGCGGCCCTCCAGCGCGGGGAGCCCGGCCAGGGCGGACTTCACGTCGACGGCCCGGATCATGCGCGGATCACGTCTGCAGATCGCCCACCGCGGCGGCGAGCGCGTCCAGCTCGGCGCGCCAGGAGCGGGGCGCGATCAGCGGGCGCACCACGAACTTGGAGAAGCCGACCGCGATGAACCGCTCGATGGTCCGGCGCAGGGCGGGGTAGCCCACCGGGGTCAGCTCGAGCGCGCGCGGCCGGCGCGCGGCCAGCGTGCGCGCGGCCTCCGGGTCGAGCGGCACGCTCGCGTAGCCCACGCTGAGCCCGAAGTGCTCCGGGCTGATCGCGCGCCCCGCGC
>DASSOD010000212.1:0-11130 GCA_035700905.1 Gemmatimonadales bacterium | reverse complement strand
GAGCTGATCCGGCGCGTGCGGGACATCTGCCCCGGGCTTCCGGTGCTCCGGGTGTGCCCGGCGCGCGCGCCCTTGCCGCCGGGGCTGCCCAGCATCGCCTGCCCGGTGGTGCCATTGGTGGAGCCGCTGAGCTGGACCCAGCTCGCGGCGGGGGTGGAGCGGGCGGTGCGATCGGCCCGGGTGCGCGAGGGGCGCGCATCTGATGGCCCCCCGTCGGCGACCGAGGCCGGCCGGGCCCCGGTCCCCGTCATGGAGGCAACGCACCACCCGACCCGAGGGGAGCCGGTGCCCCAGGACGCGCCGCCGCCGGCTTAGCGCGCGGGGAGTCTGGCCGACGGGCAGATATCGGCCAACACGCAGCGCCCGCACTGCGGCCGCCGCGCGATGCACACCTGCCGTCCGTGGAAGATCAGGAGGTGGGAGAGGAGCGCCCAGTCCTCCCGCGGGAAGAGCGGCATGAGGGCACGCTCGATCTTCTCCGGGTCGTCGTGGCGGGTGAGGCCGAGCAGCCGCGCGAGCCGCGCCACGTGGGTATCCACCGTGATCCCCTCGTTGATCCCGAAGGCGTTTCCCAGCACCACGTTCGCGGTCTTGCGCCCGACGCCGGGAAGCCCGCGCAGCCGCTCCATGGTCCGGGGCACTTCGCCCCCGTGATCGGCTACGAGGGCCCGCGCCATGCCGATCAGGCTTTTCGCCTTGTTGCGGAAGAACCCGGTGGACTTGATCATCTCCTCGAGCTCCGCCTGGTCCGCGCGCGCCAGCGCGCGAGCGTTCGGGTAGCGGGCGAAGAGCGCCGGCGTCACCAGGTTCACCCGCGCGTCGGTGCACTGTGCCGAGAGGATGGTCGCGACGATCAGCTGATAGGCGTCGCGATGGTCGAGCGCGCACGTCGCATCCGGGTAGGCGGCCCTGAGCCGAGCGAGAATCTCGGCCGCCCGCTGCTTGCGGGGCATGCCCGCGCCGCGCCGCGCCGCCCGCTTCGCCCGGGCGGGTGCGGGCCGGGGCTTCGCCGCCTTGGGCGGGAGCCTCGGTTTCACCCCGCTCACGCCGGCCTCCGACGCCGGGCGAAGGCCACGAAATCGTCGGCCGTACGCGCGTTCAGCACGTCGTCGGGACCGAGCCAGCCTTTCCGCGCGATGCCCACCCCGAACTCGACGTTGCCGATTCCCGCCACGCTGTGCGCGTCCGCCCCGATCGAGATCGTCACCCCGGCGTCCCGAGCGCGCCGGAGCACGTGCCAGTCGAGGTCGAGCCGGTGGGGATCGGCGTTGATCTCCATGGCGACGCCGGTCGCGGCCGCCTTCTCGAACAGCGCATCGAGGTTCACGGCGTAGGGATCGCGCGAGAGGAGCAGCCGGCCGGTGGGGTGGCCGATGATGGTGAGGTAGGGGTTGTCCATCGCGGCCAGCATCCGCGCGGTCATCTCGCTCTCGCCGAGATTGAATCGGCTGTGGATGGAGCCGATCACGAAGTCGAGCCGCCCGAGCACCCGCTCGTCGTAGTCCAGCCGCCCGTCCACCAGGATGTCCGCCTCGATACCCTTGAGCACCCGCACGCCCGAGAGGGCGGCGTTCGCGGCGTCGATTTCCTCGCCCTGCCGCTCCAGGTCACCGGGCTTGAGGCCCCCGGCGTACGCCGCGGCCTGACTGTGGTCGGTGATGCCGACGTAGGAATAGCCCGCGGCCTTGCAGGCGAGGGCCAGCTCCTGGACCGTGTTCGAGCCGTCCGAGTAGGTCGTGTGGCAGTGGAGAAAGCCGCGCAGGTCGCGGGGCTCGAGCAGGCGCGGCAGGTCGCCGGCCGCCGCGGCCGCGATCTCGCCCATGCCCTCCCGGAGCTCCGGCGGGATCGGCTCGAGTCCGAGCGCGCGATAGAGGTCGTCTTCGGCGGGGGTCGGCACGAACTCGCTCCCCCGCCAGAGCGCCGCCCCGCTCAGGTTGTAGCCCAGGGAGCCCGCGTGGGTGGCGAGGTCGCGAAGGTGCGCCTCGCTGCCGGTGGCCTGCACCAGCACCGCGCCGAGATTGACGGGTGTGGTGACCACGATCTGCGCGCCGGCGCCTCCGGCGAAGCGGAGGGTCACCCGCCGCTCGTCCTGGCCCGCGAACTCGTGCACGCCCGGCAGCCGGCTCAGCCGGTCGAACAGCTCCGCCGGCGGCACGTCGGCCACGAGCACGAGCACCAGATCGCGCACGATCTCGCAGCGGCGCCGCACCTCGCCCGCCACCTGCGCCTGCACCACGCCGGGCAGCTTCTGCAGCGCCTTTCTGAGCCCTTCCGCCTCCTCGGCCGCGTGGTGCGAGAGGCGGAACGCGCTCGCCTGCCGGAGAAAGGCTATGCCCTTGAGGATGTTCTCGGAGGTCTTCTGGCCGAAGCGGGGCAGTTTGGCGAGGCGGCCGTCCAGCGCGGCGGCCTCGAGCTCCGGGATCGAGTCCACCGCGAGCACCTCATGGATCTGCCGGATCTTGGCCACGCCCAGTCCGGAGATCGCGAGCATTTCCACCAGGCCGGCCGGCACCTGCTCCCGCAGCTCCTCCAGCAGCGACGACTTGCCGGTCGCGGCGAGCTCCTGCACGATCTGCAGCGTGGCGGGCCCGATGCCCTTGGTGCCGGCGAGCGAGCCATCCGCCAGCGCATCGGCGAGGTCGCCGGGCAGGCTGTTGATCGTGCGCGCGGCAGTGCGGAACGCCCGGATGCGGAACGGATTCTCGCCCCGGAGCTCCAGGAAGGCGGCGATCTGCTCCAGCACCTGGGCGACGGCCTTCTTGTCCATCGTGTCCAGCATCGGGTCAGCTTTCTCCAAGATCTCGGGCGCGCCAGGCGAGCTCCAGCAGCTCCTCCACCCCGGCGATCGAGCTGAGGCCGGCGGCGGCGCCGCCGGGCAAGGTCGGGGAAAAGAGGGGCGAGCCGTCGGGCCGCGCCAGCGCGGCCGGCCGGGGCCCCAGCGCCTCAACAACGGTGAAGCCCATCCGGTCCGGGTGCAAGCCGAAGACGGCAAGGGTGCTGAGCTCACGGTCGCCGGGCGCGAGGTGCGCGAACCAGCCGTCGAGCGCCTCGAACGGAGCGCCCTCGATCGGTCGCGCCCAGAGTTGCCGTTCGGGTATCTGGACGTAGGGCGCGGCGGTCCCGATGGCATCCGCGGCGCGCGGGGCGGCCTCGGAGGCCAGCAGCCGCTGGAAATCGGCACCCGGCAGGCTCACCAGCTCGCTGCCGGCGGCCCAGAACAGGTAGGCGTGGTGAACCAGCGCGGCGAGCTGGTCGATCCCTTCGCCCAGGCCCTCGTCGGGCCGAAGCTCGCGCACCACGGCCGCGGCATCACGGGTGAGGAGGAACGCGTCGCGATTCCGCGGATCGCCGCCCGCCGCCTCCAGCGCGGCGCGGATCGCAGGAAAGCGCTCCTCGGCGAGCGGGGCAAAGACGAGGTCGAAGGGGGTAGGACGCGCGGACGCCATGCACCGGGAAGTTAGCCCCGCCCGGGCGCAATCGCGCCCGACCGCGCGCCGCTCTACCCGCCGGCGGCTCGGTCGAGTATCGTTACTCCAGCCCTACCAGGCTCTTACCCCCACCGAGGCGCCGTGGCGGACCTGCGCGCGCAGCTCGACACCGAATTGGCCGGCCACTACCGCCTCGAGCGCGAGCTCGGGCGCGGTGGCATGGCCACGGTCTTCCTGGCCCAGGACCTGAAGCACGAGCGGCCGGTAGCGCTCAAGGTGCTCCACCCGGAGCTCGCCGCGCTGCTCGGCGCGGAGCGGTTCCAGCGCGAGATCCGCTTCGCGGCGCGGCTGCAGCACCCCCACATCCTCTCGGTCTACGACTCGGGCGCCTCCGGCGACCGGCTCTGGTTCACGATGCCGTACGTGGACGGCGAGAGCCTGCGCGAGCGGCTCCGGCGCGAGCGGCAGCTTCCGGTCGAGCAGGCGGTCCGGATCGCGCGGGAGACGGCGGGCGCGCTCGACTACGCGCATCGGCACGGGATCGTCCACCGCGACGTGAAACCGGAGAACATCCTGCTCACGGGCGAGGGCGACACGCTGGTGGCCGACTTCGGCATCGCCCGGGCGCTCGGGCCCACCTCCGGCGAGCGGCTCACCGAGACCGGGATGAGCGTGGGCACGCCGGCGTACATGAGCCCGGAGCAGGCGAGTGGCGGCGAGGTGGACGCCCGGACCGACGTGTACGCGCTGGGTGTGGTGCTGTACGAGATGCTCGCGGGCGAGCCGCCGTTCACCGGGCCCACCCCGCAGGCGATCATCGCGCGGCGATTCATGGAGACGCCTCGCCCGATCCGCCCCTCGCGCGACGCGGTGCCGGAGTGGCTGGAGGCGGCCACCCTCAAGGCGCTGGCCCGGACCCCGGCGGACCGGTTCGCGACGGCGGCCGAATTCGCGCGCGCGCTCGAGGCGCCGCGAACCGTGGCGTCCACCGTCCCGGTCGCGGACGCCGCGTCGCCCGCCCCGTCGCGCGGGGTTCCTGGGCAGCCCGGTGTGGTGCCGGCCGGTGCTGCGGTGCCGCCCGGCGCTCCATTGCCGTCCGGCGCCGCGCAAGTGACCGGTGCACCCGGTCGGCATCGGCGCTCGCTCCGCTACCCGGTCACCGTCGCGCTCCTCCTCGGCTTCGCGATCGGCCTCGGTCTCCTCTTCGCGTGGCGGCGGAGCCATGGCGGCGGCGAGGCCGGCGCGGGCGGCCCGAAGCGCCTCGCGGTGCTCCCGTTCGAGAACATCGGCGACTCCGCCAACGACTACTTCGCCGACGGCATCACCGACGAAGTCCGCGGCAAGCTCTCGAGCGTCCCGGGGCTCACCGTCATCGCGAGCCAGAGCTCCGGCGAGTACAAGCACACGCGCAAGAGCCTGAGCGAGATCGCGCGCGAGCTCGACGTGGACTACGTGCTGATCGGCAAGGTGCGCTGGGAGAGAAGCGGGGGAAGCGCGAACCGGGTCCGGGTGAGCCCCGAGCTGGTGGCGGTTGGCGCCGGCAGTGCGCCCACCACCAAGTGGCAGGAGCCGTTCGATGCGAGCCTGACCGACGTGTTCCAGGTGCAGGCCGACATCGCGGGACGCGTGGCGGACGCGCTGAACGTGGCGCTGGCGCCGCCGCAGAAGCAGGTGCTGGAAGAGCGGCCAACCGCGAACATCGCCGCCTACGACGCCTACCTGAAGGGCGAGGCGGCGTCTCAGCACATCGGAGTCAACGACCCGGTACGCCTGCGCCAGGCGATCGGGTACTACGAGCAGGCGGTCGCGCTGGACTCCACCTTCGTGCAGGCTTGGGCGGCATTGGGACGGGCGAATGCCTGGTACTACTCCAGCGGCGCGCCGATCTTGGCCGCCGCGGAGGCCGCGCGACGGGCCGCGGATCGCGCGGTGCAGCTCGGACCCGGGCGGCCCGAGGGGCAGCTTGCCCTCGGCGACTATCACGCGCTGGTCCACTTAGAGTACCCGGAGGCGCTCGCGGCGTATCAGGTGGCGCTCAAGGCTGCGCCGGCCAATGCCGATCTCCTGACCGCGTCGGCCCTGGTGGAGCAGAGCCTTGGCCGGTGGGACTCGGCCCTGGTTCACCTGCAGCGCGCCCAGTCCATCGACCCCCGCTCCGTTCTCACCGCCAGGCGCCTGGCGGCGACGCTCATCTGGCTCCGCCGCTACCCCGAGGCGCGCGCGGCGGCCGAGCGCGCAATCGCGCTCGCGCCGGACAACCACGGGGTCAACGAGTTCCGGGCGATGGTGCCGCTCGCCCAAGGCGATCTCGCCGGTGCCCGGGCGATCATGGCAGCGGCGCCGTCCGACGTGGAGCCCACCGCGCTCGCCGCCTACTTCGCTGTGTACGCCGACCTGTACTGGGTGCTGGACGATGCGCAGCAGCAGCTGGTCTTGCGGCTCACGCCCACGGCCTTCGACAACGACCGCGCCAACTGGGGACTGGTGCTCGGACAAATCCATCACCTGCGCGGGGACGGCGCCAAGGCTCGCGTCTACGCCGATTCCGCGCGGGTGGCGTTCGAGGAGCACCTGCGGAACTCCCCCGACGATCCGCAGCAGCATGCGCTCTACGGCGTGGCGCTCGCGCTGCTCGGTCGGAAGGCGGACGCCGTTCGCGAGGGGCAGCGAGCGGTCCAGCTGTTGCCGATCAGCAAGGACGGGTTCGCCGGTCCCTACGTGCAGCATCAGCTCGCGCGGATCTACGTCCTGATCGGCGAGCCGGAGAAGGCGCTCGATCAGCTTGAGCCGTTGCTCCGCATTCCCTACAATCTGTCCCCCGGCCTGCTCTCGATCGACCCTAACTTCGCCCCGCTCCGGAACAACCCGCGCTTTCAGCGGCTGCTCGCGGCCCGCTAGGACGCGCGGTCGCGGCGCTTCGCCAAAGCCCGCGCGCGATCGGCGCCTCAGCGGGACGCAGCGCCAGCGCGGAGCTCCCGGATCACCGCGGGCCACCCCTCCCGCACGCTGGGATGGCGAGGCGCCCAGCCGCTCGCCTCCCGAAGCTTCCGGTTGGAGATGCGGAGCGAGCGCGCGAGCAGCTCGCCGGCGGGGCCGAAGAGCGGCGTGGCCCACCCGGGCGGTAGCCGGGGCGCCGGCACCCCGAGCGTGCGCGCCAGCACGTCGAAGTACTCCCGATGGGAGACCGGCTCGTCCTCCACCACGTTGTAGGTCCCGCCGGGCACCTCGAGCGCCGCGGCGGCGGCGCCGGCCGCGTCGTCGTGCGTCACCGAGGAGACGAACGCGCCGGCCGAGCCGGGGAATGCGGCCCAGCCCTTCCGCACCAGCTTGATCATCCCCGGGACGTGATAGGCGTCCGGCCCGTAGAATGTGGCGAAGCGGAGCACGACCGCCGTGCCGCCGCGCTCCCCGAATCCGTGCGCCGCCCGCTCGGCGTCGAGGGTCGAGAGATTGTACCGCGCGGGCCGCACCGGCGCGCTCTCGTCCAGCCATCGGTCGCCGCCGTCGGCGTACATCGGCGCGAACGACTCCTGGATGAATCGCGCGGCGCCGGCCGCGGCCGCCGCGCTCGCCAGGTTGGCCGCTCCCTCGCGCCGCACGCGATCGTTCTCCCGCCAGGCGCCGGGGAAGAGCATCCGCGTGGTGGACGGGATGTGCGTGGCGACGTTGATCACGGTGTCGTGCCCCGCCAGTGCCTGGAGGAGGTCGCCCGGCTCGAAGAGGCTCACCATGACCGCGTCGGCGCCCGCGCGCTCGAGCGCCGACCGCTTCCCGGGCGTGCGCGCGACCCCCGTGACGCGGTGTCCCGCCTCGAGCAGCAGCGGAACCAGCCGCCGCCCGATGACGCCAGTGGCCCCCGCGACGAAGATCTGCATCGTCACGCGCTTCCCTCCAGTCGCGCGATGAACCGCGCAGTCGCGTCGAGCACCAGTCCGGCGCGATCCACGTGCGGCGCGTGGCCCGAACCGTGGATCAGCATCAGCTCGACCGGACCGCTCACCCCGTCTCGAATCGCCTCCACCTGCGCGATGGTGCCGTACTGGTCGTCCTCGCCCTGAATCACCAGGGCGGGGCACCGCACCCGCGGCAGCACGTCCTCGATGTTCCACTCCCGGAACTCGGACGCGAGCCATACGTCGGCCCAGCCGCGAAAGGTGGCGTCCACGTCCGCGTGGTGCGGCGCGAGCCTCTCCCGGAGGGTGCCGGCGGCATAGGCCGCGCGGGCGCGCTCGATCCCGCGGATGGTCGCGTCCTCCACGAACACGTGCGCCGCCTCGAGCACGAGCCCGCGCACCGGTGCGCCGGCAAGCGCCGCGTAGATGAGCGCGATGGTGGCGCCGTCGCTGTGGCCCACCAGCACCGGCCGCTCGATGCGGCGGTCCGCGAGCACGGCAGGAAGCGCCTCGAGCGCCTCGTCGTGGAGATAGTTCCGGGTTCGCTGCTGCGCGAGCGGATCGGAGCGGCCGAAGCCGTAGCGGGAGTAGACCAGCGCGCCCGAGCCGGTCCGGGCGGCGAGCCGGTCCGGGAACTCGCCCCAGAGCGCTGCCGAGCCGAGGCCCTCGTGCAGAAAGACGAGCGTCGCCGCGCCGGCGCGGGCGGGCGGGATCCAGCGGTACTCGAGCCGGTGGCCCGCGGCGCGGAGGAACGGCAAGCGCCCGTCCGGTCAGACCGCGCCGGGCGGGCGGCCCCCATGGGTGGGTACCCAGGCGGCGCCCGCCGAATCGGACGCGGCGGTGAGCCGGCCCGCCTCCTCGTCTCCGTAGCGCCGGCGGACGACCTCCTCGAACGCGCGGTCGGTCTGCGGCTTCACGAACAACGCCACGACGTCCGGGTGCGCGGAGCGAACCTTGCGCTCGATCTCGGTGACCCGCCGCTCGATCTCCGGCGCGCGCGCCTCGTCCGCGAACTCGAGGCTGATGGCGGCCGCGATCTGGTTCGGCGCCAGCTGCACCGTCAGCACGCCGTGCACCCGGGTGACGGACGGCTCGGCGCTCGCGATCCGGGCGATGGCGTCGCAGAGCTCGCGGTCGGCGCGCTCGCCGATCAGCAGGCTCTTGCTCTCGCGCGCGAGCAGCATCGCGGTGGCGGCGAGGACGATCCCGATCAGGATGGAGGCGACCCCGTCGAAGACGGGCGCGCGAAAGTGCACGGTGGCGAAGATCCCGGCCCCCGCGATCAGGATGCCGAGCAGCGCCGCGCTGTCCTCGAACAGCACCATGAAGGACGGCGGATCCTTGCTCCGGCGGAACGCCTCGTAGTAGCCCAGGTCTCCCTTCAGGTTCCTGAAGTGGCGGAGCGCCACCAGCCACGATCCGCCCTCGAACACGAACGCGAGGCCCAGCACCACGTAGTTCACCAGCGGACTGCTGATGGGCTCCGGGCGCCGCACGTGCATCACGCCCTCGTACAGCGAGACCCCGGCGCCCAGCGCGAACACGAGCAGCGCCACGATGAAGCTCCAGAAGTAGAGCTCGCGCCCGTAGCCGAGCGGATGCTCCGGATCGGCCCGGCGGGCGGCGCGCCGCATCCCGTGGAGGAGGAGGACCTCGTTGCCCGAGTCCACGAACGAGTGGATCGCCTCGCTCAGCATCGCCGAGCTGCCGGTCACCGCCGCCGCGACGGACTTGGTGGCCGCCACCAGCAGGTTCCCGGCGAGCGCCGCGTACACGGCCGGCTTGGATGAGGCGTGCGCCGCCACGGCTCGCTCCTTGGGCTTGCGCGGGTCCGGTGGGCTTACATTCCTGGCTACGCCCGCCCGGGACCTCGCGGCGGGGGCGCAACCCGGAGAATATCACCCATGGCCTCGTCATCGCACCCGCCCGCAGCCTGGCGCGCCGTTGCGCTCGCGCTCGCGGCCGCGCTCGCCGGCGCGCCGCTCGCCGCGCAGCACCCCGGCATGCGCCACGACTCGGCGGGGCACCGCGCGTCCTCTGGGCGCGGCGCCGCCGACACCGGCTTCGCCGCGCTCCAGGCGCGCGGCAAGTCCGTGATGGGCGTGGACCAGTCCACCTCGACGCATCGCTTCGATGCGCTCCCCGACGGCGGCCGGATCGAGCTGCGGCGCGACGTGGCTGATTCCGAGGGCGTGGCGACGATCCGGCGGCACCTGCGCGAGATCGCCGCCGCGTTCGCCGCGGGCGACTTCGACGCGCCGGGGCTCGTGCACGCGAAGGAGGTCCCGGGCACCGCGATCATGGCGGCCCGGCGGAAGGCGATCCGCTACGAGGTGCGCGACCTCCCCAGCGGGGCGGAGCTCCGTATGATCACGGCGGATGCCGGGGCGCGCCGCGCGATCCACGAGTTCATGGCGTTCCAGCGCCGGGAGCACCACGCGGGCGGGGAGGACGGAGGGCACGCGCACTAGCGCGCCGGCGCGCTACCGCGAACGCCAGGCGGCCGGGCGCTTCTCCAGGAAGGCGTCGATCCCCTCGGCGGCGTCCTCGTACGACATGTTGCAGGTCATCGCCTCGCTCGCCACGCCGTAGGCCACGTCGAGCGGATCCTCGAGCTGTCGGTAGAAGGTGCGCTTGCCCAGCGCGATCGTGGCCGCGCTCCGCGCCACGATGAGGTCGGTGAACCGTCGCACCTCCGCGTCGAGCGCCTCCGACGGGACCACCCGGTTCACCAGCCCCCAGGCGAGCGCGGTGGCGGCCGGCACCGGCTGGCCGGTGAGCAGCAGCTCCATCACCCGCTTCCGTCCGATGTTGCGGGCCACTCCTACCGCCGGCGTCGAGCAGAAGACCCCGATGTTCACCCCGGGCAGCGCGAAGGACGCGCCCTCGCCCGCCACGGCGAGATCGCACATCGCCACGAGCTGGCACCCCGCGGCGGTGGCGATCCCGTGCACCCGGGCGATCACCGGCTGCGGCAGCCGGGTGAGCGAAAGCATCATCCGGCTGCATTCCTCGAACAGCGCGGCCTGCCAGCCCGCGTCACCCGCGTGCGCGCGCATCTCCTTCAAGTCGTGCCCCGCGGAGAAGCCCCGCCCCTCGGCCGCGAGCACCACGACGCGGACCGACCGATCCGCCGCGGTGGCGTCGAGCTCCGCCTGGAGCGCCGCGATCATGGCGCGCGAGAGCGGATTGTACCGTTCCCCGCGGTTCAGCCGGAGCGTGCGCACCGGCCCGTCGTCCGTCCTGAGCACGAACGGGGCGCCCGTGGCGGCACCCGCGCTCGCGGCGTGCGGCGCGGTCATTCGATCGCCTCCGCCGAGCGCGCCCGCTCGCGCAGCACGTACTTCTGGATCTTGCCCGTGGAGGTCTTCGGCAGCGGCCCGAACACGACGGCCCGCGGCGCCTTGTAGTGCGCCAGGCACGCCCGGCAGTGCTCGATCAGCTCCGTTTCGGTGGCCGCCGCGCCGGGCTTGAGCTCGACGTAGGCGCAGGGCGTCTCGCCCCATTGGGGGTCCGGCCTCGCGACGACCGCGGCCGCGAACACGGCCGGGTGCCGGTAGAGCGCGTCCTCCACCTCGAGCGACGAGATGTTCTCGCCGCCGGAGATGATGACGTCCTTGCCGCGGTCCTTCACCTTCACGTAGCCGTCGGGGTGCACCACGCCCAGGTCGCCGGAGTGGAACCAGCCGCCCGCGAACGCCTTTTCGGTCGCGGGCAGGTTCTTCAGATAGCCTTTCATCGTGATGTTGCCGCGGAACATGATCTCGCCCATGGTTTCGCCGTCCCAGGGCACAGGCTGCATGGTCTCC
>DASSOD010000211.1:0-4483 GCA_035700905.1 Gemmatimonadales bacterium | reverse complement strand
CGGAAGCGGCGATGGGCACTGCGCCCATCGCCGGACTCACCCAATTCGCAGGCGGCCCGCGAGAGCGAAGGGTTAGCGAAGCGGAAGGCCGCGGCGAGCCGAAGGGGCAGCATTGCTGCCCCTTCGTATTTCCGCCGATCGCCCTTCGTTCCATCGGCCTCGCCCGCGGCCGGCGTGGCCCGGCGGCCTCGGACTGGATACCTTATTGGCCGGGGCGCCTGTAGCTCAACTGGATAGAGCACCGGCCTTCTAAGCCGGTGGTTGGGGGTTCGATTCCCTCCAGGCGCACTCCGGGCGAAGCCGCCATGCGGTTCGTGGCTTCCGCTGCGTCCGCATCCGCTCCGACCGCTATATTGCCGCGCATGTCGCGCCTGATCGAGCACAAGCCGACCGCGGAGTGCCAGGTGACTGCCCCTCACGACGAGGCGATCTGCGGGATCGTCGCCGGGCGGCATCGCCGCTCCGCCGAGATGAATGCAGCCATCGAGCGACAGCTCGAGGCCGAGCGGGAGCGGGCCGCCATGCGGGCCGCCGGGGGGCCGCGCGGGTGACCCGCGGCCGGATCAGGTTCACGCTTGAACCATGGAAGGCGGTGCGTGATGCAGCGTAGACCGGTGGGCGTCGCATACGCCCAGGGCACGTTCATCGTGGTGTGCGACGACGGCAGCGTCTGGCACACCGCGCACGTGACGACCCGCTGGCTCGAGGGGGCGCCGATCCCCGGCTCGCCCGCTACGACGCCCGCGGCCGCCGGCGCTCGCTAGCCGGCCGACTCTCGGCGGCGTTCTAGGCGGACGTCCCCGGAGGCGGGGTCGCGTTGCGCCTCGATTCGCGCCCGAAGAGGCGCTGGAACGCCTGCTCCACCGGTCCGCCGCCCACCAGCACGATGAGCGCGAGCACCGTCGCCACAACCACGGTAGCCAGGTAACCCGCCCCGCTCGCGATCCCCAGGCCCGCGGCAAGCCAGATCGTCGCCGCGGTCGTCAGGCCGCGTACCCGCCCGCCACCGGGCCGTAGAATCACTCCCGCGCCCAAGAACCCGATGCCGGTGATGATGCCCTGAATGGCGCGTGAGGCGGGATTGGCGTCGAGGGGGCCTCCCGTCCCCAGGAGGACACCCGCCAAGGTCACGAGCGCCGAGCTGAGTGAGACGAGCGCATGGGTACGCACCCCCGCCGGCTTGCCTCGGAGATCGCGGTTCAAGCCGATGGCGCCGCCGACCAACACCGCCACACCGAGCCTCACGGCCACGTCGCCCAGGTCGCGGACCCACGGATCGGCCAAGCTCATGCTCGAACCCTCGCCGGAGGACCGGCTGCGGATGCCTTCCAAAGTTCATCCCGCCGGAGCAAGCCCGCCAGCATGGCTCGGCCGGCCCGCTCGGACGTCTCGACGCCACCTGGCTGGTCGCGGAGTCGGGGTGAGGCGGGCCGCTCGGGAATAGCGCGGCGGGGATTTGGGTCTAGCGGGCGTTCGGGAGTGAGCCGACCCCGGCATTCGCAATGGTGCCGCTGCACTGCGGGCCGCGGAGCCCTACCGCCGGCGGGTCGTGCTCGCCCGAATTTCACCGGGTACTTCGATCGGGGCGCCGGGATTCGAACCCGGGACCTCCTGCTCCCAAAGCAGGCGCGCTACCGGACTGCGCCACACCCCGTGGGCCGTTGCCCACCGCGAGGCAAGTTAGCCGCTCGCCTCGCCGCGGCGGGAGGCTGCAGGTCCGAACCCCACGCCAGCCCCCAGCCGAGCGAGCAGCGCCCGGAAGGCGCGCCCGCGGTGGCTCACGGCATCCTTCTCGGCATCGCTCGCGAGCCCGAAGCTCTTGCCGAGCTCGTCGCTCCGGAAGAGCGGATCGTAGCCGAACCCGCCTGTGCCCTCCGGAGTCTCCAGAATCCGCCCGGTGCAACTCCCCTCGAAGATTTCCGGTACCGCCGTCGGCGACGAGTAGTAGGCCAGCACGCACCGGTATCGCGCGGCGCGACGGGGGGCCGGCGCGCCGGCGAGGCGCCGGCGGAGCTCCGCGTTGTTGGCTTCGTCCACGGAGCGCGGATCTCCAACGGCGCCCGCCCAGCGCCTGGAGCGGACGCCGGGCGCACCGCCGAGGGCATAGACCTCCAGCCCCGAGTCGTCGGCGACGGTGGGCAGGCCAGTCCGGCGGCTGAAGTACTCCGCCTTGGCTCGCGCGTTGGTCTCGAACGAGTCACCCAGCTCGAGGAGGTCCTCGGCTGGGTCTTCCGGAACGCCGGCGTCGTCGGGAAAGCGGACCTCGATGCCGGCGGGCTCGAGCAATCGCCGCGCCTCCCGCTGCTTCCCCCCGCTTCGGGTTGCGACCAGGAGAATCACCAGCCCAGGCAGCGGCGTTGCGCCTGGAACAGCTCCGCGATACCTCGCGCGGAGAGATCCAGCAGCGCGTCCAGCTCCCCCCGGGAGAAGGTACCGTGCTCGCCGGTGCCCTGCACTTCGACGAACTCTGCCGGTTCCAGCATTACCACGTTGAAGTCCACGCCCGCATCCTTGTCCTCCAGGTAGGCGAGGTCGAGCCGGCGCTCGCCGTCGACGATCCCGACCGATACAGCGGCGACCAGCCGCCCGAAGGGGGATGCGGCCGCCGTCCGGGCCGCGATCCAGGCGCACGCGTCGGCCAGGGCTACGCAGGCGCCGGTGATGCTCGCCGTCCGCGTGCCGCCGTCGGCCTGGAGCACGTCGCAATCCACCCGGATGGTGAACTCGCCGAAGCTCATGGTCGCCATTGCGGCGCGCAGCGAGCGCCCGATGAGCCGCTGGATCTCGTGCGTACGCCCGCCGGGGCCATGACGCTCGCGGGCGGTCCGCTCCGCCGTGGCTCGGGGGAGCATGGCGTACTCGGCGGTGACCCAGCCCTCGCCCGAGCCCTTCTTGAAGGGTGGGACGCCCGATTCGACGCTGGCGGTGCAGTGGACCAGCGTGCCACCCATGCGGATCAGGCAGGAGCCCTCGGCATACGGATTGGCGGCCCGCTCCAGTACCACCGGCCGCAGCTGGTCGTTGGCCCTTCCATCCGGACGTGGCACGTCGAGTCGCTCCCGGTTAGATGGGCTCTTCCGCCCGCGGCTTGAGCACGAAGGTGTGCTTGAAGAACGGCACGCTCACGCTATCGCGGTACTGGGTCTCGATCGTGAAAACCCGCACCCGCCCGGCCCGGGTGATCCGAAACTGCATGTGCCGGTCGGGGCCGAAGATGTCGGCGACCTTGGTCGCGAGACGCCGCTGGATCACGTCGTCGGTGAGACTGGGGGCGAGCCGCGCGTTCACCTGCATCTCGTCCAGCAGTTGGTAGTACCGCCAATACACCTCGCCGATATTCACGGCGTAGTACAGCGCGGCCACGAACACCAGGAGGGAGATGAGGCAGCCGAGCGAGCTGGCGCCTCGCCGGCCCGAGCGCGGAACGGTCACCATTGGGACTGCGCCCCCTCGACGATGCGGGTCTCGAGCTGATCGTACACGCGATTCCGGCCCTGCTGCTCCTCCCCGGGGCCGTAGTCACCCTGCAGCGTGAGCCCCTGGCCCTGCCAGAGCGTGCGGCCGGTCTTCTGATTCACGATCTCGACCGACACGGTGAGTTGCACGAGACGGCGGTTCACGTCCACCTGCGTGTTGGACGCATTGCCGGTGTACGCGATCGGGAGGTCCGGCTCGTAGCGCGAGATGACGCCCCGCACGACCGCGTCCGCCGTGGCCTCCCCCGCTTCGCGTAGTCCGAGCCGGCTCTGGACGGCCTGGCGCACGGCGGACTGTACTTCCTGCGTGAGCGTCGGCTCGGGGGTGAGGTTCTCGAACGGCAGGATGGCGACGGTGCGAATGCCGGGCGGCAGCCCTCCGCCGGCGAACCCGTACATGCAGGCCGCGAGCGCCGCCGCGCTAACGCTGAGGAGGAGCCCAGATGCTCGCCGCAAACGGTGCGCTTCGGGTGGTGGAGGTGAAGGTCAGGTCCAGCCGCGCGGGACCGGAGGGGACGGTGAGCCGCGCGGTACGAGGAAACCCGTCGGCCCCGAGCTCGGTCTCGACCCGGCCCACGATCTTGCCGGCCCTGCGGACCTCGGCGCGGAGCCGCGCGGGGCTGTTCTGGGTGCGGACGTACTCGACGGTGTCGCCGTCCTGCACGTAGCGCCACGCGTGCATGCCGTCGCGAGCGAGGGCCTCGAGCTCCGCTCCGGCCTCCGGCGGCCGTGCGACGCCCAGCAACGCCCACATCAGGGGGTAATTGGGGACCAGCTTCTTGATCGCGTCCTCCGGCTCGGTCCAGAGCGCCGAGTCGCCGGTCACGGCCGCGGCCGTCGCGTTGCTGCCGAACGGCCCGGACACGTCGAAGCGGAGCGAGTCGGGCGGCGCAATACGCGCGCTCCCCCGCCCACCGGCGCTCGAGCGCTCATCCCGAAACAGCCACTTGAACCGGAGCAGCCACGGATCCGTCGGGGCGGTGGCGCGTACCCATTGCGAAACCTGT
>DASSOD010000210.1:0-2944 GCA_035700905.1 Gemmatimonadales bacterium | reverse complement strand
GCGGTGTTCCAGCCGCACCTGTACTCGCGTACCGAGCGCCACGCCGAGGCGATGGGCCGGGCGCTGGCGGCGGCGGACCTCGCGATCGTGACCGAGATCTACGCCGCGCGTGAGCGGCCGATCGCGGGGGTGAGCGGGCGGCGGGTGGCCGACGCCGTGGCGCAGAGCGGCGGGACGGTGGCCTTCGCGCCGGAGCGCGAGACCGTCCCCGAGGCGGTCGCGGCGGCGGCCCGGAGCGGCGACGTGGTGCTCACGCTCGGCGCGGGCGACATCACCCGCGTGGGGCGGGACCTGGTGGCGGCGTGGCGCGCTTCCTGAAGCCCGGCTGGCTCGCGATCTACGCGATCGTGCTGGCCACGGCCGCGTGGTTCGGGGCGCCGCGGCTGCTCCGGAAGCTCGACTTCTTCCGGGTGCGTCGGGTGGAGCTGGTGGGGCTCGTGTCGCTGGCGCCGGCGGACGTGCTCCGGGCGCTCGCGGTGCCGGTGCGGTACAACGTGTTCGACGACCTGGCCCCCATCGAGCGGCGGGCCGCCCGGATCCCGGGGGTCGTGAGCGCCGAGGTGCATCGGCGGCTGCCGGGGACGCTGCGGGTGGAGCTGGTGGAGGCGGTGCCGGTGGCACTGGCGCCGGGGCGGGCCGGGCTCGTGCCGATGGACGCGGCGGGCCGGATCCTCCCGTTCGACCCGACCGTGGCGGCGCCCGACCTGCCGGTGACGGCGCGGCCCGACTCGGTGGTGGGAGCGGTGCTCTTGCGGGTGCGTGAGGCCGACCCGGGGCTCTTCGAGCAGGTGACCAGCGCGGCCCGCGGCGCCGGCGACGACGTGGCGCTCGACGTGGGGAGCCGGCGGTACTGGCTCCGGCGCGACGCCTCGGTGGAGACCATCCGGGCGCTGACCGCGGTGGCGCAGGACCTGGCCCGGCGCGGGCGGGACTACAGGGAACTCGACGGCCGGTTCGCCGGCCAGGTGATCGTGCGAGGGGGATCGGCGTGAGCACTGCACCGCAACGGCTCGTGGCCGCGCTCGACCTCGGCTCCACCAAGGTGACCGCGGTGGTGGCCGAGATGACCGGCGACGCCCGCCAGCCCGGGGCCAAGATCCTGGGCGTCGGCATGGAGCGGAGCAACGGCGTGCGCCGCGGCGTGGTGCGCGAGATCGAGGAGACCACCCGCGCCATCGCCAAGGCGATGCGCGACGCGCAGCGGATGGCCGGGGTCGAGGTCGGCTCGGTGTACTGCGGCGTGGCGGGCGAGCACGTCCGCGGGCGGACCACCAAGGGGCTCGTGTCGGTGACGGGCAGCGAGATCCGCACCGGCGACGTGGCCCGGGTCAACGACGTGGCGAGCAACGTCTCGTTCGGGCGCGACCACGAGCTGCTGCACGCCATCCCGCAGGAATACATCGTGGACGAGCAGCCCGGGATCAACGACCCGATCGGGATGACCGGGTCGCGGCTCGAGGCCGAGGTGTACCTCGTCACCGTGCTCGCGAGCGTGCCGCAGAACCTGCGGCGGTGCGTGGAGCGGGCCGGGTTCCGGGTCGAGGAGTTTGTGCTCGAGCCGCTGGCGGCCTCGCTCGCGGTCCTCACCCCCGACGAGCTCGAGCTCGGCTGCGCGCTGGTGGAGCTGGGCGGCGGGAGCACCAACGTCGCGATCTTCCAGAACGGCAAGATCCGCCACACCGGGTCGCACCTTTGCGCCGGCGGGCACGTCACCAGCGACATCGTCCACGGCCTCCAGGTGACGCAGCTGGACGCCGAGCGGCTCAAGGAGCGCGCCGGGGCGGTGTACGAGCAGCTGGTCCCGGAGACCGACGTGGTGGAGCTGCCGAGCACGCCGGGGCAGGGGCCGCGGAGCGCGTCGCGGCGGGTGCTGACCCACATCATGCAGATGCGGATGCAGGAGGTGCTGGAGTACGCCTGGGACGAGGTGACCCGGGCGGGCTTCCAGCAGCGCCTCCCCGCGGGCATCATTCTGACCGGGGGCGGGGCGCAGGCGCCCGGGATCATCGAGCTGGCGCGCGAGGTCTGCGCGGTGCCGGTGCGGGTCGGGCGGCCGGGGCAGGGCCTGAGCGGGCTCGCCGACAGCGTGGACTCGCCGCGGATGGCGGTGCCGGCGGGGCTCGTGCTCTACGGGGCGCGGGAGATGGCCCTGGGCAACGTGTTCGGCATGGGCGGCCGGCGCGGCAACGCCTCGGTCGAGAAGATTCTGGCCCCGGTCAAGAAGTGGCTGCAGGACTTCTTCTGAGCAGACCCGGAGGGGACGAGAGATGAATTTCGAGCTCGAGGAACCGGTCGCGCAGAACGCGAACATGAAGGTCCTCGGCGTCGGGGGGGGCGGCGGCAACGCCGTCAACCGGATGATCGAGGAAGGCCTCCGGGGCGTCCAGTTCGTGTCGGTCAACACCGACGCGCAGGCGCTCGCCGGGTCCCGGTCGGACGTCAAGGTCCAGATCGGCAAGAAGCTCACCCGCGGCCTCGGCGCCGGCGCCCGCCCTGAGATCGGCCGGCAGGCCATCGAGGAGAGCCGCGACGAGGTCCTGCAGGTGCTGCAGGGCGCCGACATGGTCTTCGTGACCTGCGGCATGGGCGGCGGCACCGGCACCGGCGCCGCGCCGATCATCGCCCAGCTGGCGCACGACATCGGCGCCCTCACCGTCGGGATCGTGACCAAGCCGTTCCTGTTCGAGGGACGCAAGCGGATCCGGCAGGCCGAGATGGGCATCGCCGAGATGCGCAAGAACGTGGACACGATGATCGTCGTGCCCAACGAGAAGCTGCTCGCCGTGGTCGGCAAGCAGATCCCGTTCCAGCAGGCGCTCAAGAAGGCCGACGAGGTCCTGCTCCACGCCACGCAGGGCATCTCGTCGCTCGTCGCCAACACCGGCCTCATCAACGTGGATTTCGCCGACGTGCGCACGATCATGCAGAACGGCGGCGCGGCGCT
>DASSOD010000209.1:0-5754 GCA_035700905.1 Gemmatimonadales bacterium | reverse complement strand
CGCTCACCAACCACTCGCTCGCCGCGATCGGCTATCAGGAGTACTCCCAGCGGCTCGCCTTCGGGTACGGGGACCCGCTCCCGGCGGGCGTGGTGCTGGTGGCCGCCACCGCGCACTACTCCTGGGAGAAGATCGTCCGCGCCCTCGGCATCGGCTCGAACCAGCTCGAGTACGTCCCGCTGGACCGCCAGTTCCGGATGGACCCCGACGCGCTGTGGGAGCGCCTGCGCGTCCTGGCGCACCGCCGCCAGGCGGTGCTCGCATGCGTGAGCGTGTGCGGGACGACCGAGGAGAGCGCCGTGGATCTCCTCGACCGGGTGCTCGAGGTGCGCGCCCGCGCCGAACGCGAGCTCGGAGTCACCTTCCACATCCACTCGGACGCGTGCTATGGCGGGTACGCGGCGGCGGTGACTCGGGGGCCCGACGGCGCGCGCCGGAGCGCGGCGGAGATCCGCAAGTCGCTGGGGAACGACTGGCCATCGGACGAGTGGGTCGCCGCCATTGCCGCGCTCGCGGAAGCCGATTCGGTCACCATCGATCCGCACAAAATGGGGTACGTCCCCTATTCCGCCGGGGCGATCCTGCTGCGTGACGGACGGGCCCGGAGCCTGGTCGCCACCGACCCCC
This sequence comes from Gemmatimonadales bacterium, assembly GCA_035700905.1. Classification (GTDB taxonomy): domain Bacteria; phylum Gemmatimonadota; class Gemmatimonadetes; order Gemmatimonadales; family GWC2-71-9; genus DASQPE01. Next base: position 5,127 of record DASSOD010000209.1, on the reverse strand, counting down.
CGTACCTTCTCCCCGCTCAGGAGCCGCGCTCGGCGTCGGACCTCTTTCTCGGGAGGTTCATCTTCGAGGGATCGAAGCCCGGCGCCGCCGCGGCGGCGGTGTGGCTCAGCCACAAGGTGCTGCCGCTGGACCGGCGCGGCTACGGCTTCCTCGTGGAGCGCACGGTGGCCGGCGCGCGGCGGCTCTACCGCGCCCTCTGCGATGCCGATCTCGCCCCATTCCGCGTGGTGCCACTCCCCGCCCCGGACATCAACGTGGTGTGCTGGGTGATGGCCCACGCCGGGGCGCGCACCCTCGCGGCGCTGGATGAGTTCAACGAGCGGGTGTTCGTCGAGATGAGCCTGGCGCGCCCGGGAGGTCCGCCGGAGTACATCATAACCCGCACCCGGCTCAGGAGTCCGATGTACGACGGCGCCGTGGAACCGGTGCTGGAGCGTCTCGGAATCGGCGCCGCCGAGTGGCGGAAGAGCGGCGATGCCGGCCTGGTGGTGCTGCGATCGGTGGTGATGGACCCATTCCTGGCGGAGCCGGCCCCCGCGCCGGACCACGTCGCGGGTCTGATCGCGGCGCTCTCCCGAGCCTGTGCGGTCGCGCTCGAGGCTGGCGGGGCACTCCGATGATCGCCGGGGCGCGCGAGCCCGCGTCGGCAGCGCGTGCGCCGGCCGGCAGCCGCTTGCGAGAGAGTGGGGAGGATTACGACAATTGAGGGCCCGTGCGCGGCTGCGCGGTTTTACGGCTGCCGCGGCGGGTGGCATGAGCGCGCCGATGGATGCGCGTGGAGCAGCAACCGCGCCAATGAGGGCGCCGGTCCAGTCGCGCGCGTGGCGCGGCCGCCGGGCGATGCAGGGGTTCGGGATGGTGCAGCGACAAGCACGGCTCCGGCCGGAGTTCGGCAGCCTCTACCCCGGGCTCAAGCCCGGGGAGTGGAAACCGGTCGGAGAGATGGTTTCGGCGGTCCTCGCGAGCCGGCTGCTGCGGCGGCGCCCGTCGGGTGAGTTCCTGAGGCACCGCTGCCTGCGCGACGAGCACTTCGAGTTTCGCGGCGGCGCCGGCCGCCTGCCGGACCAGGTGGACCGCACCCGCGTCACCGACTGAGCCGCGCCGCAATCACCGCCGCCGCGGCTTGCGCGCCCGCGCCCCGCCGCTCGTGCGCCGCCGCCGGCGTCCCGGCCCGGCCGGCCGCACTACCAGCACCGGCCGCTCCGCGGCGCGGACCAGCTTGTCCGCAACGCTGCCGAGCAGCGCCCGCTTGAGCCCGCCGCGGCCGTGGGTCGAGAGCGCGATCATGGCAACGTCCGCCGCGCGCGAGAGCTCGAGCAGCGCATCCACCACCGACCACCGCACGATCGCCAGCCTGTCCGCCTCGATGCCGCGGCTCCGGAGCGGCTCGGCCGCGCCCTCTAGGTAGACCTTCGCCTCGTCCTCCAGCCCGGTGACCATGTCCTCGGCGGCCGGGAGCGAGAGGCCCATGCCGTCGCCCAGGAGCGGCGCCGGCTGCACCACCCGGACCAGCGTGAGCCGCAGTCCGAGCGCGGCGGCCAGCTCGGCGGCGGGCTCGAGCGCGGCCTCGCCGAGATCCGAGCCGTCGAGCGGAACGAGCACGCGCTGTCCCCCAGCCGGCGGCGCCGGTGGCGCGCCCTCCGCGGCGCGAACCAGCAGGAGCGGGACCGTGATCATCCGCACCAGCTCGTCGGCGACGCTTCCAAGCCAAAGCCGGTTGAGCGGACCCCGCCCGTGCGTGGTCATCACGACGAGCCCCACGTCGGCCCGGCGAACGTGGCTCGCGATCGCGCCGGCCACCGGCCCGTCGAGCGTGACCGTGGACACCACGGGCCGGCCGTCGGTGCGAACCCGCGCCGCCTGCTGCTTCAGGTAGGCCCGCTCGGCGCGCCGGAGCTTGAGGTTGAGGGAGATGTACGTGCGGGTGGCGGCGGCGCCCCGCGGCGCCGGCGGCGGCTGGTGCACGCTGACGAGCCGGAGCTTGGCGCGACAGGCGCGCGCGATCGCGGCGGCGAGCGGCAGCGCTCGTTCGGCGGTCTCCGAGCCGTCGAGTGGGACGAGGATCGAGCGAACCATGCGCGACTCCTCCGGCGCGGTTTCGGCGTGGGCGGGTGACGGACGGCGCCGGGGCTCGCCGCGACGCTCGGCCCAGCTCGCGCATCACCCGGCGGGCACCTCTTGATAGCGGGGCCGGCCCCGAATTACAATCTCGGCCGTCCGCAAAACCGTAACCTCCGCTCGCGTATGTCTTTGCTCGCCCTCGACCGGGTGTCGAAGCGATTCGGCGGCATCGCCGCCGTGGACCAGGTCTCCTTCCAGGTGGACCGCGGGCAGGTGGTGGGGTTCCTCGGCCCCAACGGCGCCGGGAAGTCCACCACCATGCGCATGATCACCCAATTTCTCGAGCCCGATAGCGGCTCGATCCGGCTCGACGGGGTGCCGCTCGACCAGGCCGGCCGCGAGGCCAAGCGGCGGATCGGCTACCTGCCCGAGAACAATCCGCTGTACCCCGAGATGCTCGTCTCGGAGTACCTCGACTTCGTCGGACGCCTGCGGGAGCTGGACCCGCCGTCGCGCCAGCGCTCCACGGACGAGGCCGTCGCCGCGACCGGCCTCGAGCCGGTCTTCCACCGGCCGATCGGCGAGTTGTCCAAGGGCTTCCGCCAGCGCGCCGGGCTCGCCGCCGCCATCCTCCACCGCCCCGATCTCCTCATCCTCGACGAGCCGACGGAAGGCCTCGATCCGAACCAGCGGGTCGAGATCCGCCGGCTGATCGGGGAGCTCGGACGGGAGCGCACGGTCGTCCTCTCGACCCACGTGCTGCCCGAGGTCCAGTTCACCTGCTCCAGGCTCCTCATCATCAATCGCGGTCGCATCGTCGCGGACGGGCCGGTGGAGGAGCTGGTGGCGCGGGCCAAGGGCGCCGCCCGGATCGCGGTGGAGGCCGCCGGCGCCGGCGTGGCGGAGCGGCTAGGCGCGCTCGAGGGCGTGGCCGGGGTCGAGCCGCACGAGGCCTCGGACGGGCGGGCGCGGGTCGTCGTGACCGCGTCCGGCGCGGACGACCTCCGGCCCCGCATCTTCGAGCTCGCCAAGCGGGAGGGGTGGACGCTCTTCGAGCTGCACCAGGACGCCGGAAGCCTGGAGGACCTCTTCCGCGAGCTCACGATTCAGCAGGAGCCTGCGTGATGCGCATCTGGACCGTCGCGCGACGCGAGCTGAAGGCGCTCTTCGACCTGCCGACCGGCTACGTGCTGCTCGTCGCCTTCCTCGCGATCAACGCGTTCCTCTTCTTCCGCTCGGCGTACCTCTCCCAAGTGGCGAGCCTCCGCCCGATGCTCGACGTGCTGCCGTGGGAGTTCCTCTTCTTCGTGCCGGCCGTGACCATGCGGTCGCTCGCGGAAGACATCCGAGGCGGGCAGCTCGAGGTGGTGCTGGCGCAGCCGCTCAGCGAGCTGGAGCTCCTGGTCGGCAAGTACCTCGCGTCGGTGCTGTTCCTCTGGATCGCGCTCGCGCTCACGATCCCGATCCCCCTGGCGCTCTCGCTCGGCGCGGCGATGCCCTGGCCCACGATCGCGGCGCAATACGTCGGCGCGGGGCTCCTGGCCGCCGGGTTCGCCGGCATCGGCACGTGGGCGTCGAGCCTGAGCCGGAGCCAGATCACGGCCTTCATTCTCGCGGCAGTGGTGATGTTCGTCCTGATTCTGGTCGGCCTCAATCCCCTGCTGGTGGGACTCCCGCCCGGACTCGGCGCCATCGCCGCGCGGATCGGCGTGCTCTCGCATTTCGACAGCATCGGGCGGGGGGTGATCGATCTGCGGGACGCGGTGTACTTCGTCTCGCTGGCCGGAATCTTCCTCGCGCTCGCCCACGCCGCGCTCCTCGGGCGGAAGCTCGCGCCGGCCGGCGGCACCCGCCGGCGGCTCCAGCTCGGCGTGGGCCTCCTCGCCGCGTGCCTCATCGTGGTGAATCTCCTGGGCGGTTACATCGGGGGGCGGCTCGACCTGTCGCCGGGCAAGGCGTACACCCTCTCGCCGGCGACCCGCCGGGTGCTGGGCAACCTCGACGATCTGGTCACGATCAAGCTGTTCGCCTCGGCGGAGCTCCCGACCGAGGTGGCGCTCCTCAAGCGCGACGTGGACGACATGCTGGGCGACATCCGCGCCGCGGGGCACGGCCGCGTCCGCATCATCGAACGGGACCCGTCGAGCGACGACGCCGCGCGCCAGGACGCGCAGTCGCTGGGGATCGAGCCGGTGCAGTTCAACGTGATCGGACAGTCGGAGCTGCAGGTGAAGCAGGGCTTCCTCGGGCTCGCGATCCAGCACGGCGCCCAAACCGAGACCGTGCCGTTCATCCAGCACACTGACGACCTCGAGTACCGGCTGATCTCCGCGATCCGGAACCTGAGCCGGGCCCACAAGCCGGCCATCGGGCTGGTGGCGAGCGCCGCGGGCGGGCCGGGCGGCCCCGGCACCGGCTATCGGGACCTGCAGGAGCAGCTGAGCAAGTCGTACGAGGTCCGGCCGCTCGTGCTCTCCGACTCGACCCAGCTCGACACCACGGTGGCCGCGGTGGTGCTGGCCGGCGCGCCCGATTCGGTGCCCGCGGCGCAACTCGAGCGGCTCAAGCGCTACGTGGAGGGCGGCGGGAGCATCCTCGTGCTCGCGGGCGGGATGCGCGTCGCCGCCGAGGCGCCCATCGCGCGCCCGCACCCCCTCTCCTGGAACCCGCTGCTGGAGCACTTCGGGATCTCGGTGCGCGGGGACATGGCCTACGACCTGCTCGCCAACGAGGCGATTCCGCTGCCGAGCGACTTCGGCCGCGTGATGCAGGCGTATCCCTTCTTCATCCGGGCGGCGAGCACCCGGCTCTCCGCCATCAATCAGGACTTGGGGGCCGTGGTGCTCACCTGGGCGAGCACCATCGATACGAGCAAGGCTCCGCACGGCACCATCACGCCGCTGCTGCTCACGAGTGCGGCGGCGGGCACCTTCACCGACGCGGCGTCCATCGATCCCCAGCGGGACTTCCCCCGGACCAAGCTGGCCCGGCAGCTGCTCGGCGTGGTGGCGACGGCACCGGCCGGCGGACGAGGGCGCGCCGTGGTGATCGGCAGCAGCGACTTCG
>DASSOD010000208.1:0-9857 GCA_035700905.1 Gemmatimonadales bacterium | reverse complement strand
GCCCTGCCCGGGCGCCGACTCCACCATGCAAAGCCCGCGGTGCGCCTCGACCGCCCGCTGCACGATGGCGAGGCCGAGGCCGCTGCCGCCGGGCCGGCCGGAGACGAACGGCTGGAACAGGCGCTCCCGGATCTCCTCGGGAATGCCGGGCCCGTCGTCCCGCACCTCCAGCTTCACCGCGCCGTCCAGGTGGCTCGACGGCGGCACCTCGCCCGGCTCCGCGGGCGCCACGCGCACGCCCACCTGCACCGGCCCGCGCGCGGCCTGCACGGCGTTGAGCACCAGATTGGAGAGCACCCGGTGGAGCAGGTCCGCATCCCCCTCCACCATCGTGCGCGGCCCCTCCACGGAGAGCGCGGCGTCCGGCCGGCAGTCGGGGTGCTCCTTCACCAGCCGCACCGCCGCGGTGGCAATCTCCCGCAGGTCCACCGGCCGCACCTCGGTCGCGCGGACCCGCGAGAAGTCCAGGAACTCGTTCAGCAGCCGGCTCAGCCGGTCGCTCTCCCGCACGATGAGCTCGGCGAGGAACCGCTCGTCGTTGGTGGCGTAGCGCGAGCGGGAGAGCTGCTCCACCGAGCTCCGGATGGACGCGAGCGGGTTCCGGATCTCGTGCGCCAGCGACGCGCTGAGCGCCGCCACCGCCTCCAGCCGCTCGGCGCGGAGATGCAGCTCCTGGAGCTGCTTCAGGTCCGAGATGTCGGTGAAGATCGCGGTCACCGACGGCGCCTCCTGCGCCTGCTGCTGGAACACCGTGGTGCTGAGCCCGATGGGGAAGAGCCTTCCCTCCTCGTGGAGCACCATGCCCTCACCGCGGCTGATCTTGCGGCCGTTCCGGATCCCGGTCGCGATCGCGGCCCAGAGCTCGGACGAGCGGGTCTTGAGCTGGTCCAGCACCGGCTGGCCGATCAGCGCCTCGCCGTCGAGGTGGAGCAGCCGCTGCGCCGTGGGATTGATGAACGCCAGGCGTCCGCGCCCGTCCACCGTGAGCACGCCGGAGCGGATGTTCCGCAGGATGTCGTCCGCCTCGAGCCGCACCCGCTCCAGCTCGGTCTCGAGCGTCGCCTGCTCGGCGCCCGCCTCGCGCAGCCGGTGGCTCAGGAGGGCCACCAGCAGGAATACCACGTTGAACACGGCGAACTGGGCCCAGAACGCCGTATCCAGCTCGAGCTGCTGCAGCCAGGCGGAATCGGCCAGGAACATGGCCGACGCCGCCGCGGCGGTCACGACGCCCCACCCGAGCGGGAGGAGCAGCGCGTACGCGGCGACCACGAGCACGTAGAGCGCCGGGAACGCGGACTGGGGCTGCCCCGACACGTGCACCAGCGCGGTGACCATCCAGAGGTCCACGAGCGCCTGCACCTGCAGGAACGCGTGGGTCGGGATGGTGCCGCGGATCAGCACCGCCCATGCGCCGTAGCCCGAGAAGGTGAGGGCGAAGACGACGGCGATGGCGCTGATGAACGCGACGTCCGGCCGCTTGGTCCACACCAGGGATGCGCCGAGCAGCGTGGCCAGCGCGAGCACGAGACGGCCGACGAACAGCCAGGAGAGGAGCGTGCGCTGGGTGGGGAGCGAGGCGCGACCGCCCCGGCGCCCGCTGGGGGCGCCGGCGGCGTCCACCCGCCCCGCCGGGGAAGAAGCCATCCTACCTCGGGGCTGTCGTCGCCGTGAGCCGGAATGACCGGGCAAGATAGCCAGAGCGAACGGAGCGACGGTAGGGGCGAGCCGCGCGGGCGATGCCGCGACCCGATCGGTCCGGCCTGCGGGCTCAGCGGTGGGCGGTCACGCCCACCTGGCGGCACATGTCCAGCACCGGACAGGTGGAGCAGCGGGGCAACTGCCCGGTGCACACGTGCTTCCCGAACGGCACCAGCAGCGCGTTGATCTCGACTCGGTAGCGCCGCGGCAGCTTGGCCTCGAGCGCCGCCATCGTCGCCTCGGGCGTGCGCGCGTGCACGTACCCCCAGCGGTTGGTCACCCGGTGCACGTGCACGTCCACCGAGATGCGCGCCTCCCCGCACGCGATCCCGAGCGCCAGGTTGGCGCACTTGGGCCCCACGCCGCGGAACGACTGGAGCACCGCCGCGTCGCACGGGAGCCGGCCGCCGAACTCCTCCGCCGTGCGGCGGGCGAGCTCCCGGATCTGCGCGGCCTTCGCCTCGTGAAAGGTGGCCGCGGCGATGAGGCGGTCTATGGCGGGAACGTCGAGCCGGCTGATGTCCGCCGGCGTGGGCGCCGCGCGAAGGAGCCGGAGCGCGGCGGGGAGGCTCACCTCGTCGCGGGTGCGCACCGAGATCAGGCACCCCACCACCTGCTCGAACAGGGAACGGTGGCCCTCCTCGGCGAGGGCGAACATCGCGGCCTTGGGCAGGGGGCGAACGGCCCGGCGGATCCGGCGGAGCGCCAGGCCGACGTCGAATGGCCGCTTCAATCCCTCTCGCCCAGGAGCGTGATCCCGGCCAGCACGGCGAGCCCCACTCCCAGGGCCGCGAGCGCCGCGCGCCCCGGCCGGAGCGCGGCCTCGGTGTACGCGCTCCGCTCGTGCACCGGCCCGGGCCAGAGTCCGTGAACCCGGCCGTCCCGCGGTACCTCGGTCAGGTTGCTCACCCGGTTGGGCGAGACCGGCCGGCTGCTCCGCTGCTGCCGGAAGAGGGTCCGCTCCATGTACCGATCCAGGAGCCGCGGCGCCGCGCCGCCGAGCGCGGTGAGCAGCTTCCCGCCGGCGCCGACGGTCACGTCGCGCACCGGCTCCTCGGCGCAGCGGAGGATCGTCTCCGCCACCACCTCCGGCTGGTACACCGGCGGCGGCGGCGCGGGCTCCCGGTTCAGCTCGGTCTGCGCGTGCTCGAAGACCGGGGTGTTGATGGACGACGGCTTGATGAGCGTGACCGCGACCGGCGTCCCCGCCTCCTCCAATTCCATCCGGAGCGCGTCGGTGAACGCCTTCACCGCGTGCTTGGCGGCGGAGTAGATCCCCTGGAGCGGAATCGCGCGGTCGGAGGCGATGCTGCCCACGTTGATGAGCGCCCCACCGCGCCGGCCGAGGCGGGGCACCGCGGCGCGACAGCCGTAGACCACGCCCCAGAAGGTCACGTCGAAGAGCCGGCGCTGGTCCTCGATGGAGAGCTCCAGCAAGCGGCCGTAGAGCGACACGCCGGCGTTGTTGACCCAGGTGTCGATGCCGCCGAACCGGTCCACCGCCCCCTGCGCCACCCGCTCGAGCGCCTCCGGGTCGGCCACGTCCGCCGCGAGGTGCCCGGCCCGGGGCTCGCGGGTCACCGCGTTGAGATCGGCGGCGATGCGGGCCAGCGCTTCGTCATTGCGGGAGGTGAGAAAGACGCGCGCCCCCTCGCGGACGGCGGCGCGCGCGGTGGCGAGCCCGATGCCGCTGGAGGCGCCGGTGATCACGAGCACCTGCTCGCGAATCGGCTTCAATCGGATGCTCATGGCCGGATGATCCTGCGGGCCCGCTCAGCGCACCCGCCGGCGCTCCACCCCCGCGTACGCGTGTGCGGGCTGCATCCGGCGCTCGGGGCCCGTCCACCGGGCCGAGCCGGGGCCGCCGCCGCGATTCGTCGATGCGGGGAGCTCCGAGAGCGAGCTCGGGGCGTTGAGGTGCGCCCCCTCGTCCACGCCCACCCCCAGCCGATCCACCAGCTCGCCGCCGAGCCACCCGGTGAAGAGCGCGATCACCAGCCCGACGATGCCGGCCACCACCGCCTCGGTGGACGGCATCGCCGGCTGGTCCCGCCGGAGCACCCAGCTCAGCGCGAAGAGCGCAACCACCACCACGTTGCCGATGCCGTGCGTGAGCCCGATGCGTTTGGCGCGGGTGCCCGACGGAATCGCGGTCCAGTCCACCCAACCGAAGACCGCGGCCACGATCCCGCCGATGACACCCGCGCCGATCAGGTAGAACGCGACCTCGTTCCACGGCGGCGCCTGCACGAACAGCGCGATGATGTCGAAGATCACCGCCGTCGCGAGGAGGCCCAGCGGAAACACGATCAGCATCGGGTGGACGGGATGTCCCAGGAACTTCGCGCGGCTCTCCATGGTCGAATCCTCCCGTCGCCCGGCTCAGCTCGCCGCCTTGAGGTCGTTCTGCAGCACCTTCGCGCTCGCGAGATGTCCCTCCATCGTGTTCACCGTCTTCTGCAGGTACGCCTTGAGGTCCGCGTTCTGCGCCTGGGGGAGCATCTGGTTCCGGATCTTGTCGATGTTCTGCTGGTGGGCCTGCACCTGCTGGTCGATGAACGTCCGGTCGAAGTCCGCGCCCTTCTTGCCCGCGAGCTCGCCCGCGCTGGCGCTCTGCGACTCGGTCGCGCCGCCCGCCACCTGGGAGAGATCCACGTTCAGCTTCTTGGCGAGCGCGCGCCCTTCCTCCCGGCTCTGCCGGTGGTCACGCAGCAACTTCTGGGCGAACTCGCGCACCGGCTGGTTCTTGCTCCGCTTGAGCGCCAGCTCCGCGTCCGTGATCTCCGCGGTGTTGGCGACCTCGAGCTGCGACAGCATCGCCGTCGGGGCGCCCTCGCTCCCGGCGCCGGCGCCGGGCGCGTGCGCCGTGTCGATCGAGCGCGCCGGCGCGCCGGCCGAATCGCTCGAGACCGGAGCGCCGTCCCGCATGCCCGTTTCGCGCCCGCCGGCGTTGGACGTCGCGCGGTTGGACGGGCTGCACGCCAAGGCGAGCGCCGCCACCGCCGCCGGCAGCAGTACGAATCTCATCCTGACCTCCTTGCCCACTCCGTACCGTCCGGACGCCCGCAGGGCGTCCGCCGGCACTCATTGTAGGCGCGACGGTCAGGCCGGGTTGTGATCCATGACCACCTCGGCGCGGCGATCCAGCGCCTGCCGCACCTGGTGGGCCAGGCTCTCGGGGGAGAACGGCTTGGGAAGGAAGGGGATCCCGGCCTCGCGCACGTCGGCCCGCAGGCGCTCGGGCTCCATGTACCCCGACATGACGACGACGCCGATGCCGGGACGGACGCCGGCGAGCGCATCCACCAGCTCGAGCCCGCCCATCTCCGGCATCACCACGTCGGTGAGCACGAGATCGATGGGGCCCTGGTAGTCGCGCGCGATCTGGAGCGCCTCGCGCCCGTTGGCGGCCTCCAGCACCACATAGCCGAGCCCGGCCAGCACCCGGCCGGCGAGCGCGCGCACCGCGTCCTCGTCTTCCACCAGGAGCAGGCACTCGCTCCCGCCGCGCGGGGGCCCCGCGGGCGGGCAGGAGGCGCACTCGCCCATCGGCTCGACGCGCGGAAGGCAGATCTTGAACGCCGCGCCCTCGCCCACGTCGGTGTCCACCCAGATGTAGCCCCCCATCTGGGTCACGATCCCGTACACCGTGGCGAGGCCGAGGCCCGCGTTCCGGCCGCCGCGCTTGGTGGTGAAGAACGGCTCGAACACCCGCGCCTTGACCGACGCGTCCATCCCGAGGCCGGTGTCGCTCACCACCAGCAGCACGTACGGGCCGGCCGGGATGTCGATGCCGACGTGGCGGTACGCGTAGCCCTCGGGGAGGTCCACGTTCATCGTCTCGATGGTGAGCCGCCCGCCTTCGGGCATCGCGTCGCGCGCGTTGAGCGCCAGGTTGGCGATGACCTGCTCCAGCTGCCCGCGATCCGCCGCCACGCCGCCGAGCCCGGCGGAGAGGCTGTGGATGAGGCGGATGTCCTCGCGGATCAGCGGCCGCAGCATCGGATCGAGCTCCCGGATCACCGCGTTGAGGTCGGTGACCTGCCGCGTCACGATCCGCGGGTGCCCGAGGCCGAGCAGCTGCCGGGTGAGCGCCGACGCCCGGTCCGCCGCCTTCCGGATCTCGTTCACGTCGGTGCGGCGCACGTCGTCCTCGTCCAGCGACCCCAGCAGGAAGTCGCAGAACCCGAGGATGATCATGAGCATGTTGTTGAAGTCGTGCGCCACGCCGCCCGCCAGGCGGCCCACCGCGTCCATCTTCTGCGCCTGGCGCAACTGGTCCTCCGCCCGGCGGCGCTCGGTGAGGTCCTGCACCGCCGAGGCGTAGCACTGCAGCGTGCCGTCCGCGGCGCGGATCGCGGCGACGTCGATCAGCACCGGAAACACGGTGCCGTCCTTCCGCACGTGCTCCGATTCCCAGATGTGGTGCCCCTGGTCGCGCGCGCGCGCGTACTGCACCGGCACCTCGGCGTGGCGGTGCGGCGGGAAGAGCTCCCGGAGCGGGCGCCCGCGCAGCTCGCCGGGCTCGTACCCGTGCAGCCGCGCGAACGCCGGGTTCACCTCGGCGATCCGCTCGGCGTCGGGCGTGCTGATCGTGACGCCCCACGCCGCGTGCTCGAAGATGAACGCCCACCGGCTCGCCTCCGATTCGGCGGCGGCGCGGCGGCGGATCTCCTCCCGCGCGGCGCGGAAGAGCCGCGCGTTCTCCACCGCGAGCGCGGCGCGGCCCGCCAGGTCCTCGGCGACCGCGAGGTCCTGCGCGGTGTGCTGCCGGCCGGAGCCGGAGTACCCGAAGGTGATCTTGCCGATGGTCTGGCCGTGCGCGCGGAGCGGGACCACCATGAGGGACCGCGGCGCCATCCGGCGGATGAACTCGTCCCGCTCGTCCCCGCGGGTGAACGCCGATACGTCGCCCGGGTCGAGGCTGGGGAGGAAGAGCGGCGCCCCCGCCCGAAGCGCGTCGGCGACCGGGTGGCCGCGCCAGGACGGATCGGGGACGGAGGCGATCGCCGCCGCCTCGTAGCGCGCTTCCACCTCGGGGTCGGCGTGCGCGAACTGCAGCCGGCGCAGGCGACCCGCGTCGTCGAGGAGGTCGAGGAGGGTGAAGTCGGCGATGATCGGCACGGCGACCCGCGCGATCGCGGCCAGCGTGCCCTCGAGCGCCGTCGGGTCGGCCAGATCGAGCGAGGAGCCCAGGAGCCGACTGGTCTCCGACAGGAGCCGCTGGTGCTCCTCGCGCCGCTTGAGCTCGGTCACGTCCATGAAGGCGCCGACCGCGCCCCGCACCTGGCCGTCTGCGTCGAACAGCGGCGCCGTGTAGGAGAGATAGTGGAGGGTGGACCCGTCGTCCCGCACGATCTCCAGCACGACGTCGGCGACCGGCCTGCCGGTGCGCGCCGCCACCTGGATGGGGAGGTCCCCCGCCGCCACCGCCGCGCCGTCGATCCGGATCTTGAACGGCAGCAAGCCGGCATTGGGCCCCGTCATGGATGCGTTCATCCACGGAATGATGCCGAGCTGGCGCGAGAAGGTGGCGTTCGTGACGATGGTGCGGCACTCGGGGTCGTGTGCGATGGCGATTCCGATGGGGATGACGTCCAGCAGCGTCTGCAGCTCGCCGACCCGGCGCTCCAGATCGGCGTTGAGCCGCTGGATCTCCCGTTCCGCCTCGACCCGGGTCGTGAGGTCGCGGTCCACCCCCACGATGCCGATGATCTCGCCCGCGGGATTCCGGAGCGGCGCGAGAGAGCTCTGCATGTGCCGCACGGCGCCGGACGCGACCAGGTCCCAGTCGTACACCACGCTCTCGCCCGCCAGCACCCGCCGGTTGGCTTCCTCGTGCTGCGCCGAGTTGCGCGCGCCCACGATCTCCCGCACGGTGCGCCCGATGAACTTCTGGGGCGTGAAGCCCTGCCGGGCGAGCCAGCGGCCGAAGATGTCCACGCAGCGCTGGTCCCGGTCCAGCCGGAAGACCACGTCGTCCACCGATTCCACCAGGAGCCGGAACCGCTCCTCGCTCTCGCGCAGCAGTTGGACGGACTGCGCCGCCGCCGCCTCCGCGCGCTTCCGCAAGGTCACGTCGCGCGCGTAGCACACCATCCCGTCCGGCGCGGGCGCGAACCGCGCCGCGAAGCACTGCCCCATCGGCTGCAGCCAGTCCTCCACCTCCACCTCGCGCCGTTCCGTCGAGGCGCGGAGCGCGGCGGCGTGGAACCGGGTGCCGACCAGCTCGGGAAGCGCCTCCCAGACGTTGCGGCCCAGGAGCGCCGCGGAGTGCTTGCCGATCTGTCGGAGGTAGGTTTCCGCCCGGCGGTTGACGTAGGTGACGCGCCACTCCGGGTCCACGCTGAAGAAGAGGTCGCTGATGCTCTCCAGCACGTCGCGCACCCGCGCGCTCCCGGACTCGGTGAGCCGCACCGGCAGCCCGGCGGGCGCACGGCGCACGGCGGCATCCGCCGCGATCTGCGCGCTCAGGTCCTGCACCGTGACCACGAGCCGGGTCGCACGGCCGGTCACGTCGGCCATCGGCGTGCCGCGCGCGCGGACCGTCCGCGCGGCGCCGTCCGGACGCACGAAGCGGTGGACCAGGTTGAAGGGCCGGAGCGCCTCGATGGCGTGCCGGAACGCCCGCTCCACGCCGGCGCGCTCGTCGGGATGGATCCAGGAGATCAGCTCCGACGACGGCACCCCCGACATCCCGCAGGGATGACCGTGCAGCCGGGCGAAATCGGGCGAGCAATGCACCCGGTCGCGCGCCAAATCCCACTCCCAACTCCCCTGTCGCAGCGCCTCGGGCTGCGGCACCATGTCGGTGACGTCCCGCATGAGCACCGAGACGCCGTCCTCCGAGGGGAACGCGCGGCTCTCGAGCCAGCGCTCGAAGGCGGGGTCCCACTCGCGGCAGGTGACGGTCTCGAGCTGGGCGGCGGCGCGGCGAAGCGCGGATTCGAGCGGAGTGCCGAGGAGGGCGGGGAGGCGGTCCCAGAGGACCTGGCCCACGAACGGCTCGTGCAGCGCGCCGTAGCGCTCACGGAGCAGCCGCGCGGCCGCGGAGTTGGCGCAGGTACAGCGCCACTCGGCGTCCAGAGCGAGGAACCCGTCCCCCAGGCGGTCGAGGACGTCGTCGAGCTGTCCGGGCGGAGCCGGCGTAGTGCGATATGGACTCATCCCGTCCGGCGCGGTGCGCGCGGCCGATGGAAAACCAGGGTGAAGTCGGCAGTGGGCTCAAAGCTAAGAATGGAGGCGGCATCCCGCCACCCGGCCCGCGAGGGAATGTTGACGGGGAGATTTGTCGCGATGCACCGGGCGAGAAGGGTGCAGCGAGCTGCGCGCCGCAGTCTCCGGCGCTCAGCGGGAAGCGCGCGGCGCCCCGCCGTCCCACGCGTACAGCGTGCGGTAGATGTCCTGGTTGCGCTGGATGATCCGCACGTAGTCCCGGGTCTCGGCGAAGGGTATGCGCTCCGCGAAGACCTCCGGATCCTCGGCGCCGTGCTTGAGCTGCCACCGCGCCACGCGGGACACGCCCGCATTGTAGGCCGCGAGCACGCGCACCGCATCGGGCAGCACCCCGCGCAGGTCGGCCAGGTGTGCCGTGCCGAGCGCGAGGCTCACGTCCGGCTGCCAGAGGAGCACGGCGTCCCACTCCGGGAAGGCGAGGGTCCGCGCGAGCGCGCGGCCCACCTCCGGCATCACCTGCATCAGCCCGCGCGCGCCGACCCGCGACGTCGCCAGCGGGTCGAACATGGACTCCTGCCGCACCAGCGCGGCTACGAGGCTCGGGTCGAGCCCCTGCGCCGCCGCTTCGGCGGTCAGCGCGTCACCGTGTACCACCGGGTAGAGCAGCCGATAGAGCCGCGCGTCCGGCGCCGCGCCGCGGGCGAGCGCCCGGCGGGCGAGCCGGATCGCCTGGGCGCCGAGACCGCGGGTGCGGAACGCATCGGCCGTGGCGAGCAGCCGCTCCGCCGAGTCGCCCGCGTCCCGCGACAGCCGCTCGTACTCCCAGCCGGCCTCGCGCCGCAGCCCGAGCTGCTCCAGCTCGGCCGCGCGCGCCACGGCGCTGTCGATCTCCGGGATCGCGGCGAACGAGTCGGGCGCCGGCGGCGGGCTCCACGACAGGGGCCCCGAGCCGGCGCTCGGCGAGCCCGGCATAGTAGGAGGTC
>DASSOD010000207.1:0-6819 GCA_035700905.1 Gemmatimonadales bacterium | reverse complement strand
CAACGACGTCCTTTCCATCGTCGCCTGCCGGAGCATCCGGCCGGGGCTCACTACCGAACAGCTCCAGGCCTCCTGGGGGCCGCCGCAACACGTGCTGCCGGACCCGGTGGCGTTGACGGCGGAGCATTGGGAGTATGCCGGCCGCCCCTCGGTCCTGGTCTGGGACGGGCTGGTACGTAGCTGGCAATAACCGACCCCGATCGTATTTTGGAGCCATTCGGAGCGCCGCCGCCGACCCGGTCGGCGCGGCGCGCCCGCCCGGCGACCGCGGAGGTCGCCAGCCGTCGCAAGGGCAATCCCGGACATGGACAACAGTCTCAAGCTCCTGTCGCCGACCGGCGAGCTCGATATCGTGGAGGAGCGCCGCGGGGTATGGCGGCTCCTGGGCGTGATCGCGATGGTGCTGGTCCTGATCGGAGGCGCCGCCGGGGGGGTGATGTGGTGGCTTCGGGCTCGCGCCGAGCTCAAGGACGCCTCGTTCAGGGACGCACGGCTCGGCGCGACCTCCGTGAGCGTGAACGCCCGCTCGCTCAGTCGCGAAGCGATCGGCGCGCGGGTCGGCGCAATCGTCGAGCGGGCGAAGTGCGAGGCCGCGACCCCCAAGCGGGTGGGCGCGCTGCTGGACTCGTTTCCCGAGTGGGCCGACGGCTCTCTCAGCCGGATCGCCTGCCGCCGGATCAGCCGCAGCATGAGCCGCGAGCAGCTGCGCGCCGCGTGGGGGCCGCCGCGGAACGTGACGATCGAGCGGGGCGGCAGAGTGGAGACCTGGTACTTCGGCGGTGATACCAGCGTGATCATGGTCGACAACCGGATTCGCAGTTGGTTCGGAGGCGGGAAGAACCATGAATGAAGAGGCGTTCAACCAGTCGCTCCGCAAGCTGCTGAAGCACTTCGGCGTGACCGCGCAGCGCGAGGTCGAGCGGGCGGTCGACGCGGCGCTCAAGGCGGGCCGGCTCACCGGCAGCGAATCGCTCCCGGCGCGCGCCACCATGCGGATCGACGGGCTGGACGCCGATATCGTGGTCGAGGGCCGCATCACGCTCGAGTGACCCCGGCTCAGCTTCCCGCGCCGCCTCCCGGGCGGCATATTCCGGGCTCCACATCGCACAGGGTCCGTCCGTGGCCACGTTCGTCAAGCGCACCGACGTCGAGCTGCTCGGCGCCCAGACGCTTCCCGGGCGCTACTTCACCTCGCCGGACGTCTTCTCCGAGGAGATGGAGAAGATCTACCTGCGCCGCTGGCTCTGCGTGGGCCGCGCGGAGCGGATCGCGCATCCGGGCGATTTCCTGGTGCAGGAGGCGGCCGGCGAGAGCGTGATCGTGCTGCGCGACCGCGCCGGGGAGGTGCGCGCGTACTACAACGTGTGCCGGCACCGCGGCACGCGGCTCTGCGAGGAGCACCAGGGCCGGTTCTCCGAGACGATCCAGTGTCCCTACCATGCCTGGACCTGGACCCTCGACGGGCGGCTGATCGGCGCGCCCTCGTCCGACACGATCGAGAACTTCGACAAGCGGGACTGGCCGCTGCACCCGGTGGCGACGGCCGTGTGGGAGGGCTTCGTCTTCATCAACCTCGCGGCCGACCCCGAGCCCTTCGAGGACGCATACGAGCCGCTCCTCGGCCGCTTCGAGCGGTTCAACCTTCCGAGCCTGCGCGCCTTCCGCCGCATCGACTACGATCTCGCGTGCAACTGGAAGCTCGTGGTCCAGAACTACTCCGAGTGCTACCACTGCCCGCTGGTGCACCCGGCGCTCGTTCGGGTCTCGCCGCCCACGAGCGGCGAGAACGACCTCTACCGCGGCCCCTTCCTCGGGGGCTACATGGACATCGTGGACGAGTGCGACAGCCTCACGATGAGCGGCCGCGCGTGCGGGCTGCCCGTGGGGCAGCTCCCGGCGGACGACCTGAAGCGGGTGTACTACTACTCGCTCTTCCCCAACGTCCTGCTGAGCCTGCACCCCGACTACGTCATGTACCACACGCTCTGGCCGATCGGGCCGGAGCGCACGCTGATCGCGTGCGAGTGGCTGGTCCATCCCGACACCCTGGCCAGCCCCGGGTTCGATCCGAACGACGGGGTCGAGTTCTGGGACATGACCAACCGGCAGGACTGGCATATCTGCGAGCAGAGCCAACGCGGGATCCGCTCGCGGGCGTATCGTCCGGGGCCGTACTCGCGGCGGGAGGGCCTTTCCGCGGCCTTCGATCAGGAGGTGCTGAAGGCGCTGGGACACAGCCGGCGGGGCTGACCTCCCCGCCGCGTCACGCCGGCAGCCCCGCGGCGACGCGGGCCGGCGCGGGCGCGAGACGCTCGTCGGCCCGTATCCACGCCCAGAGAGCCGCCCCCACGAGCGCGAAGGCCGACGCCGTTCCGAGCGCGGCCACCCAGCCGAACGCGCCGGCCGTGGCCGGCACCAGCAGGGCCCCCACCCCGCCGACCACGTTGCCCCCGGTGTTGAGCAGCCCGCAACCCGCCGAGGCGTGACGTCCGCTCACGGCGATGGTGGCCGCCCAGAACGCGCCTTCGGTCATCTGCTGCAGCCCGAGACAGAGCGAGAGGAACCCGACCGCCGCGTACGGGTTCCGCGCCGTCGCGGCCGCGACGATCAGTCCCGCCACCAGCACGAGCCCCGTCACGCACGGGATGCGGTAGCCGCGGCGCGGTCCCACCCGCGCCACGAGCGCGTCGCACGCCCAACCGCCCAGGGCCGCGCCCGCGGCCCCGGCGATCCACGGCGCGGCCGAGAGATAGCCGCCCTCCATCGCCTTGAAGCCGCGGACCTCGACCAGGTAGATGAAGAGCCAATTGAAGAAGAAGTAGAACACGTAGTTGCTGCAGAAGTAGCTGAGCGAGAGCAGCGCCACGTTCCGGTCGGCCAGCACCAGGCGCCACGCGCCGCCCTCCGGCTCGGGGCGCCGGGGCGGCCGGTCCGCGTCGATCAGCGCGAGCTCGCGCGGGCCGACGGCCGCGTGCTCGGCGGGGCGGTCGCGGGCGTACCACCACCAGACGGCGGCGATCAGGAGGCCGGCGGGCGCCGTGAGCACGAACGATTGGCGCCAGCCGGCGTGCTGCGTGAGCCACGCGATGAGCGGCCCGGTGGCGGCCGCCCCCAGCGTGAGCCCTGCGTTGGTGAGCCCGTTCGGGAGCGCCCATCCCGAGACGGGGAACCAGTCTGAGATCACGCCGCCGCTGGTCACCGGGAAGAGCGGCGCCTGCGCCGCGCCCATCAGGAACCGGAGCACCATCAATGCGCCCAGGATCACGCCGGTGGATGCAGCGGCGGACCCGGGCACCAGACCGACGAGCGCATTGAGCACGGCCCACAGCACCGCCATCGCCGCGAGCGCGCTCCGGCCGCCCACCCGATCGCCCAAAACGCCGCCCGGAAACTGGAAGATCGCGTAACCCCAGGCGAACGCCGCGAGCACGGTTCCGAGCTGTAGCTTGGTGAGCCCGAGCTCGCCGGCCATCGCCTCGCCCGCCACCGACATGTTGGTGCGGAGCACGTACGCCACGAAGCTCGCGGCGAAAAGCAGCCCGAGGATGTTCCAGCGGGTGTGGGTGGGCCGGTCCGGGCGGTCGGGCGACGGCATCGGGCTCCCAGGGAATGGCCGCGCTTGGCGGCTCACTGCATGTAATGCCGGGGCGGATTCCGCAGCGAGAGGATCGGCCGGGTGATGGCGAACGGGGTCAAGTCGGCGCGCGCCCGCCCCTCGATCGCGAGCTCCGCCAGCGTGCGCCCGATGAGCGACGCGAACTTGAACGCGTGCCCCGCCCCGATCGCGACCAGCACGCCGTCGTGTCCCGGCACCGCGTCGATGACGAAGTCCCGGTCGGGGGTGAGGGTGTACAGGCACGTCTTGGTGGAGAGCACCGGGCCGAGCGCGGTGGGGATATGCCGGCGGAGGAAAGCCTCCACCCGCGCGAAGTTCTCCGGGTCGGGCTCGAACGAGCGGCCATCGGCGGTGGTGGGCTTGCCGCCCGCATCCTGCGCCGCCTTGGGGCCCGGCTCACCGAAGACCGGGAAGCCGTAGAACGAGGGGTCGTCCATCCAGATCCATACCGGAAACCGGCCGGGCGCGAAGTCGTCCGCGTGGGGGCTCGCGAAATAGGTGACCTGCTCCCGCGTGACCTCGAGCGGCAGCTCGAGCCCGACGTGCGCGAGCGCCGCGTTTGACCACGGCCCCGCCGCGATGCAGAGCCGTCGGGCGCGGTAGGTCACCCCGCCCGCTTCGATCGTCACCTCGCCGCCCGCCGCGCGAACGCACCGGACCGGCGCCCGCTCGACCAGCGTGGCGCCGTGCTCGCGCGCCACGCGCTGGTGCGCCGCGTTGGCGCGCGCGGCCATCGCGATGCCGGCGTCGGCCTGGTAGAGCCCGTGCACGTCGTCGGCCAGCCGGAACTGGGGCCACCGCCGCATGATCTCGGCGGCGTCGAGATGCTCGTACGGCACCCGCGCGGCGTCCATGCTCGCGGCGTAGCCCTCGAGCGGGATGGCGCCGTCGCGCGGGCCGACGTCGAGCCCGCCGGTGCGCAGGACCACCCGCTCCGCGGCGTCCGCCTCGAGCCCGGCCCACGCCTCGTACGCCAGCTTGGCCAGCTTCACGTAGGCCGGCGTGTGGTAGGAGAGACGGATGATGCGCGAGTGATCCTGCGACTCGCCGCGGACGTGCCCGAGCTCGAACTGCTCGAGGCCGAGGACGTCGCGCCCGGCGGCGCGCGCGAGCCAGTACGCGGCCGCGCTGCCCAGCCCGCCGAGGCCGAGCACGGCGTACTCGTACTCGCGCCTCACCCCACGTCCTCGCCCAGCCGCTCGCGCAGGTAGCGGCGGATGTCGAGGCTCCAGCTCTCCATCGGCGCGTAGTACCCCGACTCGAACACGCGCGCGCTCATGCCGCGCTGCACGCCCTCGCAGATGGTCCAGTCCTGGCGGTTCACGAGGTCCCAGAAGTCCACGGCGTCGGAGGGGTCGAACGATGCCTTGGCGATCTCGTCGGGGTGGAAGAGAAAATCGCAAAGGATGGTGGTGCGCTCGGGTCCGCGCGGCCACAGCGTGAAGGCGGCGGCGTGGTCCGCCGAGAGCGACAGCATGAAGTTGGGGTAGATGAGCTCGCCCTTGTGCCGGGTGCGCTCGTCCTCGCTCAGCCCCGGAAACGGGGCGCGGTCCGTGGTGCCGCTCATGGTGAAGGTCCACGCGCCGTCCCGGTGGGGAATGCCGCGGTCCCAGTCGAGCTCCGAGCCGCCGCGGACCCGGAACTGCGGCACGATCCGGCAGAGCTCCGGATGCACGCCGGCGCAGTGATAGCACTCGTTGTAGTTCTCGACCAGCACCTTCCAGTTGGCCTGCACCTCGTAGCGGATCCGCCGCGCGGTCCTGAGCTGGGCGAGCGGATAGCGCGCCAGGCGCTCCGGCACGCGGGCGAGCTGGGCCGCGAGCGTCCGGCCCTCGGCCGCCGCCTCCCCGGGCGTGAGATTCGCGAACAGGAATCCGCCCCACGCCTCCACGGCCACGGCGTGCAGCGGCAGGTCCGCCTTGCAGACGAGATCGCCCTCATCGAGGAACGGCGCGGTGCGGAGGGCGCCGTCGAGGGTGTAGGTCCAGGCGTGATACGGGCAGCGGATGGCTCCGGCGAAGCGGCCGGACGGGCCCGGGCGGTCGAGCGGGCCGGGCTTGGCCGGCGCGTCCAGCACCAGGCGGGAGCCGCGGTGGCGGCAGACGTTATAGAACCCGCGCACCGCGCCGGCCGCCGTGCGCACCACCAGCACGCTCTCGCCGGCCAGCTCCAGCAGCAGGTAGTCGCCCGGGGCGGGGATCTCCTCCTCGCGCCCGACGCACACCCACTCGCGGCAGAAGATGCGCTCCTTCTCGCGCGCGAAGATCTCCGGCGAGAAGTAGCAGGCCCGGGGAAGCGTGCGCTCGAGCGCCATCCGCCGGGCTCAGGCGGCCGAGCCGGTGACGAACGGCCGCCGGGCGTCGCGCAGGATCTCCCGCGCCGCGTTGTAGCCGCAGGCGCCCATCACCCCGCCGCCGGGGTGGGTGGCGGCGCCGCAGAGATACAGGTTGCGGATCGGTGTCCGGTAGTCGGCGTAGCCCGGGACCGGCCGCATGAAGGAGAGGCTCGAGAGCGACATCACGCCCTGCATGATGTTCCCGCCGGTGAGCCCGAAGCGCGCCTCGAGGTCCTTCGGCGTGAGCACCTGCCGCGCGATCACCGAGCGCTTGAAGTTGGGCGCGTAGTCGTTCATGATCTCGATGCAGCGGTCCGCGTAGCGCTCCCGCCAGTAGTCGTGCGACCCCTGCTTCACCTCGTAGGGGAAGTACTGGGTGAACATGGACATCACGTAGCAGCCGGGCGGCGCCAGCGTGTCGTCCAGCGCCGAGGGGATGGTGGCCTCGATGCTCGGATCCGCCGCCGGCCGGCCGTACTTCGCGTCGTCGTACGCCCGCTCGATGTAATCGAGCGTGGGGCAAAGGTGGATCGTCCCGCGGTGCTGCGGGCCGGCGGTGCGCCCCGGGAGGCAGGTGAAGTCGGGGAGCTCGCTCAGCGCCAGGTTGATCTTGCAGCTCGCGCTGGCGTAGTCGATGGCGCGCACGGAGGCCACGAACTCCTCCGGCAGCTCCTTCGGGTCGAGCAGGTGGAGGAAGGTGACGTTGGCGTCGGCGCCCGACGCCACCCGCGCGGCGCGGATCTCGGTGCCGTCCTCGAGCGCCACGCCCACGGCCCGCCCGCCCTCGACCAGGATCCGCGCGACCGGGCTGCCGGCGCGGATCTCCGCGCCGCGCTCCTCCGCCGCCGCGGCGCTAGCCGCGCTGATT
>DASSOD010000206.1:0-8820 GCA_035700905.1 Gemmatimonadales bacterium | reverse complement strand
TCCCTGGCAGAACCTTGGGACCGACGGCTACGCGGGTACCTCGCCGGTGGGCGCGTTCCCCGCCAATGGCTACGGCCTGTACGACATGGCCGGGAACGTGTGGGAGTGGACGGCGGACTTCTTCACCGCGCGCCACCCGCCCGACGCGAACAGGCCGTGCTGCATCCCGCGCAACCCCCGCGTGGCGGAGCCGCCGGCCGGAAGCCGCGCGCCGGTCGAGCCGGGCGGCGCCATCCCCCGGCGGGTGACCAAGGGCGGCTCGCACCTCTGCGCGCCCAACTACTGCCTCCGCTATCGTCCCGCCGCGCGCCAGGGCGAAGCGGCGGACTCCTCCGCCTGTCACATCGGATTCCGCTGCATCGTCCGGCCGGGCGCAGCGGCGCAGGAGCACGCATGACCTCCTCGCCCCCCAACATCCTGATCCTCTGCATGGACCAGTGGCAGACGCACATGCGGCTGCCGCCCGAGGTGCGCTTCCCCGCGATGGAGCGGCTGGAGGCCGAGGGCGTCTCGTTCGACCGGCACTACTGCACGGTGCCGATCTGCACCCCGTCCCGCGCGAGCATGTGGACCGGCGTGCACGCCAGGGACACGGGGCTCTGGGACAACACCAACTTCGCGTGGATCGACGAGCTCTCGAGCGACATCCCCACCGTCGGCCACCTGCTGCGCGACCAGGGCTACTACACCGCGTTCAAGGGGAAGTGGCACCTCTCGGACGTGCCGCACAGCGAGGACGCGCTCGAGCGGTACGGCTTCTCCGACTACCAGCAGTGGGGCGAGATGTTCGGCGCGCCGCTCCAGGGAGCCCAGCTCGACGGCACCGCGGCGTTCGAGGCGGTGGACTGGCTGGAGCACCGCGCGCCGCGGCTGGGGCAGCCGTGGCTGCTCGTCTGCAGCCTGATCAACCCGCACGACATCATGTTCTACCAGTCGGACCCGGTCGAGCAGCCCCACCCCAACGGCATGATCAACGGGCTTCAGTCCACCAGGCAGCGGCTGAGCTGGTTCGAGCCGGAATGGAACCTGGGGTTGCCCGGGAACTTCGACGACGACTACCGGCAGCAGCCGTTCGCCGTCCGGAGCTACAAGGAGTTCATGGATCTCAACTACGGCCGCGTGCCCGACGACCGCACCGATCTCTGGCTCCGCCGCCGGAGCTATCTGGTCAACTGCATGCGGCTGGTGGACGCCGAGTTCGGGCGGGTGCTGGCGGCGCTGGACCGGCGGGACCTCTGGAAGAACACCGTGGTGATCCTCACCAGCGACCACGGCGAGATGAACGGCGCCCACCGCATGACCCAGAAGGGCGCGATCCACTTCGACGAGGCCGCGGTGGTGAACCTGACGGTCTGCGCGCCCGGCGGTCCGCGGGGGCGGCGCACCGCGGCGGTCGGCTCGCACCTGGACCTCGCGCCCACGCTGCTCTCGTTCGCCGGCCTCACCGACCAGGAGATCCGCGAGCGGTACCCGCACCTCAAGGGCCGCAGCCTGCAGCGGCCGCTCGCCGACCCGGCTGCGGCCGGCCCGCGCGGGAGCGGCCGCACGCCCGGCGCCGGCGCTCTCCTCTGCTGGGACGGGCTCCACTCGCTCGACGCGGAGTGGTCCGTGTCCGGCGCACTCCAGGCGCTCACCGATCTCAGGACGATCGAGCCCGATCCCGGCGTCGATCCCGAAACCGCGCGCCGGGAGCGGCTCCATGCGGCCGGTCGCGAGTACGGCGCCCCGGACTTCAGGCTGCGCACCTTCTACCGCGCCGTGGTGGACGGCCGCTACAAGCTGGTCCGCTGGTTCAGTCCCGAGGAGTACGGCAACCCGTCCACGGTCGCCGAGCTCTACGCGACCGGCGACGTGACGCTGCACGACCTCCGGACCGATCCCGGCGAGCTCGAGAACCTGGCCCATCCCGAGCATCCCCGGCACGATCCCGGTCTGGTGGAGCACATGCTCGGGAAGCTGCACGCGCTGGTGGCGCGCGAGCTCGGCGAGGACCGCGCGCCCTTCGACCTGGGCCTCTTCGGCACGCGCGAGGTCAAGCACGCCGAGGCCTCGGTGTGAGCGACGCCGCCGAGCTCGACCAGCCGGGACTCGGCGGGCTTCGCGAGGCGGTCGAGAATCGCCTGCGGCTGCGGCTCCCGCGGCCGCGATCGCTGCGCGACGATGCCGTCGCCGGCCTCAGCGTCGCCGTCGCCAACGTGCCGGACGGCATGGCGAACGGGCTTCTGGTGGGCGTGAGCCCCATCCATGGGCTTTACGGCACGATCTTCGGGCCGCTGGTCGGAGGCCTCACCTCGAGCACCCAGCTCATGGTGATCAGCACCACCGCGGCGGCCTCCCTCACGGCGAGCCAATCGCTGGGCGGCCTGACCGACGAGCGGCGCGCATCGGCGCTGTTCGCGCTCGTGATCCTGACCGGGATCGCCCTCGGGGTGGGCGGCCTTCTCGGCCTCGCCCGGTATACCCGCTTCGTCTCCTATTCCGTGCTGACGGGATTCCTTGCCGGCATCTCGATCCTCCTGGTGCTGAGTCAGCTCCCCACCGTGACGGGCTACGCCGGCAACGGCGCGAACCGGGTCACCCAGACGGCGGACCTCGTCGCGCACGCCGGGGCGATCCATTTGCCGACCTTGTCGGTCGCGGCGCTCACGCTGCTCCTCGCCCTGCTGCTGCCGCGCGTCGGGCTGGGCTCGTTGGGGCGGTTGGTGGCGATCGCCGTGCCATCCGCGGTGGTGGGGCTCGCCGGCCTCCGCGGCGTTCAGGTCGTGGGCGACCTCGGCGCGATCCCGCGCAGCCTCCCCCTTCCGGCCCTGCCGGCCCTCCGCGACTTCACGCCGGGGGTGATCACGGGCGCGTTGTCCGTCGCGCTCGTCGTGCTGGTGCAGGGGGTCGGCGTGAGCCAAACGGTGTCGAATCCCGGCGGGGAGACGAGCCTCCGGCGGGACCTGATCGCCCAAGGGACCGCCAACGTGGTATCCGGGCTCTTTCGCGGGCTCCCGGTGGGCGGCTCCCTCAGCTCCACCGCGCTGGGCGTCATCGCCGGGGCGGAGAGCCGGAGGGCCCCGGTGATCGCCGGAGCCGGGCTGGCCCTGCTCGTGCTCGCCGCCCCCAACCTCGTCGCGCTCGTCGCGATGCCGTCGCTCGGCGCCCTGCTCATTCTGGCCGGACTGGGCGGGCTCAAGCCGCGCGAGATCCTCGCAGTTTCCCGGACCGGCTGGCCCTCCACGCTGGCCGCGGTGACGACGCTGCTCGCCACCCTGCTGCTGCCCATCCAGGCCGCCGTCGGGCTCGGCGCGGTGCTCTCGGCGCTGCTCTTCGTCGCCAAGTCCTCCACCGACGTGTCCCTGGTGGAGCTGGTGGAGCGGCCCGACGGCCGGGTCGAGGAGCGCGCGCCCGCGGGCCGCCTGGCCTCCAACCGCGCCACGGTCCTCGACGTGTACGGCCACCTGTTCTACGCCGGGGCGCGCACGCTGGAGCGGCTGCTGCCGTCGCCGCGCGGCGCGGATCGCCCCGTGGTGATCCTGCGCCTCCGCGGCCGCCATACGCTCGGCGCCACCTTGATCGACGTGCTGGCGCACTACGCTGAGAGCCTGCAAGCCGCGCACGGGCGGCTCTACCTCAGCGGCGTGAGCCGGCACGCCCACGAGCAGATCGAGCGCACCGGCAAGCTCGCCCTGAGCGGCCCCGTGCGCGTGCACCAGGCCACGCCGGTGATCGGGGAGGCCACGCGCGAGGCGCGGGCGGAGGCGGAGACCTGGCTTGTCGGCCGGGAGGCCGGTGCCCCGGACGGCTGAGAGCGTCCGCAACCAAGGAGATCCATCATGGCCGCGTTCGCCTGGGTCCAGATCGACAGCGCGCTGGGGCTCACCCGGGAGGTTCAGGACCTGGGAGCGCTCGAGACGGCGCTCCGCACCGTCCTGGTCTACGCCTTCGCGCTCGCGGCCGTGCGCTTCGGCAGCAAGCGCTTCCTGAGCCAGGCGAGCGCGTTCGACGTCATCGTCGCCATCATGCTCGGCTCGATCATGAGCCGCGCCATCACCGGCTCGGAGCCGATGCTTCCCACGCTGGTGAGCGGGGCCGTGCTGGTCGCCCTGCACTGGCTGCTCGCCGCGCTCGCTTACCGGCTCGACTGGCTCGGCCCGCTGGTGAAGGGCCGCCCGCGGCTCCTGGTCCAGGACGGCCGCGCGGATCGGGACGAGATGCGCAAAGCCGGCGTCTCGGAGCAGGACCTCAAGCAGGCCCTCCGATTGCAGGCGCGCCGGACGGACCTGTCCGGCATCCGGCTGGCGTACCTCGAGCGCAGCGGCGCGATCAGCTTCATCCCCGCGGAGCGGACGCCGTCGGTGGTTGACGTGGACGTGCGCGAGGGCGTGGAGAGGGTGCGGCTCGAGGTGCGATGACTGCGGGCCCGCCGCGGTGCGCCTGGCCCCCGGCCGGTGCCGCGCCCCTGGGCTCGTTTCTGAAGACAGGCTAACCCGGGCTTCATCCTATGTTCGACGCTTCGATCGCACGATGACGTCGCCCGCATTCGTCGCCGGAGGTACGGACCATGGTCGATCGCTCCCCCTACACGCGGCGCCGCGCGGAAACGCCGCAGCGAGCCTCTCCCGCCGCCGCCAGCGCCTTCCCGGCCGCGCGGCTCGCGCGCATGCACGACGCGTTGCGCCGGCACGTCGACAGCGGCGAGGTCCCGGGGGTCGTCGCGCTGGTCCACCAGCGCGGACGGCAGCACGTCGAGACGATCGGCACGATGGGCTTCGGCAGCGACGCGCCGCTCGGGCGGGACACGATCTTCCGCCTCGCCTCCACGACCAAGCCGATCACCGCCGTCGGCGCCATGATCCTGGTGGAGGAATGCAGGCTGAGGCTCGACGATCCGGTGGACCCCTGGCTGCCGGAGCTCGCCGCGCGCCAGGTCCTCCGGACGATCGAGAGCCCGTTGGACGACACGGTGCCCGCCAATCGGCCGATCACCCTGCGCGACCTCCTCACGTTCCGGTCGGGCTACGGCGAGCTGATGTTTCTCTCGCCCGCTTCCCCGTTTCAACGCGCGCTGTCGGCGGCGAGCCTGTCGCTCGCCGAATGGCCCTTCGCCGGCACGCCGGACGAGTTCATGACGCGGCTGGGCAGCCTCCCGCTGGCGCACCAACCCGGCGAGCGGTGGCTGTACCACACGAGCGGCGAGATCCTGGGCGTGCTGATCTCGCGGGTGGCGGGCACCTCGCTCGGAGCGTTCCTCCACGAGCGCATCTTCGAGCCGCTCGGCATGACGGACACCGGGTTCTACGTGCCGGAGGCGGAGCTCGAGCGCCTTCCGGCCTGTTACGGCAGCGATATGGCGACCGGCGAGCTCGTGGTGCTGGAGCCGGCGCGCGGCGGCTACGCCGCGCGGCCGCCGGCCTTCGAGTCCGGCGCCGGCGGGCTGGTCTCGACCGCCGACGATCTGCTCGCCTTCGGCCGGATGATGCTGGCGAACGGAGCCTACGGAGGCGAGCGGATTCTCTCGCGGCCCGCGGTAGAGCTCATGACCATGGATCACCTCACGCCCGAGCAGAAGGCGGCCTCGCCGTTCTTCGAGCACTTCTGGGAATCGCGCGGCTGGGGATTCGGTCTGGGCGTCGTAACGGCGCGCCACGACCTGGCCGAGGGGCCGGGACGCTTCGGTTGGGACGGGGCCTTCGGCACCTCATGGCACGTGGACCCGCGGGAGGAGCTGATCGGCGTGCTCATGGTCCAGCGCCGCCCGGACCGGCTCGTGCTGTCCCCCGTCACGCGGGACTTCTGGACGTCGGCGTACCAGTTGATCGGGGATTGAGCGCGGTCGGCGGGACGTGACGGCCATGGGGCACGGGTAGAATCCTTCCGCCGCGTCCGCCGGCCCGGTTCCTCGGCTAGAAGCCGAGGCACACGCCCCCAAGCTGGCAGGGAGCGTCGGGACGCCTCACATTACACCGCCGCCGAGAGCCGGCCGACGAGGAAGCGCCCGTGCGAACCCAGATCGCCCAGTGGGAGGGATTCACCTTCCACCATCGGAACGAGGCCGAGTTCGAGCTCCTCGCACGGGAGATCTTCGAGGGAGGGGAATACGCGTTTCCCTGCGACAAGGACGATCCCGCCATCCTCGACTGCGGCAGCCACATCGGCCTCTCCATCGCGTGGTTCAAGCGGCGGTTCCCCAAGGCGCGCATCATCGCCTTCGAGCCGGATCCCGAGACGTTTCGGCTCCTCGGGCTGAACGTCGCGATCAACGGATTCGAGGGAGTCGAGCTGCTGAACGTGGCCGTCTCGGACCGTCGGGGCGCCGCGCCGCTGTTCGGGGAGTTCGGCGTGGATGCCCCCATGGCCTCCGCGCACTCGCTCCGGCGAGAATGGGGCACCCAGCGATCCGAGCGCTCGATTCTCGTGAGCACCGTGCCGCTCGCCGACTACCTGACGGGCCCGATCGACTACCTCAAGCTTGACATCGAGGGGGCGGAGCTCGACGTGCTGAGGTCGGTCGCGCGGCGGTTGCACCTGGTCGGAGCGGTGGGCCTGGAGTTTCACGGGACGGGCGGACGGGCGCGTGCGGACGAAGACGAGGTGGTCCGCCTGCTCCACGCGGGGGGATTCCAGGTGTCGGTCTCCCGCAAGACGGGCACCATCTTCCCGCCGGAGATCGACGCCTGGGTGAGGCGGGTTCAGCCGGACGTATCGCTCATCCAGGCGATTCGCACGCCGTGACCGCCGCTCGGAGGCTCGCGACGCAAGGCGGCACTGGATGGTGCCGCGGGCCGCTTCGTTTCACGCCGCCAGCGCGAAGCGCTCCCCCAGCACGCACGCGCTGAGCAGGGTCATCAGGATCTGGTCTATCGCGACCTGCTCGCCAGGCTCCAACCCCGGCAGGCGGTCCAGCATTCGCACCACGCGGGCCTGGTCGATGTAGGGAACCCGCCGGAGCCCGGACCCACGCAGGGTGTCCTGCACCATCTGGTGCAGGCGGTCGTGCGGATTGAGCGTCGCCGGCGGGCTCAGGAAGGGGTGCTTCTGCCGGCGATAGACCGTCTCGGTCAGCACCGGACGCGCCGCCTCCCGCAGCACGAACTTCTCCGTCATCCCCCGGATCTTGAGTGCGACCGGCATCGCGGCGATGAGCTCCACGACCTCGTGGTCGAGGAAGGGGACCCGGCCCTCGACCGAGTGGGCCATCTCCATCCGGTCGCCGAGCACGGTGAGGATGTAGCCGGGGAGAATCGTCTTGGCCCAGAGGTAGAGCGCCTGGTTCACCGGAGCGCGCCCGCGGAGCTGCCCGCGCACGTCCAGGCCGCTCAGCAAGGGGTGATACGCTTCCTGGTCGGCGAACTCGGCGCGGAAGTCGTCGGCCCACAGCCCCTCCATCTTGCGCATCCGCCCGGCCGCCGCCTCCATCCAGCTCGGCACGAACCCCAGCAGGCGCCGCACCCCCTCGAGCGATGCCGCCTCGCCATCGGGCAGCAACAGGCCGCGCGACACCGGATTGCTGCGCTCCAACTCCGCCAGGAGCGCTTGGATGGCGCCCGGATCCTGGCCGCCGCTGTCGTAGAGCAGCATGTCGCGGCGGAAGTGCGGGTAGCCGGCGAGAATCTCGTCCGATCCCTCGCCCGTGAGGACGACCTTGTAGCCGGCATCCCGCACCGCCCGGCTCAACGCGAATTTCGCCACCCCGTGCGCGTTGAGGCAGAGGGTCTCCGAGTGCCAGGTGGCGTCGGCGAAGTCGTCGGTGAGATCGGCTTGCCGGATCGGGATCGGGCAGAACTCCGCGTTCGCCAGCGCCGCCATTTCCCGCGCGATCGCCTCCTCGTCGTAGTCGGCGTGGTCGAACGCGAGCGTGAACGCGCGGATCGGCTCGGCCGCCTGCCGGGCCGCCAGGCCGAGCACGCTGCACGAGTCGAGGCCCCCGCTGAGATAGCATCCGACCGGCACGTCGGCCCGGAGCCGGAGCCTGACCGCCTCCTGCAGGACCGCCTGGAACTCCGCCGACCAGTCGTCGTCGGAGCGGGCGGGCGTGCCGCTCACCTCCGGGTAGTCGAAGTCCCAGTACCGGTGTATCTGGATTCCGCCAGGCCCGGCGATCAAATAGTGCCCGGGCGGAAGCTGAGAGACGCCGTGGTAGAGGGTCTCCGTCGGATGCGAGCCCACCAGCGTGGCGTGGTACAAGCCTTCCCGGTGCCAGCGGGCCGGCACGCCGGCCGCGAAGAGCGCCTTGACCTCCGAGGCGAGGTAGAGCGCCCCCTCGTGGCGCGCGAAGAAGAGCGGCTTGATGCCGAACCGGTCTCTCGCCGCGAACAGCCGCTGGTGCGCGTCGTCCCAGAGGACGAACGCGTACTCGCCCCGCAGCCGGTGCAGGCACTGCGGTCCGAGGTCCTCGTAGAGGTGCAGCGCGATCTCGCTGTCGGACCGGGTGCGCAGGCGGTGGCCCGCCTTGGCGAGCTCGCGTTGGATCCGCTCGTAGTCGTAGAACTCGCCGTTCACCACGATGTGGCGCCGGCCGTCCTCGCTCGCGATCGGCTGGTCCCCGGTGACGAGGTCGATGATGCTGAGCCGCGCGTGGCCCAGCCCGACCCGCCCGTGCGGCGCGACCCACTGCCGCTGGCCGTCGGGTCCGCGGTGGTACAGCGACGCGGTGGCGCGGCGCAGCGCCTCCGACGAAATGGGCCCCTGGGGGTGGTAGATCGCTACGATGCCGCACATGCCGGAACAGCCTCCGAGTCTGGGCTGCCTCGTGATCAAACCGGCCGTGCGGCCGGTCCACGGCCAGCAAACTTACGCGGTCGGCGCCGGCGGCGCTCGCAGGGCACCCAATGACTA
>DASSOD010000205.1:0-14936 GCA_035700905.1 Gemmatimonadales bacterium | reverse complement strand
GGCGGTCGCCACGGCGAGCACGTGCTGGAGGTCGGCCGACCCGTCCTCGCCCGGCGGCGTGCCGACGGCGATGAAGATGACGCGCGCGCGGCGCACCGCCTCGCCGATGTCGGTGCTGAAGGTGAGGCGGCCCTCCTCCTGGTTGCGCCGCACCATCGGCTCGAGCCCGGGCTCGTAGATCGGGATGTCGCTCTGCCGGAGCCGCTCGATCTTGCGCGCGTCCACGTCCACGCACACGACGTCGTTGCCGGTCTCCGCCAGGCACGCCCCGGCGACCAGTCCCACGTACCCGCTGCCGACCACCGCCACGTGCATGCTAGTCTCCCTTGGGCAAGGCGTGGCGCGTGTCCACCGCGACCCGCGCGTGCCGTTTCACCATGTGAAAGTCGATCGTCGAGTGATCGGTCACCACCACGACGCAGTCCGCGGCCTCCACCGCGGCGGGCGACAGCGGCACGGAACGGTACTCGTGCCCGTCCTCGGAGAACGCCGCGACGTGCGGGTCGTGGTACGACACCCGCGCGCCCTGCTGCTCCAGCAGCCGGATGATGTCGAGCGCCGGGCTCTCCCGGAGGTCGTCGATGTCCCGCTTGTACGCGACGCCGAGCACCAGCACGTTCGCCCCCCGCACGGCGCGCCCCTGGCTGTTGAGCGCCTCGACCACCTTCCGGACCCAGAACACCGGCATCTCGGTGTTCAGCTCGCCGGCGAGATCGATGAACCGGGTCTTGTAGTTGAGCCCGCGCATCTTCCAGGCGAGGTAGTGCGGGTCGATTGGAATGCAGTGGCCGCCGAGCCCGGGGCCGGGCAGGAATTTCATGAAGCCGAAGGGCTTGGTCGCGGCCGCCTCGATCACCTCCCACACGTCCACGCCCAGCTTGTCGCAGACGATCGCCATCTCGTTCACGAGCCCGATGTTCACGCTGCGGAAGGTGTTCTCCAGCAGCTTCACGAGCTCGGCCGCCTCGGTGGTCGAGACCGGCACCAGGGTGTCGATGACGCCGCGGTAGAGCGCCATCGCGACCCGGCGGCAATCGGCGGTGATGCCGCCCACCACCTTGGGCGTGTTGCGCGTGCCGTAGGTGGGGTTGCCCGGGTCCACCCGCTCGGGGCTGAACGCGAGGAAGAAATCCGCTCCAACCGTGAGCCCGGTGCTCTCGAGCGCCGGGAGCAGGATCTCGCGGGTGGTGCCGGGATAGGTCGTGCTCTCGAGGATGATCGCCTGCCCCCGGCGGAGCGTCCGCTTCACGGCCTCGGTCGCGGCCACGATGTAGCTCACGTCCGGGTCCTTGAACTTGGAGAGCGGCGTGGGAACGCAGATCGAGACGGCATCGCATTCCGCCAGCCGCGCGCCGTCGGCCGTGGCCGCGAATCGGCCGGCGATCTCCGCGAGCGCCTCGTCGCTCACGTCCTTGATGTGCGACGAGCCGGCGTTGAGCCCGTCCACCACGCGCTGGTTCACGTCGTACCCCAGCACGCGGTACCCCGCCCGCGCGAGCTCGACGGCCAGCGGCAAGCCGACGTACCCGAGCCCCACGACGCCGAAGGTGAGATCGCGGCGTTCGCTCCTCGCGATCAGGTCCTGCGCTACGCTCATGCCCGGTCCTCGAGGTGAATGGGGGCGCCTCCGCGCCCGAGCGACCGGCTGGCCGCCTCGAGCACCCGCACCACGCGCACCCCGTCCGCCGCGTCGGCCCGCGGCGTCGCCTCGCCCCGGACCACCTGCACGAAATGCCGGAGCTGGGCGGCGAGCGGCTCCGCGTTCGAGAGGCGGGGGATGAAGATGTCGCCTTCCCGGACCGACAGGCTCTCGCCGTACGAGCGGTACTCGGGCGGGCGATCCACCCCCTTGTCGTAGATCCGGAGCTTCTCGCGTGGCTGCATATCGTCGAACACCGCCATCTGCTGCGAGCCGACGACCGTCAGCCGCCGCACCTTGTGGGGGTCGAGCCACGACATCTGCGCGTGGGCCACGATCCCGGTCGCGAAGGTCATCGTGAGAAAGACCACGTCCTCGATGCCCGGCTGCAGGTAGGAGTGGCCCTGGGCGCTCACGGTGCAGGGCGCGTCGCCGAGCAGAAAGAGTGCCACCGAGACGTCGTGCGGGCCGAAGCTCCAGAGCGCGTTCTCGTCCGGCCGGACCTGCCCCAGGTTGACCCGCTGGGAGTAGAGGTAGTACACCGTGCCGAGCCGCCCGCCGGCGATGAGGCCGCGCAGATGCTCGACCACTGGATGGTACTCGAGCAGGTGGCCGGCCAGGAGCGGAACCCCCCGCCGGGCGGCGGCGTCCGCCATCCGCTCCGCGTCCGCCACGGTGAGGGCGAACGGCTTCTCCACCAGCGCCGGCACGCCTGCCTCGATGGCCGCGAGCGCGAGCTCGGCGTGGGTCCGCGCGGTGGACGCGATCACCACGGCGTCCACGCGGCCCAGCAGGTCCGGGACCGAGTCGGTCACGTGCACGCCCGGATGCTGCCGCCGCACCCGGTCCCGGATCGCCGGGCTCAGATCGCAGACGGCCGCGAGCTCGGCCTCGGCCAGCCCGGCGAGGGTGCGCACGTGGTTCTGGCCCCACGCACCGGCGCCGATCACGCCGATCCTGAGCCGACTCATCCGTAGAAGCCCCTGACCGCCTCGATCACCGCGTCCTGCTGCGCGTCGCTCAGCTCGGGGTAGATCGGCAGCGAGACCACCGCGCCGGTGGCCGACTCGGTGACCGGCAGGCTCCCAGGGCGGTATCCGAGCTGGGCGAAGCACGGCTGCAGGTGAAGCGGGGTCGGGTAGTACACCGCGTGCCCGATCCCGCGCGACTTGAGGTGGGCGAGCAGGTCGTCGCGCCGGTCCGCCCGAAGGGTGTACTGGTGGAAGATGTGCTCGTTGGCCGGATCCACCCGCGGGGGGCAGACCGCGGGATGACCCGCGAACGCCTGCGAGTAGCGGGCCGCCCGCCGGCGCCGCGCCGCGCTCCATGCGGGCAGGTGGCGGAGCTTCACCAGCAGGACGGCCGCCTGCAGCGTGTCGAGCCGGCTGTTGGTGCCGACTTCCTCGTGGTGGTACTGCTTGGCGCCGCCGTGGAGCCTCAGCTTCCGCAGCCGCGCCGCCAGCGCGTCGTCCTGCGTGAGCATCATCCCGCCATCGCCCCACCCGCCCAGGTTCTTGCTCGGAAAGAACGACAGCGCGCCCGCCCACCCCAGCTCGCCCGCCGTGCGCCAGGCGCCCTCGATGCGCCGGCGTGCGCCGATGGCCTGCGCCGCGTCCTCGATGAGCACGAGCTCGTGCCGCCGGGCGATCTCGAGCAGCCGCTCCACCGGCGCCATCTGGCCGTAGAGGTGCACCGCGATGATCGCCCGGGTGCGGGGCGTGACGGCCGCCTCGACCGCGTCGGGCGCGAGGTTGAACGTGTCCGGGTCGATGTCCGCGAACACCGGCGTGCCGCCGGCGTTGTGGATGGCGCCCGCGGTGGCGAAGAACGTGAACGCCGGGGCGATCACCTCGTCGCCCGGCCGGAGCTGGAGCGCCTTGAGCGGGAGGAGGAGGGCGTCGGTTCCGCTGGCGCAGGCGATTCCGTGGCGGACGGCCGAGAGCCGAGCCACGTCGGTCTCGAGCTGTGCGACCTCCGGGCCCATGATGAATTGCTGACGCTCGATCACCGACTGGACCGCCGGCAGGACCTCGTCCCGAATGCTGCGGTGCTGCGCGACGAGGTCGAGGAGGGGAACGTTCAAAGGCGTCACCTGCGCGGGGCGGCGGAGTGATGGAACCGGCGAAAGCTTAACAACTTAGCCGTGGGTGTCGGGAGGGTCAATCGAGCGGAGCCGGCCGGCCTCCTCCCGGTACGTCGACCCGCAGGCCGCACACCGCGGGGCGGCGTCCGCGAGCCGGAGCCGCTCCCCGCACCGGCACATCCAGCCGACCCGGCGGGCCGGCACCCCGAGCATGAGCGCGAAGGCGGGCACGTCGGAGGTGACCACTGCCCCCGCCCCGATGAAGCTGTACTCCCCCAGCGTCACCCCGCAGACGATGGTCGCGTTGGCGCCGATGGAGGCGCCCCGGCGCACCAGCGTCCGGCGATACTCCGACTTGCGCGAGACGTGACTTCGCGGGTTCAGCACGTTGGTGAACACGCAACTCGGCCCGCAGAAGACGTCGTCCTCCAGCTCGACGCCCTCGTAGACCGAGACGTTGTTCTGAATCTTCACGTTGTTTCCGATGCGGGTCCCGGACATCACGACCACGTTCTGGCCCAGGTTGCACCGCTCTCCGATCACCGCCCCCGGCATCACGTGGCAGAAGTGCCAGACCTTGGTGCCCCGCCCGACGACCGCGCCTTCGTCCACGTAGGACGACTCGTGCACGAAGACGTCGCTCACGCGGCCTCCGCCAGATACTCGCCGCGGGCGCCGATGAGCTTCACCTCGGTCTCGAGCCGCACTCCGAAGCGCCGCTCGACCGCCTCCTGCGCGTGCGCGATCAGCGCGCGGACGTCGGCCGCCGTGGCCGCGCCCGTGTTGACGAAGTAGTTGGCGTGCATGCGGGAGACCTCGGCGCCGCCCACCCGATGCCCCTTGAGCCCGGCCGCCTCGATCAGCTGCCCCGCCGTGCGGGGCCCCTCCGTGCGCTTCCAGCTCGGGCCGCCGGGGTTCCTGAACACGCTGCCGCAGCAGGGCTGGTTGAACGGCGTGCCTTCCTGGCGCCAGCGGAAGAGCTCCGACAGCTCGGCGCCGATGCGAGCCGGGTCGTCGGGCTGAAGCTGCACTACGGTCTCGACCACCACGCAGCCCTCGAGCCCGCTCCGGCGGTACGTGAAGGGAATGTCCCGCCGCGCGAGCGTCCGGTCCGCGCCGGACGCGTCCACCACGGTCACCTGCTGCACCACGTCGGCCCACTCGCCCCCGTGACAGCCCGCGTTCATGTAGACGCCCCCGCCCACCGTCCCCGGCACGCCCACGAAGCGGTGCACGCCCGCGAGCCCGGCCTCGGCGGTCCGGCGCGCGGCGATGGGCGCAGGCAGGCCCCCGCCGAGCCGCCAGCGCGTGCCGTCGCGCACGAGCGCGTCGAGCCCCTTGCCCAGGCGGATCACGAGCGCGTCGAGCCCCTCGTCGGGGAGGAGGAGATTGGAGCCGAGGCCCAGCGCGAACCAGGGGACGCCCTCGTCGGCGGCGAACCGGAGCGCCCGGGCCACGTCCTCGGGAACGCCGGGAAGGAGCACCGTGGCCGGCCCGCCGATCCGATAGGTGGAGTACCGGCCCAGCGCCTCGCGCTCCCGCACCTCGCCGCGCACCCGGGCGCGGAGCCCCGCCGCGAACGCGGGATCGCGGGCGGTCATCCGGTCCATTCGGCCGACATCTCCCGCGCCAGCACGTGCCACTCCTGCAGCGAGCGCACCTCGCCCGCGCGGCTCCGGAGGGCGATGACCGCGTCGCACGCCGCCGAGGCGGCGGAGAGCGTGGTGGTGTAGGGCACGCGATGCTGGAGCGCGGCGCGCCGGATCGCGTAATCGTCCTGCTGGGTGAGCTTGCCGAGCGGCGTGTTGATCAGGAGCTGGATCGCGCCCGAGACGATGAGGTCGATCGCGTTGGGCCGGCCCTCGTAGACCTTGAGCACGCGCTCGGTGGGAATCCCGCGCGCCCGGAGGTGCCGCGCGGTGCCCTCGGTGCCGAGGATGCGGAACCCGAGCGCGTGGAAGCGCCGCGCGATCGGCACCACGGTGTTCTTGTCGTGGTCGTTCACGGTGACGAACACCGTGCCGGAGAGCGGCAGCGCGCCGTCCGCCGAGATCTGCGCCTTGGCGAACGCCATGCCGAACGAGTCCGCGATGCCCATGACCTCCCCGGTCGAGCGCATCTCCGGCCCGAGCACGGTGTCTACGCCCGGGAGCTTGGTGAAGGGGAAGACCGCCTCCTTCACCGCCACGTAGGGCTGGAGCACGTCGTCGTGCAGACCGAGCTCGTCGAGGGTGTTCCCCGCCATCAGCGCCGCGGCCAGGCCGGCGAGCGGCACGCCGGTGGTCTTGGACACGAACGGCACCGTGCGGGACCCGCGCGGGTTCACCTCCAGGACGTGGACCACGCCGTTCTTGATCGCGTACTGGGCGTTGATCAGGCCCACCACGCCGAGCCGCTCCGCGAACGCGCGGGTGTGGCGCCGCATCTCCTCCACCTGCGCGTCGGTGATGAGGTAGGGAGGGAGCACGCAGGCGGAGTCGCCGGAGTGGATGCCCGCATCCTCGATGTGCTGCATCACGCCGCCGATCACGCAGCGGGTGCCGTCCGCGATCGCGTCGACGTCCGCCTCGAAGGCGTCCTCGAGGAAGCGGTCGATCAGCACCGGGTGCTCGGGCGCCACGCGCGCGGCGCGGGTGAAGTAGCTCCGGAGCGAGGCCTCGTCGTAGACGATCTCCATCGCGCGCCCGCCGAGCACGTACGAGGGGCGCACCAGCACCGGGTAGCCGACGCGGGCGGCCACCGCGGCCGCCGCCTCGACCGAGGTCGCCGTCCCGCTGGGGGGCTGCGCCACGCCGAGCTCGCGGGCCAGCGCCTCGAACCGCTTGCGATCCTCGGCGGCGTCGATCGCGTCGGAGGAGGTGCCGAGGATGCGGACCCCCTCCCGCTCGAGCGCCCGCGCCAGCCGGAGCGGGGTCTGCCCGCCGAGCTGCACCACCACGCCGAGCGGCCGCTCCAGCTGGACGACCTCGAGCACGTCCTCCAGCGTGAGCGGCTCGAAGTACAGCGCGTCGGAGACGTCGAAGTCGGTCGAGACCGTTTCCGGATTGGAGTTGATCATGACGGTGCGGTAGCCCATCTCGCGGAAGGCGAGCGTGGCGCGCACGCACATGTAGTCGAATTCGACACCCTGGCCGATCCGGTTGGGGCCGCTCCCCAGGATGACCACCGTGCGCTCCCCGGACGCGCGCGACTCGTTCTCGTCGTCGTACGAGGAGTAGAGGTAGGGGGTCGCGGAGGGGAACTCGCCGGCGCAGGTGTCCACCGTCTTGAACGCCGGGCGAATGCCGAGCCGGTGGCGCGCCGCGCGGACGTCGCGCTCGCCCGCGCCGATCAGGTCGCCCAGCTGGCGGTCGGAGAACCCGAGCCGCTTCATGCGCCGCATCAGCGCCGGGGCCTTGAGCGCGCCGGCGGCCGCCTCCACCCACCCGCGCTCCGCCTCGAGCAGGTCCTGCAGCTGGTAGAGGAACCAGGGATCGATCCCGCTTCGCTCGGCGAGCGTCGCCACCTCGATGCCCGCGGCGAGCGCGTGCTTGAGCTGGAAGATGCGCTCGGGGGTGGGGCGCCCGACGGCGGCGAGGAGCGTTTCGCGATCGGAGGCGTCGAGCCGGTCGTCCCCCAGGGTCGCCCCGACGGTCCAGCCGGGCCGGTCTGCCTCGAGGCCCCGCAGCCCCTTCTGCAGCGCCTCCTTGAAGGTGCGCCCGATGGCCATCACCTCGCCCACGGATTTCATCTGGGTGGTGAGCACGGGATCGGCCGACGGGAACTTCTCGAACGCGAAGCGCGGGATCTTCACGACCACGTAGTCGAGCACCGGCTCGAAGGAGGCCGGCGTGGTCCTGGTGATGTCGTTCGGCAGCTCGTCCAACCGGTAGCCCACCGCGACCTTGGTGCCGATCCGCGCGATGGGAAACCCGGTCGCCTTCGACGCGAGCGCCGAGGAGCGCGACACCCGCGGGTTCATCTCGATCACCAGCTGCTCGCCGCTCGCCGGGTCCACCGCGAACTGGATGTTGCAGCCGCCCGCCGCCACCCCGACCTCGCGGATCACCGCGATGGCGGCGTCACGCATGCGCTGGTACTCGCGGTCGGTGAGCGTCATGGCCGGGGCCACGGTGATCGAGTCACCGGTGTGCACGCCCATCGGGTCGAGGTTCTCGATCGAGCAGACGATGACCACGTTGTCGGCCCCGTCCCGCATCACCTCGAGCTCGAACTCCTTCCACCCGATGATGCTCCGCTCCACCAGCACCGATCCCACCGGCGAGAGCTCGAGACCGCGGCGGATCAGCTCCTCGAACTCCTCGCGGTTGTACGCGATCCCGCCGCCGGTGCCGCCCAGGGTGTAGGACGGGCGGCAGATGGCCGGATAGGCCGTCTCCTCGACCGCCTCCCGGGCCTGCTCCAGGCTGCGCACCACGCGCCCCTTGGGCGTGGCCAGCCCGATGCGGCGCATCGCGGCCGCGAACTCCTCCCGGTCCTCCGCGATGCGGATGGCGCGCTCGGAGGCGCCGATCAGCTCCACCCCGAACCGGTCGAGCGTGCCGTCGCGGTAGAGCGCCATGGCCACGTTGAGCGCGGTCTGGCCGCCCATGGTGGGCAGCAGCGCGTCCGGCCGCTCCCGCTCGATCACCTTCGCCACCCACTCGGGCGTGACCGGCTCGATGTAGGTGCGGTCCGCGAGCTCGGGGTCGGTCATGATCGTCGCGGGGTTGGAGTTGACCAGCACGACCCGGTATCCCTCCTCCTTCAGCGCGCGCACCGCCTGCGTGCCGGAGTAGTCGAACTCGGCCCCCTGCCCGATCACGATCGGGCCGGAGCCGACGAGGAGTATGCTCTTCAGGTCAGTCCGCTTGGGCATCCACCACTCCGCGCAACGTCTCGTCCAGCGTGTATCGGGGCGCCCACCCGGTGGCCCGCCGCAGCTTGGTCGCGTCGCCCACGAGGTGCGGCAGATCGGCCGGGCGCACGAGCGCCGGATCGGGCTCCGGCGTGGCGTCCACCCCGAGCAGCTCGGCCAGGCGGCGGAACAGGTCGCCGAGCCGGACGCCGACGCCGCTCGCCACGTTGTAGACCTCACCCGGCGCGCCGCGCTCGAGCAGCGCCACGTACGCATCGACCACGTCGCGCACGTCGAGCAGGTCGCGCACCGGATCGAGATTCCCAGTGGCGACACGCCCGCCCCCCTGTCGGCGCGCCTCCCGCAGCCTGGCGATCCAGGCCGGCACCACGAAGGGCGGCCCCTGCCCCGGCCCGATGTGCTGGAACGACCGGGCGATGATGGCGCGAAGCCCCGCGCGCCGCCAGGTCTCGAACGCCGCCAGCTCCGCCGCCGCCTTGCTCGCCGCGTACGGCGAGAGCGGCGCCACCGGCTCCGTTTCGCGCCGCGGGTGCGCGGCGCCCCCGCCGTACACCTCTCCGGTCGAGACGACGAGCACCAGCGGATCGGCCAGCCCCTGCTCCCGCCGCGCGGCCAGCGCGTGCAGCAGGCGCACGGTGCCGACGGCGTTCACTGTCCAGGCGCCCGCCGGGTCGCGCCGCGCCGCGCTGCCCGAGCTGATCGCCGCGAGATGCACCACCGCGTCCAGCGGACGCGCGGCGGCAGATCGCACCGAGCCCTCGTCCTCGAGCTCCAGCGGCACGATCGACACCCGCTCGCGGCCGGGCGGCGCGCCGAGCCACGCGTCCAACGGCGGACCGCCTGGCCTGCAG
Source organism: Gemmatimonadales bacterium (assembly GCA_035700905.1). Lineage (GTDB taxonomy): Bacteria > Gemmatimonadota > Gemmatimonadetes > Gemmatimonadales > GWC2-71-9 > DASQPE01. The sequence goes on along the minus strand of DASSOD010000205.1, from coordinate 5,505 downwards.
CCGGCCGCGACCGCGTGCCCGGCCCCCGCGAGGCGCCGCACCAGGTTGCGCCCCGCGAATCCGTCGGCGCCGGTCACGAGCACGTTCATGCGCCCGCGGCGAGCCTGCGCAGGTCGGCGTCCACCATCATCCCGATCAGCCCCTCGAACGACACCGTGGGCGCCCACCCCAGTTCGGTTCGCGCCTTCGACGCGTCGGCCAGCAGGAGGTCAACCTCGGCGGGGCGGATGAACTTCGGATCCACCGCGACGTGCTTGCGCCAGTCGAGGCCCACGTGGGCGAACGCCACCTCCACCAGGTCCCTCACGCTGTGCGCGACGCCGGTGCCCACCACGTAGTCCGTCGGCTCCGGCCGCTGGAGCATGCGCCACATCGCGTCCACGTAGTCGGCCGCGTACCCCCAGTCGCGCTTGGCGTCGAGATTGCCGAGCCGGAGCTCGCGGGCCAGGCCGAGCTTGATCCGCGCGACGCCGTCCGTGACCTTGCGCGTGACGAACTCGATGCCGCGCCGCGGCGACTCGTGATTGAAGAGGATTCCGCTCACCGCGTACAGGCCGTACGACTCGCGGTAGTTCACCGTGATCCAGTGGCCGTAGACCTTCGCGACCCCGTAGGGCGACCGGGGATAGAACCGGGAGCGCTCGTTCTGCGGGGTCTCGGTCACCTTGCCGAACATCTCGGACGAGCTCGCCTGGTAGAACCGGGCGGCCGGATGGACCAGCCGGATTGCCTCCAGGATGCGGGTCACGCCCAGCGCGGTGAATTCGCCCGTGAGCACGGGCTGGGTCCAGGAAGTGGGGACGTAGGACTGCGCCGCCAGGTTGTACACCTCGTCCGGGCGGGTCTCCTGGAGCACGACGGTGAGCGAGTGCTGGTCCAGCAGATCCGCGGGAACGATCTCGACCTTGCCGAGGAGGTGCTCGATCCGCTCGTAGCTGTGATGGCTCGTGCGCCGCACCACCCCGAACACCTGGTACCCCTTCGAGAGCAGCAGCTCCGCGAGGTACGAGCCGTCCTGTCCCGTGATGCCCGTGATCAGCGCCCGCGGCATCGAATCCCTCCCGTCCGGAGTTGTGTGACGGCGGGTGCCCGGCTAGTTTTACGGGCTTCGCGCACGCCGTCGGACGTTCCTTTACGAGGATGGGTGTTATGGCACGGGTCTGTTCCGTCTGCGCCAAGGGGCCGGTGACCGGTCACAACGTGAGTCACGCGAAAAACCGGACGAATCGCCGCTGGTACCCCAACCTGCAGACCGTCCGGATCCTGGTGAACGGAGCGCCGCGCCGGGTCCGGGTCTGCACGCAGTGCATCAAGAGTAACAGGATCACCAAGGCCAGCTGACGCGCCGCGGACGGGGGCGCGGCCGGGTGGTCGGCCACCCCGACTTCGCGATGGGGACGCATGAAAAAGGGGACCCGAGGGTCCCCTTCTTGTTGGTCCGGAGCGGCGGAAGCGGGTCACTCGCCGAGGAGCTCGATCCGGGCCAGGTCCGCGCCGTCGCCGGGTCGGTGCCCCAGCTTGAGGATGCGGGTGTAGCCCCCGGGCCGCGCGGCGAAGCGCGGCCCGATCTCGGCGAAGAGCTTGGTGAGCGCCTCGCGGTCCTTGATCTTGCGCGCGGCGAGCCGACGGGCGTGGAGGTCACCGCGCCGCGCCAGCGTAATCAGCTTCTCGGCGAAGGGCCGGAGCTCCTTCGCCTTGGCCTCGGTGGTCACCACCCGCTCGTGCGAGATCAGGCTGGTGGCCATGTTGTTCAGCATCGCCCGCTTGTGCGTCGAGGTGCGGGAGAGCTGCCGGCCCTTGGCGCGATGGCGCATCTACTGACCCTCGCCCGCCGATGCGGCCTGCGGGCTGGGCGGCGTGCCCGGCTGCACCACCCGGAGGTCGCCGTCCACCTCCTCGAACCGCATCCCGAAGTTGAGCCCTTCGCGCTGCAGCAGCTCGGCGATCTCCTGCAGCGCCTTTTCGCCCACGTTCTTCACCCGAAGGAGCTCGTCCTCGGAGAGCATCACGAGGTCTCCGAGGGTGCGGATGTTCGAGTTCTTGAGCGAGTTCAGCGAGCGCACCGAAAGCCCGAAGTCGTCGATCAGCCGGTCCAGGCGCTGCCGAAGGTCGCCGCCGTCGGATCCCAGGACGCCGGGCCCGCCATCCCGCATCGTGGGCACCTTGCCGAACTCGACGAAGTAGCGAAAGTGCTCCTGCGCGAGCGCGGCCGCGTACGCGATCGCGTCCTCGGGGGTGATCGTCCCGTTGGTCTCGAGCGTCACGGTCAGCCGGTCGTAGTCGGTCCGCTGGCCTACGCGGGTCTCGGCGACGGTGAAGTTCGCCCGGCGGACGGGGTTGTAGATCGCGTCGATCCGGACCAGGTCCACCGGGAGCGAGCGGTCGGCCGGGTGCAGCTCCGCCTCCACGTAGCCGCGCCCCTTGTTGACGTACAGCTCACCGCTGATCTCGCGGTCGTCCTGCAGCGTGAACAGGAGGTGGTCGGGGTTCACGACACGCACCGACCCGTGCTCCTGAATGTCGCGGGCGAACACCGGCCCGGCACCCTCCCGCCGAATGTGGAGCACCGCCTCGTCCACATCCTCGGCGAGCACCAGGGTGAGCGCCTTGAGGCGCTGAATGATCTGGTGCACGTCCTCGAGGACGCCGGGGATCGTCTGGTGCTCGTGCACCACGCCGTCCAGCCGGAATCCCCACACCGCGCTGCCCCGGAGCGACGAGAGCAGCAGCCGGCGGAGCGAGTTGCCCAGCGTGTAGCCGAACCCGCGCTCCAACGGCTGGAGCCGGAATTCGGCCGCGTTCGGGTTGTCGTCCCGCTTGGTCATCTCGACCAGGTGCGGGCGCACCAAGCCGGTGAGGTCGATGGTCATGGTCACTTCGAGTACAGCTCGAGAGCGAGCTGCTCCTGCGCGTTAATGGTGTCCCGCGGGGACCGCTCCGGAAGCGGGCCCGCGGCGTTTTCCGGGAATCGCTTACACCCGCCGCTTCTTGGGCGGGCGGCAGCCGTTGTGCGGGATCGGGGTGACGTCGCGGATCGACACCACGCGGAGCCCGGCCGACGCGAGCGCCTGGATGGCGGACTCCCGGCCGCTGCCGGGACCCTGGACCCGCACGTGCACCCGCCGGAGTCCGAGGTTCATCGCCTCGCGGGCGCAGTTCTCCGCCGCCACCGTGGCGGCGAACGGGGTGCTCTTCTTGGATCCCTTGAACCCGGCCTTGCCGGCCGAGCCCCACGCGAGGGCGTTGCCTTTCAGGTCCGTGATCGTGATCAGCAGATTGTTGAACGTGGCCGAGATGTGGGCGATGCCCTCGGACTCGACCAGCTTCTTGCCGCGCTTCGCGGCGGGCGCCTTGGGCGGCGTCGGCGTCGGATTGGTCATCTTACTTCTTCGTCACCTTCTTCTTGCCCGCGATGGCGCGGCGCGGCCCCTTCTTGGTGCGCGCGTTGGTGTGGGTTCGCTGGCCCCGCACCGGCAGCCCGCGCCGATGCCGGATGCCGCGGTAGCTGCCGATATCCATCAGCCGCTTGATGTTCATCGCGACTTCGGTCCGGAGCGCGCCCTCCACCTTCACCGAACGCTCGATGAACTGCCTGAGCCGCGCGACTTCGGCGTCGGAGAGGTCCCGCACCCGAGTATCCGCGCTCACGCCGGTCTCGGTGAGGATGCGTGTGCTCGTGGGGCGGCCGATGCCGTAGATGTAGGTGAGCGCGATCTCGACGCGCTTCTCGCGTGGCAGGTCCACGCCGGCGATGCGCGCCATGATCAGCCCTGCCGCTGCTTGTGCTTGGGGTTACGCTTGCAGATGACGCGAACCACGCCTTGGCGCTTGACCACCTTGCAGTGCTCGCAAATCGGCTTGACGCTCGAACGAACCTTCACGCGCTTCTCCGGGCCAGGTTTGAGGCTAGCTTGCAAAAATACGAATGCCCGGAACGTCACGCAAGGCTCAAGCGGGCCGGTACCTTAGCCCCCCGCGCGGAGTTCCACCAGCACCCACCCCCGCTGGGTCAGCCGATAGCCGAGGAGCAGTGTCTGGGTCCGCACGTCCTGGGTGCCGGCCACGCGGTAGCGCCGCTGAAGCTCCACGTAGCCGCGCCCCGGCTCCACCTCGCGGGCCGAGCGGATGGTGGTCTCCACTTCCTGCGCGGAGGCGAAATAGTCCCGGAGCAGCGCGGCCGCCTGCGCCTGCCCCAGCGCCCCCGAGGGGTCGGTGCCGGGCAGCTGGATCACCAGGCGAGGGGACCCGGAGACGAGACCCGACGCGTCGTGCGTGTACCAGGCCCCGCGCGCGCGCTCCGCGGCGCGGGGGAGCTCGGGTTCCTGCGCTCCCGCGACCGTGGTGAGGGCGGCGAGCAGCCCGAGCAGAATCGCGATCACGCGACCTCCGCCTCGAGCTCCGCGAGGACGGCCGCCGGGTCGGTCGCCTGGAGCACCGGGCGACCGACGACCAGGTGGGTGGCCCCCGAGCGCACCGCGTCACCGGCCGTGGACACGCGGGCCTGGTCCGCCGCGGCATCGATACGCCTCCGGATCCCGGGCACCACGATCGGCGCCGAGGGACCGAGCAGGCGGCGGAGCGCCGCGACCTCGTGCGCCGAGCACACCACCCCGCGCACGCCGGCGTCCCTGGCCAGCCGGGCGAGCCGCTGGGCTTCCTCGGCGATGTCCACCCGATCTCGCCCCACCGCCTCCGCGTAACTCACGCCATCGTGCGAGGTTAGCACAGTCACCCCGACCAGGTTAAGGTCCGGCCCCGCCGCCCGCGCCGCCGCCTCCAACATGGCCCGGCCCCCGAGCGTGTGGACCGTGGCCATGGCAACGCCGAGCTCGCGGGCGGCGGAGACCGCCCCGGCAACGGTGTTGGGGATGTCGTGCCACTTGAGGTCCAGGAAGACCCGCAAACGGCGGCGCGCGAGCTCCTGCACGAACGGGGCCCCAGCGCGGGTCGTGAGGACCGGGCCAATCTTGACCCAGCGGAGCGCGGGCAGGCGGTCGAGCAAATGCAGCGCGGCGTCCGCGTCGGTGAGGTCGAGCGCCAGGACGATCTCAGGCATCTGTCGCCTCCAGATCCCGCACCACCCGCTCGGGGAGCCGGGGGTCGGCCATTCCGCCTGTCCCGATGGCCACGAGCGCGGCGCCCACCCGAAGGTACTGCCGGACGTCGTCGGCCGAGCGCACGCCGCCGACGCCGATCACGGGCATGCCGGCGGTGCGCTCGACCACTCGTGCCACGGCGAGCACACCCACCGGGAGGAGCGCCGGCCCGCTCACCCCGCCGAAGCCGTTGCCCAGCCGCGCCGCACCGCCGTCGCGGTCGAACAGTGCACCGGGCATGGTGTTCACCACGGTGATGCCGTCCGCGCCCGCGTCGCGCGCGACCAGCGCCATCCCGCCCACGTCGGGTAGGACCGGCGAGAGCTTGGCCAGGATCGGCCGGCGGGTGCGCGCGCGGCAAAGCGCGACGATCCGGGCGACGCACTCCCGATCGGCGCCGAACTCGATT
>DASSOD010000204.1:0-12269 GCA_035700905.1 Gemmatimonadales bacterium | reverse complement strand
ATGCCTGGTCGCGTTCGCGCGCGATGCCGTCGAGCCCCACGAGGTTCATTCGGTCTGGGTGAGCGACTACCTGCACCCGGACTCGATGCTCGACGCCGGCCGCGCCGTGTTCCTGCGGGCGGAAAGCGCCCGGACGCCGATGGGGAGCCATCTCCTGGCCGTGCGCCCCGGTCCGGCAGCCGACAGCCTCCGCTCCGCGCTCAATGCCGCCCGGCTCACCTGGGGGGAGGTGTGGGCGCTTCCGCGCGAGCGGCTTGGCGGCCATATCGGGGCCGAGTCGTGACTGCAGCCGCCGTGTTCCTGGGCGCGCTCGCAGCGGCCGCGCCGCAGGTGCCGGCGCCCGCGCGCGACATCGTGGTAGATGCGCACGGGCAGGTGCCATCCGTGGCCGCGGCGCTCGCGCTGGCTCGGCCGGGCGACCGGATCGTGGTGACGGCGGGACTCTACCGGGAGCCGCGGCTGGTCGTGGACAAGCGAGTCGCGATCGTCGGCGAGGGCGACGCCGTGCTCGACGGCGGCGGCGCGCACGAGGTGCTCACCGTTCGCGCCGACAGCGTCGTCGTGCGGGGCCTCACGATCCAGAACGTCGGCGTGAGCTACACCGAGGACCGCGCCGGCATCCGCCTCGACTCGGTCCGGGGCTGCGTGATCGAGGGCAACTACCTCCGGCATACCCTGTTCGGGATCTACGCATCGCAAGCGGCGGGGTGCCGGATCGTGGGGAACCGGATCGAGGGAGGCGCTGCCACCGAGGCGGGATCGGGCAACGCGATCCACCTGTGGCACTCGGCCGACATGGCGATCGAGGGCAACCGCGTGAGCGGGCACCGCGACGGCATCTACCTCGAGTTCACCGAGCGCGCCCGCATCCGCGGGAACGAAAGCCGGGGGAATCTCCGCTACGGGCTCCACTTCATGTTCTCCCACGATTGCGAGTACGCCGACAACGTCTTCGCCGACAATCACGCCGGCGTGGCCGTGATGTACTCCCGCGGCGTGGTGATGCGGCGGAACCGCTTCGAGAACTCGTGGGGTGCGGCCGCGTTCGGTTTGCTGCTCAAGGACTTGTCCGGCAGCCGGATCGAGGGAAACCTGTTCCGGCGGAACTCGGTGGGGCTCTACGCCGAGGGGACGACCCGCAGCACGTTCGCGGGGAACACCTTCGACCGGAACGGCTGGGCCGTCCGCATCCTGGCCGACGCGACCGACAACCGGTTCACCCGAAACCGATTCATCGGCAACTCCTTCGACGTGGCCACCAACAGCACCAGCAACAGCAGCACGTTCTCGGAGAACTACTGGGATCACTACCGGGGCTACGACCTCGACCGCGACGGCGTGGGCGACGCCCCGTTCCATCCGGTACGGCTCTTTTCGCTCGTGGTCGAGCAGAACGAGCCGGCGTTGATCCTGCTCCGGAGCGCCTTCATCGACCTGCTCGACGCCGCCGAGCGGGCGCTCCCGGTCCTCACCCCGGAGACGCTGGTGGACGCGCGCCCACTCATGCGGGACCTGCCGTGACCGCCGCGCTCGCCATTCGTCCCCCGCGTCCGGCGCCGGCGGCGGCGCCCGTCGTGGGCCTCGCCTCCGTGTGCAAGCGGTTCGGGCGCCGAACGGTGCTCGATGCGGTGAGCTGCACGATCGGCACCGGGAGGGTGACGGCCATTCTCGGCCCCAATGCCGCGGGAAAGTCCACGCTGATCAAGATCGTGCTTGGGCTCGTGCGCGCGGACGGGGGCACGGTGACCGTGGCGGGCACCCGGGTGAACGGCGAGCCGGACTATCGCCGGGTCCTGGGCTACATGCCCCAGGCCGCCCGGTTTCCGGAGAATCTCACCGGCCACAAAGTGCTGGCGATGCTCTGCGACCTCCGGGGGCGAAGCGCCGTGGACGAGCGGCTCATCACCGAACTGGCGCTCGACTCGGAGCTGGACAAGCCGATCCGCACGCTCTCCGGGGGCACCCGGCAGAAGCTGAACGCGGCGATCGCATTTCTGTTTCGGCCCCAGCTCCTGGTGCTGGACGAGCCCACCGCGGGGCTTGACCCGGTGGCGAGTGGCACGCTCAAGGCCCGCATCCGCGAGTACCGGGAGCGGGGCGGCTCGGTGATCCTGACGTCGCACGTGCTGAGCGAGGTGGAAGAGCTGGCCGACGACGTCGTGTTCCTGCTCGAGGGCCGGGTGGCGTTCGCCGGACCGATTTCGGAGCTCCGCGGGGAGACAGGCGAGGAGCGCCTGGAGCGGGCCGTTGCGCGCTGGATGACGGGGATGCGCGCGTGACGACGACGCTCAAGATCCTGCGGTACCAGCTCGAGGACGTGCGGCGGAGCCGGGGCGTGCTGGTGTACGCGATGGTGCTGTTCGCGCTCACCGAGGCCCTGCTGCGGTTCGGGGGCGGAGGCCCTCGCGCCGTGTTGAGCCTGATGAGCGTGGTACTGCTGGTGGTGCCGCTCGTGAGCCTGCTCTTCGGCACCACCTACCTGTACGGCGCGCGCGACTTCATCGAGCTCTTGCTGGCGCAGCCGGTCCGGCGCCGCGTCCTCTGGCGCGGGCTCTACCTGGGCCTGGCGCTGCCGCTCGCGGCCGGGTTCGCGCTCGCGATCTCGCTCCCGTTCGCCTGGCACGCCACGGCCGACGAGCCCCTGCTCCGCCCTCTCGCCACGCTGGTGGGAACCGGCGTGCTGCTCACGTTCGCGTTCACCGGCCTCGCGTTCCTCGTCTCCGTCGCCGTGGACGACCGCGCGCGCGGGCTGGGGCTGGCGATGGTCGCGTGGTTGGGCTGCACGCTGGTCTACGACGGGCTGCTGCTGCTCGTGGTGACCGCATGGGGCGACTATCCGCTCGAGCTGCCGCTGCTCGGGCTCACGCTGTTGAACCCGGTTGACCTGGGGCGCGTGCTCCTGCTGCTCCAGTTCGACACGGCGGCGCTCATGGGATATACCGGCGCGGTGTTCGAGCGGTTCTTCGGGAGCGCGCAGGGGATGCTGGTGTCGGCGGGCGCGCTGGGCGTCTGGGTGGCGATACCGCTGCTCGCGGCCGGACGGAAGTTCAGGGCGAAGGACTTCTAGGCGCCCGCCGCCCATTCCGCCTCGAAGCGCGCCGCGAGGTGCTCCGCGCCGAGGCCGTGGTAGGCGTCGAGCGCCTCGCTCCGGCGGCTGGCCGCGTCGGCCTCACGGCCCAGGCGGCGGAGCGCGAGGGCGAGCACCGCGGCGCAGTCCGCGGCGAGCAGCGCCGCCTGCTGGGCGGTGGCGACGCCGTACGCGGCTTCCGCCTCCTGGAGCGCGGTGACGTCGTCGCCCCTTCCGATCGCCGCGCGGGCGCGGAGGCGCCGCACCTCGGCCACGCCCAGCTCGTCGCCCGAGTCGCGGGCGAACCGTGCGGCGCGGTCGAGCTCCGGCTCGGCCAGCGCGAGCTCGCCCCGCTGCAGCCGGATTTCCGCGCGCCCCGTGACCGCGATCGCGAGCAGCGACGGCTCGCCCACCACCTCGGCGTGCCGGACCGCCTCGCCCGCGGCATCCTCCGCCTCGCGCCAGTTCTCCATCTCCCGGAAGACCAGTCCCAGATTGTGGTAGGTCTCGGCGGCGCCGCGCCGGTCGCCCAGCCGTTGGTAGGCCAAGAGCGCCCCCCGGTAGAGGCTCAGCGCCTCCGCCGCGCGGCCCCGCAGGTGCTCCAGCGAGGCGAGGTTGTTGGCCGCCCGGGCGGCGAGCTGCGTATCGGCCAGCTCCTGGGCCAGCGCGAGCGCCTCGCGAAATGCCGATTCCGCCTCGGGCACCCGCCCCTGTTCGAAGCCGATGACGCCGAGCAGGTTGAGCGCGCGCATCCGCCCGTCCAGGTCGCCGCGCGCCCGGAATCCCGCCAGCGCCTCGGCCGCAAGGCTCCGCGCCTCGGCGAGCTCGCCGATCCGCGTGGCCGCGGTGGCCGCGAGCAGCAGGAGGTCGGGCCGACGCCACCCCGGACCATCGCCCGCGCGGAACGCGGCGAGCGCGTCCGCGAATCGGCCGCTGCGCACCAGCTCGCGGAGCCGCTCCGATGGCTCGGGCGGGGGCGGGGGCGGGGGAATGGAAGCCACGCTGGCGATGTGCTCCGTCAGTACGCCAGCGCGTATCGGCTGAAGCCCATCAGTCTCGCCTCCACTTCCTTGGCGTCCTTGAGGACGGCGGAGCCGATGAGCGTGAACGGATCGGTCGGCCGCTCCTGGCGCCAGATGCCGATGCGCCGCTCGACGTCCGAGTCCACCCCCTCCGCCTCTCCGTAGTCGAGGCGGAGCTCCGCGGGTCGCGCCGGATTGAACGCGAGACCCGTGGGCTCGAGCTGAATCAGCATCTGCCTGGATGCCGGGTCGCTCACGCCCATCGTGATATCCACGCACTCGCCGTCAGCGATGCGGGTCCCGTCCGGACGAGCGAAGAGCGTGCTTCCATCCAGCTTGAGCCGGGCGAACTCCTCACCCTCACCGCCGCTCGCGTTCTGGAAGAGGAGCCGGCCCTCGGCCGACTCCCCGCGGCACGCCTGAAACGTGACGCTCGCCGCGACCAGCGGCGGGGCCGCCGAGCCGAGTTGCAGAATGTTGAGGTCGGCTTGGGGGCGCGTCGGCGCCGGACCGGTCGAATCGGAGCACCCCGCGGCTACGAGCGCCGCCAGCAGTGTGACGACAACCTTCCGGGGTGGTCTATGCGTCGGCATCGCTGGTTGGCTCCGTGTGCGGGTCATTGGTCTTCATCGGCCGAGCCGTCGAGCAGCCGCTGGAGGCGTGGCCGGGAAATGCCGAGACGCCGGGCGGCCTCGCTCTTGTTGCCGCGGGTGAGCTCCAGCATCCGAACCGCCGCGGCGCGCGAGAGCGTCGCGAGATCGGTCGGGAACGGCAGGGTGTGCGGCTCGGCCTTCGCCCGCGGGGTGGAGACCGGCTCGGGTGCGAGCTCTTCGGCTCTCAGAGTGCCGGGCGGCGAGAGCACGAGCGCGCGCTCGATGGCATTCCGCAGCTCGCGGACGTTGCCCGGCCAGGTGTGCGCCCGCAGCGTCGCGCGTGCTTCGGGACCGAGCGGCGGAACCGGAAGCCCGTAGCTGGTGGCGAGCCGGGCCACGAAGGTCTCCGCCAGCAGCTCGATGTCCCCGTCGCGCTCGCGCAGCGGCGGCAGCACCAGCGAGACGACGTTCAGGCGGTAGAAGAGGTCCTCGCGGAACTCGCTGCGCCGGACGGCCGCGGCCAGTTCCACGTGCGTCGCCGCGAGCAAGCGCACGTCCACGCGCCGGAGCGTCTGACCGCCTACGCGGCGGATTTCCCGGCTCTCGAGCGCGCGCAGCAGCTTGGGCTGGAGGTCCAGCGGCAGGTTCCCGACCTCGTCCAGGAAGAGCGTGCCCCCGTGGGCCAGTTCGAAGAGGCCTGGCTTGGCCGCGATCGCGCCGGTGAACGCGCCTTTCTCGTGGCCGAAGAGCTCGCTCTCGAGCAAGTGCGGCGGGATTGCGGCGCAGTTGATCTCGACCAACGGCGCCAGCGCCCGGGGGCTGTGGTAGTGGATCGCTTTGGCGAGCAGTTCCTTCCCGGTGCCGGTCTCGCCGCCGATGAGCACCGTCACGTCCCCATGGGGCGCAACCCGCGCCGCCTGCTCCAGCGTGCGGTGGAGCGCCGGGCTCCGCCCCAGCACTGCATCGAAGCCGGCCGCGCGGCGCTCGCCTTCGGCGAAGCGCGCCGCCTGAATCCGCCCGCGGGCCTCTCGCAGCTCCCGCTCGAGCGAGCGGCGCAGGAGGTCGAGGTCCTCCGGCAGCGCGAAGTAGTCGCGCGCCCCCCGCTGGAGCGCGGCGGCGGCGATGCGATGGTCCGGCGCGGCCCCGATCACCAGCAGCGGCGCGGGGCCGGCCGAGAGATCGGCCACCCGGTCGAGCGCGGCGGACTCCTCCCCGCCCGCGAGCAGCAGCACAAGCGCGGCGCCGGTGGGAGGCGGCTCGCCCCCCACCGGCATCCACTCGAGCAGGTCGGTTCGGAGTTCCGCAGCGAGGGTCGCCACGGACGATCGGAAGCTATCCGAGAGGCGCACTAGCGCGATCCAGATGGAGTCAGCTGTCGGTCCCGTGATCGTCCTTCCCGTCCTCGTTCGCGTCCTCGAAGGCGCGGAACGACCGTTGAATGTTCTCCCGCACGAGGCTCTGGTTCGGTTGGCCGTCGTTGGCGGAGGACGGGTCGAGGAGCCCGCCGGCGCCATCCGCGAACCAGTTGGTCACGTCCACGAAGATCGTCACATCGGCGGCGCCGTTCTCGGCGAGGACGAGCGGCGGCGAGAGCGGCAGCTCTAGCTCCTGTTCCAGGCCGCTGGTGAACGTGAACGGCGTCCCGTTCCAGGTACCCTCGACGCGGATGCTCACCCCGGCAAAATCGGGGTTGGCGTCCAGGAACGCCTGGTCCGCCGAGCCCTCGGGCTTATGGATCTGGAACTGCACCTCGTCGTACGTGCCGGCGTCGAGGCTCACCGAGACCGTGTGCATGGCGCCCGCCGTGGCGAGGGGCACGTCGAACAGGAGCGGGCCGGCCTTCATCTCCTCGCACGCGTCGGGGTGGCCGTCGTGGCCCTCGGATTCGGCCTCACCTTGGCCGTCCGAGCCATGCGGCTCGGCGACGCTCGCCTGCACGTTCAGGGGCGGTGCGCAGCTCTCCTCGGACGCCTCGTCCCGCTTGAGCCGAATCTTCCGCAGCACCAGCTCCGCCTTGGTCAGCACCAGCGTGTTGGTTCCGTCCGTGAAGGTTCCCGGCGTAGGCGACGTGATGTCGAAGGAGGCGAGCCGCCCGGTCGGCGCGCTCCGGGCGCGCGAGGCGAGGCTCAAGCTGATCTGGCCTTGGGTGCCCGGGCCGGTGCCGTCGCCGCTGCAACCGCCGAGGGTGAGCGTCGCCAGCAGCAGCATGGCCGACGCGCGCGCTGTCCGCATCTGATTCTCCATGAGAGGGGAGGCGATCGCCCCTCTCATGGCAAGGCGGGTACCCGCGCGAGCGAAAGCGCTAACGCGTTGTGTTCGCTACCTTTGAGTTACGCCGAGCGGCTTCCGGGGCTCCCGGCCGCTGAGGATGAAATATTACACTTCGTAACGCCCCATTACAGGGGAGTGCTGTCCCTTTCATTAGTATGGGTGCGCGCACCCCCGGCAGCGAGCGAACGGCGCACGTTCCGCGGTATCACCGCGCCGCGCCCCCGCACGGCGCACCCCCGATCCTCTGAAATCCCGGAGAGTTTGGTGCGCCCACGATCATGTGTAGTGGCAATTGCATTCGGCTTTCTCGCCACCTCCGGCTGCCGCGAGCCTGGCGCCGGCGCGGGCCCCGCCACGGGCGCCCGCCGTGTAGCGGACGCACGCGCGGCCGAGGAGGCCGACGGGCTCGGCGCCATTCGCGGCGGTACGGTCGTCATCGCGGCCACCGGCGAGCCCGCGAGCGTGCTGCCGCCGCTTGCGGTCGAGACCGTCGCTCGCGACATCGGTGATTTCGTGTACGAGCGCCTGGCCGATCTCGAGCCCGGCCGGCCGACGATCGATACCACCGCCTTTCGCCCCCGCCTTGCATCGTCATGGGAGCGGGTGGACTCGCTCACCTGGCGCTTTCATCTGAGGCCCGCGGCGCGTTGGTCCGACGGACATCCCGTCACCGCCGAGGACGTTCGCTTCTCGTTCGATGTCTTCTCGGACTCGGCGCTCGACGCGCCGGCGCGAGCGATCCTCTCCGGACACGTGCGGGCCGTGGCGGAGGACAGCGCGACGGTGCGGCTGGAGTTTTCGGAGGCGTACCCGGAGCAGCTCTACGACGCGACCTACCACGTGCGCATCCTCCCGAGGCACGTATGGGCCGCGTTGCCCCGGGAGGAGTGGGCGCGCGATACGGCGCTCGCGCGGCTCGTAGGCAGCGGCCCCTATCGCGTGGTCGAATGGCGGAGGGGCCAGTACCTGCGGTTGGTGACGCGGGGCGGGCTGGGCGCCACGGCCCGCGAGTTGGTGTGGCGTTTCGCCCCGGACCCGGACGCCGCGCTCAACCTGATGCTCGCCCACCGGGCCGACGCTATGGAGCTGGTGGGGCCGCCGGCGATGGCGGATCGGGCCACGCGGGATACCGCGCTGCGGCTGCTGCGCTACCCGTCCGCGGCGTACGGCTTTCTTGGCTTCAACCTGGCGCGCGGCGCGCGCGCCGCTCCGGTGTTGGGCGACCGGGCGACCCGGCGCGCGCTCGCCATGGCCGTGGACCGGGCGGCGCTCGCACGCGCGACCTTCGGGCCCGGCTCGGCCGCGCCGCCCGGCCCCATGTCCCGCCTGCTCTGGATCTGGAGCGACAGCATCGCGGTGCTTCCATTCGACACCGCGGCTGCGGAGCGCGCACTCGACCGGGCGGGGTGGCGTCCGGGGCCGGGAGGGGTGCGGAGGCGCGGCAACGCACCGCTCGCGTTCGACATTCTGGTGCCCGCGACGAGCTCTAGCCGCCGTCAGCTCGCGACCGCGCTGCAGGAGGCGTGGCGCCGCGTGGGCGTACGGGTCACGATCACGACCGTGGACTTTCCGGTGTTCCAGGAGCGCCTGGGGCGCGGCCGCTTCGACGCGTACATCGGGGCGTGGCTGGACGAACCGAGCCCGAGAGGACTGGCCGACCAGTGGACCAGGGCGGGGTGGTCGGCCCTGAACTACGGGCACTACGGGAGCGCGGCGTTCGATTCGCTGTTCGCGATGGCCCGGGGCGAGCGCGAGGTGCCGGTCGCGGGCCGCCTCTATCGGGAGGCGATGGACACGCTCAACGCGGACGCTCCAGCGATCTTCCTCTACACGCCGGCGAGCGCGGCGGTCGTGAGCCCGCGCCTGGAGCGCCTTCGGATCGATCCGTACAACTGGTTGAGCGGGCTGCGGGACGAGGCGCTGCTGGCCGGGCGGTAGCCCCCGCGGGCGCCGGAGCGGAGCCGCGCAGCGTACGGCCTCTCGAGACAGCCGACGGGCGGCGCTAAGGCGTGAGCAGCTTGGTGTAGACGACCAGGTCGTCGCCGGGCGCGTAAAACTCGGGAATGCGTGCCGTGGCGACGTACCCCCGCCGCGCGTAGAACGCGCGGGTCGGCGCGTAGTCGGGCCGACCGGCGGTCTCCACGACGATGAGCCGCGCACGGCCCCGGAGCCGGCGCTCCATCTCTTCCAGCAGGATGGTGCCGATCCTGGCGCCGTGCAGGGCCGGATCCACCGCCATCCAATAGAGATCGTACGTGCCCAGCGTGCAGGGCGTGGGACCCCAGCAGATCCATCCGGCGAGCCGCCCGCCGAGGTCCGCCCCGAGCGCGGTGTAGTCGGGTTCCGGGCCGGCGCCGGCTCGGGCCACCGCCGCGTCGAACACCTCGAGGGCCACCGGCACCTCGGCATCCCGAAACACGCCGACCGCGCGCGTGATCGCTTCGATCCGCGCGCGGTCGGTGGCGTCGAGACCGCGCAGGGTGACTTGTGCCGTGGCCGCAGCGGGGCTCAGGCCGCGGGCACCCCGCTGACCAGCGCGGCGGCGAACCGCACGCTCTGGGTCCGCTCCAGGGCCTCGTCCACGATCGCGTGGATCAGGTCGTCGTAGGTCCAGCCGAAAGCGGTCGCCATGCGGGCGAGCCCGGCGTTGCTGGAGAGATCGGGGCAGGGATTGACCTCGAGCACGTACGGCTGCCCGTCGTGCGTGATCCGGAGGTCCACCCGAGCGTACCCCTCGGCCCCGCAGAGGAGCTGCCATGCCTTCCAGGCCACCTGGGTGATCCGCTTCTCCAGCTCCGGCGGAATCTCGGCAGGGCACACGGGCACGGTGCCGAGATCCTCCGGGCTGCCCGCGGTCCATTTCGCGGCATAGGTCACGATCGGCCAGCTCTCCTCCGGCATCGAGTCGAACCGGATCTCGGCCATGGGCAGCATGTGGCGGCCGACGAACCCGACGTTGAACTCGCGGCCCGCCACGTATTCCTGGATCATGACCTCGTCGAACTGCTCGGTCATGACGGCAACCCGCTTCCGGAGCGCCTTGCGGGTGGTGCAGACCGCGTTGCCGTCGATGCCGACGCTCGCGTCCTCGGCGGCCGGCTTCACGATGGCCGGGAGCGGAAAGTCCGCCGGCAGGCTGCTCGCGCCCTGCGCCAGCGCGAACGTGGGAATCGGCACGCCGGCGTGGGCGAGCAGGGTGTTGGCCACGTGCTTCCGGTGACAGACGGAAACCGGCCACGCCCGGCAGCCGGTAAAGGGCAGCCCGATCAGCTCGAGGGTATTGACCACGTAGTCCTCGAAGCGGGCATGTCCGTTGATGCCTTCACAGAGATTCACCACGAGATCGGCCCGGCGGGCCCGCGACAGCCAGCGGAACTCGTTGAGCCGGACCGGCACGAGCTCAACCTCGTAGCCCCGGCGCCGGAGCGAGGTGCGCACCTCGTGCACGTTGCTGAGGACCGCCGCCACGTCCTGCGGAGACCACTCTTCGCTGCCGGCATCGTAGATGATCGCTGCTCTCATGAGGCTACCTCTGCCAGGAGGGACCCGCCGCTGATCCGGCGCCACGCGATGTCCGCCACGGTGCAGATCAGCTCGTCGTACGACATCCCGGCCGCGGCGGCGGCCTTCGGGAAGCATGAGTTGTCCCGAGGGTCCGGCAGAATGCCCGGCAGCGGGTTCAACTCCACGACCATGGGGCGACCGGCGGCGTCGCAGCGGAGATCCACGCGGCACCAGTCGCGGCAGTCGAGGGCCTGGTAGGCGCCGAGCGCGGCCTCGCGCACCTGCTCCGCGAGCGGCTCGGGGATGCGGGCCGGGCACTCGAAGATGTCGAGCGGCCGGGCCGGCGTGTCCCACACCCACTTGGCCTCGTAGCCGTAGATCGGCGGCGCCCCCGCGGGCAGACTGTCGAAGCGCATGCCGACGATCGGCAGGCAGCGGGCCTCGTCGCCGTTGCCGAGAATGGCTACGGTGAACTCGGGCCCCGGGAGGTAGGTCTCCATCAGCACCGGCTCGCGGTAGGTGCAGAGCAGGTAGTCCACCTGCGCCACCAACTCGCCCCGGTTGTGGCAGACGCTCTTCACGTTCACGCCCTTGCCCGAGCCCTCGAAGGCGGGCTTCACGAAGAGCGGGAACGGCAGGCGCGTGCTCCGCGCATCGGCCGCCGCGCGGGCCAGGCGGAAGGGCGCGGTGGGCACGCCGTATTGCTGCATGACCTCCTTCGCGCGTCCCTTGTGGAGGCAGAGGGCCAGCGTGAGCGGGTCGGACGCATGGTAGGGCACGCCGAGAAACTCGCAGACCGCGGGCACGTGGCTCTCGCGATTCGGCCCGAAGAGCCCCTCGGCGATGTTGAACACGAAGTCCGGCCGATAGTCGAGGAGCCGCTGCGGGAAATCCTGGTTGGCCTCGAGCCTGAGCACCTCGCCCACCAGGCTCAGCGCGTTCGCCACCGCGTCGATCGTCGTGGGGTCGTCCCACTCGATGTACAGGTCTGGCTGGGGGAGATCGGGGCGGAGTGCGCGACTGGGAGGCTCGTCGGTCGAGGGAGACTCGACCGGTGCCCCGGCCGAGGCCGGAGCTTCAGGCTTCACGTTGTAGGCGAGTCCGATGCGTACTGTCAGAGGCACCCTCTACAAAAAAGGCCGTCCGCGCGAGACGAGCCGTGTCGGGATGAGTTACCTCACACGCCTAAACTAAGAAAAAGAATTCCGGCGCACAATACTTTTTTCCGGATTTCTTCTACAAATCTCGCGCCAGATTCTCGCGAGTCGAGCTCGCTCACACCTTGTGATAGCCCACCCGCCCCGCATCGGTGCCGTCCGGGGAGCGGTAGATCTCGAAATCGTGGAAGAGAGCGGGCGCCTCCCGCGCGAGCACGCGGAGGCAGGCGATCGCGAGGCGCCGAATCTCGAGCTCCGCGCCCTCCCCGAGGCGAAGCTCGAGCATCGTGCGCCAGGCTCGGACGTTTCCGCTCACCACGATCTTGGTCTCCGTCCCGTTGGGGAGCACGCTTCGCGCCGCCTCGCGCGCCAGCTTGCGGCGATGGACCCGGTCGGCCACCTCCGCGTACTTCTCCATCAGGCGCTCCACCGCGGCCACGTAGGCCGTCTGGGCCGCCGCCATCTGCTCGGTCCACGCCGCCTCGAGCGCCGGATCACCTTGGATCGCGGGCGGCATGACGAAGGCCGCGTGCGACTCGTCCACGTAGCGCTGCGAGAGCTGCGAGTAGCCGAAGCCCGCCCGGTGCCGCACCAGCTCGTGGGTGCAGGAGCGGGAGATCCCCTCGAGCAGCAAGACGTAGACCGCGTGCTCGAA
>DASSOD010000203.1:0-9527 GCA_035700905.1 Gemmatimonadales bacterium | reverse complement strand
GTCGTGGGAGGCGACCACGTCGGCGAATCCGTCGGCGTTGAGGTCGGCCACCACGAGCCGATTGCCGTGGTTCCGGAGCGGATACCGGACCGCCGGCGCGAACTGGCCGCCGCCCTCGCCCAGGCGGAGGTAGAACGCGTTGACGAGGTGCCCGATGACCAGCAGGTCGGGGATGCCGTCGCCGTTCACGTCGCCGGCGGCGGCCTGGAAGGGGTCGTCTCCAGCCGTGAGGCTGACCGGCCCGGCGAACGTTCCGCCGCCGCGGCCGGGCAGGACGCGAACCGAGCCGTCGCTCCGCGCGATGGTGATGAGATCGCGGCGCGAATCGCCGAGCACATCCTGCGCGGCCAGGCCCTTGAGCATCGTGCCGCCGGTGGCGTACGCGACCGGCATGCCGGGTCCCGGGCCGGTGGCGTCGCCGCCGCAGGCCAATGCTCCGAGGCCGAATGCTGCGAGCGTGGCGAGCGCCGGCCGGGCCATCGATCCGTGCATCTCTCCGTCCTGTCTCGAGTGCGACAAGGCTAATTGACGCGGGCGGGCGGGGCCATTGCACGCGCATGCGTCCGAGGCGGGCGGAAGGCAACCCTGAAGAGGTCTTCCTTGTGTGTAGCGGTACGGGTGGTAGCTTAGCCGCGTTCCCGCCCTCCTACCGCCAAATCGGAGCCGTTATGATCCGCCGCATCGCACTCGGCCTCGTCGTGCTCGCGCTCGCGTTTCCGCTCCCGGGGGCGGCGCAGTCCGGCGACCTGCGGGGCCAAATCGCAAAGATGAGCCAGGCCTGGCAGACGGCCTACAACAAGGGCGACGCTGCCGCGCTGGCGGCGCTCTACACCGAGGACGCCACGGTGATGGCGCCGGGCGCGGAGCCGGCCTCCGGCCACGCGGCCATCCAGTCTCTCTTTGCGGCGGACATCGCCAAGGGCGCCAAGAACACGCTGACGCTCGCCGACGCCAACGGTTCGGGTGACTACGCCGTCGAGACCGGGAAATGGGAGGCGAAGAGCACGGGCGGCAAGCACCTGGACCATGGCTCGTACATGACGTTCTACAAGAAGACGGCCGGCGGGTGGAAGATCTATCGGGACATCTGGAACAGCAGCATGGGGAAATAGGTCGCAAAGGGGGCGCCGGTCTCCGCTGGCGCCCCCGCCCGTATTCCGCTTACTTACCCGCGTAAACTCCCCGATCACCGGTCCAATCGAGCCCGGGAGCCCGCGCATGGGTGTGCCGGAGCCACTCCGCCAAGCGCTCGCCGATCGCTACGCGATCGAGCGGGAGCTCGGCCGCGGCGGCATGGCGGTCGTCTATCTCGCCCAGGACCTCCGCCACGACCGGCCCGTGGCGCTCAAGGTGCTGCTGCCCGAGCTCGCCGCCTCGCTCGGCCCCGAGCGGTTCCAGCGGGAGATCCGGTTCGCGGCGCGGCTGCAGCATCCCCACATCCTGACCGTGCTCGACTCGGGCGAAGCGGCGGGGCAGCTCTGGTTCACCATGCCGTTCGTCGAGGGCGAATCGCTGCGCGATCGCCTCCGGCGCGAGCGGCAGCTCCCGGTAGATGATGCCCTTCGGATCGGCACCGAGGCTGCGCGCGCGCTCGACTACGCCCACCAGCACGGAGTCGTCCACCGTGACATCAAGCCGGAGAACATCCTGCTCACGCGGGACGGCTCGACGCTGGTCGCGGACTTCGGCATCGCGCGCGCGCTCACGGGAGACGAAGGCCTGACGCGCACCGGGCTCGCCGTGGGCACGCCGGCCTACATGAGCCCGGAGCAGGCGGCCGGTGACAAGGCGCTGGATGCCCGCACCGACCTCTACTCGCTCGGCACGGTCCTCTACGAGATGCTCGCGGGCGAGCCGCCCTTCACCGGCCCGACGGCGCAGGCGATCGCGGCCAAGCGGCTCACCGAGGCGCCGCCCAGCGTGCGCCTGGTGCGGCCGACGGTGCCGGAGAGCGTGGACCAGGCGATCCGCAAGGCGCTGGCGCCCGTGGCGGCCGACCGCTTCACCGGCGCTGCCCAGTTCGCGCATGCGCTGCAGGCTACGCCGGTCGCGACGACACCTATGCCCGCCGCGCGGGCCGCGACTCCGGCGCCGACCGTCGTCACGCCAGCGGCCGTACCCGTGCGCCGCCGCCGCCTGCCCGTCGCGACGCTGTCGCTGGTCGTCGGCGTGCTGATCGGGGTGGGAATCCTCTTCGCGTGGCGGCATAACCGGCCGGAGGCCTCCGGCGCGAGCTCCGACGAGCGCCGGATCGCCGTGCTCCCGTTCCAGAACCTGGGCGACTCGGCCGATGCGTACTTCGCCGACGGCATCACCGACGCGATCCGCGGCAAGCTGACCGCGCTGCCCGGGCTCCGGGTCACGGCCTCAAACAGCTCGGCACAGTACCGCAACACGGCCAAGTCTCCCCAGGAGATCGGCCGCGAGCTGGGCGTGAACTACTTGCTGGTCGGCAAGGTGCGCTGGGCCAAGGGACCCAACGGGAGCCGAGTGCAAGTGAGCCCGGAGCTGATCGAGGCTGCCACCGCCAGTTCGAAATGGCAGCAGCCGTTCGACGCCGCGCTCACCGATGTATTCAAGGTGCAGGCGGACGTCGCGGGGCGGGTGGCACAGGCGCTCGACGTCGCGATCGGCAGCAAGCAGGAGGAAGTGCTGGCGGGCCGGCCCACCACGAACCTCGCCGCGTACGACGCCTTCCTGAAAGGGAAGGCGGCACGGGCACTCGGGACGAGCCCGGTTACACTGCGGCAGGCCATCGGATATCAGGAACAGGCGGTGGCGCTCGACTCGGGGTTCGTGGCTGCGTGGGCGGAGCTTTCCGAGGTATCGTCGCTGGCGTACCTCAACGGGTTGCCCTCGCCCGCCCTGGCCGACCGGGCGCGGACGGCCGCCGACCGGGCCGTGGCGCTGGCTCCGGAGCAGCCTTACGGCTACCGTGCGCGCGGCAACTACTATCGTCTGGTCCCGGGCACTCCGCGGGAAGCGGTCGAGCAGTATGTGATAGGGCTCAAGCTCGCCCCTGGCGACGCCGACCTCCTGCGCGGGCTGGGCTCCGCCGAGCAGGCGCTCGGGAAATGGGACCAGGCGCTCGAGCACCTCCGCCGGAGCCGGAGCCTGGATCCTCGTTCGGCCGTAACGGCGCAGGTGCTCACCGGCCTTCTGATCTGGCTCCGGCGCTATGACGAGGCGCTCGCGGTGGCGAACCAGCACGCCGCGCTGGCGCCCGCAAGCCTGAGCGGCGTCCAGGCGCGCGTCATGATTCATCTCGCCCAAGGCGATCTCGCCGGCGCCCGGGCTGAGGTCGCGAAGCCGCCCGAGGGCGTGGATCTTACGACCTTCGTCGCATACCTGGGCACTTACTGGGATCTCTACTGGGTGCTCGACGCGGACCAGCGGGCGCTGCTCAAGCGGCTCAGGCCGAGCGCCTTCGACGGCGACGCGGGGAACTGGGGGATCGTGCTCGCGCAGGTGTATGCGTTGGACGGCGACGCGCGGCGCGCGGCGGCCTACGGCGACTCTGCGCGCATCGCGTTCGAGCAGCAGCTCACGGCGGCGCCCCAGGACGCGCAGCGGAATGTCATCTTGGGGCTGGCGCTCGCCTACATGGGGCGCAAGGACGACGCGATTCGGGCCGGCTTGCGCGGCGTCTCGCTGGGTCCGATCTCGAGCGACGCCCAGAGCGGCGCCTACTACCAGCACCAGCTCGCCAGGATCTACCTCCTGGTGGGCGAGCAGGAGAAGGCGATCGACGTGCTCGAGGGGCTGCTCAAGATCCCGTACTATCTCTCACCGGGCTGGCTCAGGATCGACCCCACCTTCGATCCGCTGCGGAAGAACCCGCGGTTCATGAAGCTCGCGGCGGGGACTGCGTGAGCGCGTAGCCGTTCTCCACCCGTTCCTCCACGATCCGCCCGTCCAGCAGCCGCACCGCGCGCTCGGCCAGGCTCGCATAGCGCGGGTCGTGCGTCACCATGCAGATCGTCGCGCCGCCGCGGTGCAGCTCGCTCAGCAGTTGCATCACCGCCGCGCCGTTCGCGGAATCGAGGTTGCCCGTGGGCTCGTCGGCCAGCAGAATCGCCGGGTCCCCCGCCACCGCCCGCGCCACCGCCACCCGCTGCTGCTGGCCGCCCGAGAGCTGATGGGGATAGTGCCTCGCCCGGTGGGCCATCCCGACCCGCTCGAGCGCGTCTTTCACCCGGCGGCTCCGCTCGCTGGCCGACATGCCGCGGTAGGTGAGCGGGAGCTCGACGTTCTCGGACACCGTGAGATAGCCGATCAGGTTGAACGCCTGGAAGATGAAGCCGATGGTCCGGTTCCGGGTGCGCGCGCGCTCGGCGGGCGAGAGATTCGCGACGGGCGCCCCATCCAGCAAATAGGAGCCCTCGCTCGGCGTGTCGAGCAGGCCCACGAGCGACAGCAGCGTCGTCTTGCCGCACCCCGACGGCCCCTCGACGGCGACGTACTCCCCCTGGCGGATCGTCAGGTCGATCCCGGCGAGGGCGTGCGTCTCCACCTCGTCGGTCTGAAAGACCTTGGCGATGCCCCGCAACTCGATGAGCGAAGCGTCGGCGGCGATCATCCGGCCCCCTTCGAAGAAGACTTCTCGTACCAGCTCTCACCAGCGAAGCCATCACCGCAGGCGAACGCGCTCCACCCCGTCCCACCGGGACATGTCGGACACGATCACCCGGTCCCCGGCCTGGAGGCCCTGGAGCACTTCCACGGTGGTCACCGAGGTGCGGCCGAGCTGCACCGGCACCCGCACGGCGTAGCGGCCGCCGTCGATCAGCTTGAACAGCGACGTCGTGCTCTGCGCCTGACCGTAGGGCGGCCGGGTCACGAACAAGGCGTTCGGCACGCGCTCGAGCGTGATCGTGCCGTCCACGCTGATCTCGGGCCGCGCGCCCGGCGGCAGCGGCCCGTCCAGCGCGACGTCGATGGTGAAGGTCCCGCCCTGCGCGGCGGGATCTATCCGCACGACCCGGCCGGGAATGATCCCGTTGCGCGTATCGATCGCCGCCGCCTGGCCCAGCGCCACGTCCCGCACCTGGGTTTCGGGAATGCGCAGCACGGCCTTGAGCCGGGTCGGCTGGACGACCTTGGCGAGGAGCGCGCCCGGCACCACCCACTGCCCGAGCTGAAGCGAGAGCTCCTGCAGCACCCCCTCCTCGCCGGCCCGAACCTCGAGCGACCGGACGCGGCTGGTCTGGAACGCGGAGATCGCCCGGAGCCGTGACACCTGCGCGCGCTGCACCGCGAGCTGCGAGTCCACCGCCGCGTCGAACAGCGCGAGCCGCCGCTGCTCCACCCGAAAGCGGGTCGCGAGCTCCGTCACCTTGTCGCGTGCCAGGCTCACGTCATTGCGCGAGACGGCTCCGGAGGGGCCGAGTGATTCCGCGACCTCGGCCTGGCGCTGCGCCTCGAGGTATCCGCTCCGCATCTCCGCCACCACGCCGGTCTGCACCAGGCGCTGGTTCTCGAGCGTGGTGCGCAGGTTGACCAGCTCCGCCTCGGCGGCCGTGAGCTGGCGCTGCGCCTCGAGCGCCTCGATCTGCACGTCCGGATTGGAGAGCTCGAGGAGCACCGTGGACGGCTCGACCCGGGTGCCCGGCTGCACCAGGATGCGCTCGACCCGCGCCGGGGTCAGCGCGGAAATCCAGCGGATCTGCTCGGGCACCAGCGTGCCGGGGCCGCGCACCTCGCGCACCATCACCCCGCGGCGCACGGAGTCCACCACCACGCTCTCCCGGTCCACCGCGGGCGCGGGCGGCTCGAGGCGCGAGAGCCCCAGCGTCACCAGCAGGATCGCGCCGAGCGCCGCGAAGGCCGGGAAGTACTTCCGCCGCCTGGGCTGCGGCGCGCGCGGGACGTCCATGGCCCGCTACCCGGTGGAGAGGGCTTCGATCGGACGGATGCGGGTGGCCGCGAGCCCCGGGATCGCGCACGCGAGCGCCGCTACCGCGAGCAGGCAGAGCGCCGCGACGCCGAGCGCGCGCGGATCCACCGCGTCCACCCCGAAGAGCAGCGGGCCGAGCCAGCGGGCCTGGAGCAGCGCCAGCGCGATGCCGATCGCGCTTCCCAGCACGGCGTAGCGCATCCCCTGCCGCACCACCAGGCGCATCAGCGACGCGGGCGACGCGCCCAGCGCGAGCCGAACGCCGAGCTCGCGCTGCCGCTGCCGCACCAGGTACGCCATCAGGCCGAAGGTGCCCACCGCCGCGAGCAGCACGCCGACGGAGGCGAACGCCCCCACCACGAGGGTCCAGCGGCGCGGATCGCCCAGCGAGGCGTCCACCCGCTCCACCAGCGTCACCCCGACCGGCGCCACGTCGGGGTCCACCGCCGCGAGCGCCGACCGGAGCGCGCGGAAGGTCGCCGCCGCGCCGAGGCGGCTCCGCGCGACGAGGTAGCGATCGCTCCCCGGATCCTGGGCCAGCGGCACGTAGACCGCGTCGGCCTCGCCGGCCAGCCCCCGGTAGTGCACGTCGCTCACCACGCCGATGATGGTCATGAGGGGGCACGTGGTGCACCCGGCGCTCACCAGCTGCTTGCCGACGGCGCTCTCGCGCGGATAGTACTTGGCGGCCCAGGTGCGGCTCACGATCGCGACCGGCGGCGCGCCGGCGGAGTCGCCCGCGGCGAACGGACGGCCCTCCAGCAGCTCGATGCCGAGCGCGGCAAAGTAGCCGGAGGTCACGGCGGGCCACGGCGACGTGGGCTCGGTGGTGCCGGCGGGGACCGGCCTATCCACCAGGTTGAAGTTGTTCACGTCGCCGTAGTTGTCGGGCGGGATCGAGCCCGCCAGCCCGACGGCGGGGATCCCGGGCAGCTCCGCGGCGCGTGCCTCGAGCTTGCGCCAGAACTCGATCCGGGTCGTGTCGTTCGCGTTGGGCGCGCCCGCCAGGCTGATGTCGAGGGCGTACACGCCGCTCGGATCGAACCCCAGCTCGCGGCGCTCGAGCCGGAGAAAGCTGGTGAACAGGAGGCCGGCCCCGACCAGCAGGGGGAACGCGAGCGCGAACTCGGCGACGACGAGCACGGCGCGGGCGGTGGACGTGCGCGGCCCGGCGCCGGTGCGCGCGCCTCCCGCGCTGGTGAGGCGGGCGGGCGCCGCCGATCCGCTGGCGGCGATGACGGAGAGCGGCGCCAGCGCCACCACGAGCCCGGCGATCACGCATCCCACCGAGGCGAGCGCAACGGCCTCCCAGCCCATCTGCACCTGGGCGATCCGCGGCAGATTCGGGGCGACGGCGGGGGCCAGGCGCACGCCGGCCGCGGCGACGGCCGTGGCCACCAGCGCGGCGAGGCCGCTCAGCACCAGGCACTCGGTGGCGACGAGCCGCGCCAGCCGGCCGCGTCCCGCGCCGAGCGCGGCGCGCACGGCCATCTCGTGCTCGCGCGCCGCGGCCCGCACCAGGAGCAGGGTCGCCGCGTTGGCCACCGCCGCGAGCACCACCAGCGCCACCGCCCCGGCGAAGAGCCCGATCGGCGCGCGCGCGTAGCCGAAGAGCGCCTGGCGGAGGGGCACGGGAACGAGCCGCGCCGTGCTGTCCTGATAGCTCGCCTTCCAGATCGGGAAGATGCGCGCGCTGATCTCGCCCAGCTCGCCTTCGGCCCGCGCCAGCGACACGCCGGGCGCGAGCCGGCCGATGCCGCGATAGCCGAACGGGCCCCGGCGCGTCGGCGGCTCGAGCTGGAGCGGCGCCCAGGCGTCGGTCGGCGGGCCCGCCAGCCCACGATTCTCCGGCCGCAGCACGCCCACCACCGTGTGACTCACCCCGTCCAGCGTCACCGATTGCCCGACGGCGCGCTCCGGACTCCCGAAGGTGCGCTCGGCCTCCGCGTGCGACAGCACCACGACCGGCGCAGCGCCCGGCGCGTTGTCCCCCGCCTCGATGAGGCGCCCGCGGGCGGCCCTCACGGCGAGCGCGCGGAAGTAGCCGGCCGTCGCGCGGCCTGCGTCGATGCGCTCCGGGCCGGCCGGACCGCTCAGCGACATCCCCACGTAGCGCACGGCCCCGAACGCCTCGAGCGAGCGCGCCTGCGCGGTGACGGCCTCAATCTCGACCAACGAGAGGGTACCGTACCCACCCGAGCCGTAGCGCTGGTCCACCCGGACCAGCCGTTCGGGCGCGGGGTAGGGAAGGGGGGCGAGCAGCACCCGATGCGCGACCAGCGCCACGGCCGTGGCCGCCCCGACGGCGACGCCGAGAATGAGAACGACGGTGACCGTGAAGCCGGGGTTCCGGCGCAGGCTTCGGAGGGCGAAGCGGATGTCGGCGACGAGGGTCTCCAGCGGCCGGACGCCGCGCGCGTCGCGCACCGCTTCCTTCACCCGCTCGACGCCGCCGAGCGCGAGGCGCGCCTCGCGCTCGGGCTCGGCGCTTCCGGCCAGGCGCCGCGCGGCCGTCTCGTGCTCCAGGTGAAAGCGCAGCTCCTCCTCGAGCTCGCGCTCCATCCGGCCGCGAAACACGATCGCCCGGAGCCGCTCCCGCAGCTCGCTCACCATCTGCATCTAGGCTTCCTCGGAGGCGGGCCGCACCTCGAGCACGGCGTTGATGGCGGCGGAGACCCGTTCCCAGGCGGATCGTTCGGTGCTGAGCTGCCGCCGCCCCGCGGGGGTCAGCGCGTAGTAGCGCGCCCGGCGATTGTGCTCGCTGGTGCGCCACTCGGAGCGGATCCAGCCCCGGCGCAGCATGCGCTGGAGCGCGGGATAGAGCGACCCTTGCTGCACCCGGAACACGGCGCCGGAGAGCTGCTCGATGCGCTGGGCGATGCCCCACCCGTGCATCGGCGCGAGGCTCAGGGCCTTGAGGACGAGCAGCTCGAGGGTGCCCTGCAGGAGATCGTTGTGGTCGTCGCCCACGGTTCCTCCAGATGGCCTGAAGGAACGTAGGGCTGGTTCTGTAGATTGTCAACAGGAGTGCCGCCGCCGGCCGCCGAGCCGAGCGGGGAGCGGCGGGCCTTGGGGTGCTTGCTGGCACACCGGCGGGGCTTGCGCTTACTTATCAACCGGTGTTCGCCGGCCGGTCCCGCCTGGTCCGGGGAGGCCCCCAGGAGGAGGACGCCCATGGACGAGCATGCGCAAATCCTCGGCATCATCCGCTCCAAGAATGCAAGCCCGCTGGAGCTCGACCCCAAACGGACGGCGTTGCTCGTGGTGGACATGCAGCGCTACTTCACCCAGCCGTCCCACGCCTTCACCGATCTCTTCGAGACGCTCTCGCCGGGCGCCGCGCGGGGCTATCTCGCGCGCGTGCGGGAGATCGTCGTTCCGGCCATTCACAAGCTGCTCCAGGCCTTTCGCGCCGGCGGTGGCCCGGTCGTCTTCACCGCGGTCGGAACCGAGAGCGGCGACGGTCGGGAGCTGCCGCACTGGCTTCGGTCGCTCGACCAGCTCGGGCTCGCCGTCGTCGGCAAGCGCGTGTGGCCGCCGATCACCGATCCGAGCTGGGCCATCGACGACGCGCTGCGCCCGCTGCCGCACGAGGTCGTGTTGAACAAGCTGTCCGCCGGCGCGTTCGCGA
>DASSOD010000202.1:0-14580 GCA_035700905.1 Gemmatimonadales bacterium | reverse complement strand
CTTGAGCTTGGCCGCGATCGACGCGACCCCGTCTGCGGGGGATGGAACGTGATGGAGCACCCCGAGCGAGTACGCGAAGTCCAGCGAGGCGTCCGCCAGCGGCAAGTCGTCGACACTCGCGTGGTGGAACGTCACGTTGCGCAAACCCGCGAGGTTGCGCCGCGCGACGTCCAGGGCCGCCGCACTCGCGTCCACGCAGTGCAGCCAGCCCACCCGTGGCGCCACGTACTTCGCCCAGCGCCCGCTGCCGCAGCCAAGGTCGAGCCCGACTGCATCGCGCGGCAGGCAGTCCCACGGGAAGATCGCGAAGTACGCCCGCGCGAGCGTTTCCAGCTCCTCGGCCGAGAGCGCCGACTGGTCGAACCGGGTCCATTCGTCGCCAAAGCCGGCGACGACGGACGGATCGACGTTGACCTTGGATCTCACGCGTGCGCCCCTCCGGCGGCCGCGAGCGGGTCGGCAGCCGGCGCGCGGTGCAGCAGCCGCGCGTAGAGCGCCTCGTATCCGGCGACCATCGCGTCGAGGCTGAAGTGCGTCGCTATCCGCTCCCGCGCCCTCGCCGACGCGGCGTTCCGCTCCTGGTCGGTGCGGCCGAGCAGCCGCGTGATCGCGGCCGCCAGGTCTGAAGGGCTCCGAAGCGGCACGACCACGCCGGTATCGCCCACCAGGTCGGGGAGGAAGGTGAGGTCGGTCACCACGCACGAGACGCCGCACGCCATCGCCTCGGCGGCTGCAAGGCAGAAGCTCTCGCCCGATACGGACGTGACCGCGACCACATCCAGCGCGGCGTTCACGCGCGGCATGTCGCGGCGCAGCCCGAGCAGGTGCACACGCGGGGCTACGGCATCCATCTCGGCGATCAGCCGCGCGAGAGCGCCGTTCTCGCGGGTGATTCCGTGGCCCGCGAGCACGAAATGCGCGCGGGGGTCGATCGCCCCCACCTCGGCAGCCGCGCGCAGGAAGGTCGCATGGTCCTTCATCGGGTCCCAGCGTGCGGCCATGCCGACCAGGCGCGCGTCCGCCGGAACGCCGAGCTCCTCCCGAACTGCGGTGCGCGCGGCGGGGTCCGGCTTGAACCGTCGCACGTCAACGCCGTTGTGGATTACCGTCCACTCGCGCGGCCGATATCCCAGCCGGGCGTGGTATGCTCGGGTCGCCTCCGAGTTGGCGACCACCGCCGCCGGTCGGCCGGCAAGGTGCGCACCGGCGAAGGTGGCCAGGCGGGTGAGCGGGCTGTACTGCCCGAAGTCGAGCGCTGCCGCGTGCAGCGTCCAGACCACCGGGATCGCTGGCCGCACTCGCGCTGCCGCCGCGAGCCCGAGCAGATTGGCGTGGTACATCCAGGCGTGCAGCAGCAGCGGCCGCTCGGCACGGAGGATCTGCCGGAGCCGGAGGTAGCCGCGCGGATCGGGCAACCCCGACCGCATGCCGAGGCTTGCCGCGGTCACACCCGCGCTCCGGAACGCGCCCACCAGTGCGCCGCCCGGCAGCATCGAGACGACGCGGTGCCGGTAGCGTCCCGGGCCGGTCCCGCGGACCAGATCGAGAAGCAGCGTCTCCGCGCCCCCGACCTCCAGGCTCGGGATGAGGTGGAGAACGGTCCGGGCCATGTCAGGCAAACGCCGGCGCCGGCGCCGCGGGCGCGGTCCGCTCCGGCTCGATGCGCACCCGCGGCGGCCGATCCAGCCTCAATCGCTGCGCCAGCCCCAGCGCCACGGCGTATGGCAGCCAGTAGGGGCGCTCGACCGAGAGCGCGTTGAGCAGCCAGAAGAGCACGAACACGGCCATCGTGAACAGGATCGTATGGCGCAGCATGCGGTCGGCTGCGCCGCGCGCGAACGCCCACACGACCGGCAACGCGAAAAGCGCCGCGAGCGCGGCCAGCACGAACAGGCCGGCCTCGTGCGTCACTTGGATCACGAAGTCGTGCACCACGATTTCGCCGCCCGACGTGCCCCACCCCGTGCCGAACAGCAGCGTGAGCACGCTCGAGCGGATGGCCGCGAGGGATGCCCGGATGGACGCCATGCGGATGTCGTCCTCCACGAAGCCCGACGCCGTCAACACCCGCACCTGCCACATGTCGTGCACCAGCTTCGATGACGTGATCGCCTGCCCGATCACCACGAGGAGAATGGCGCCAAGCGTGACGAGGAGCAGCCGCTTGCCGTCTCGGGCGGTGAGCAGGAGCGCGAGCAGCGTGATGGCGCCGTAACTCACCAGCCCGGTACGCGAGGCGTTCAGCAGCACCGGGATCAGCGAGAGGATCAGGAGCGTGAGGTCCCGCCCGCGGTGCCGGGCCCCGAACGCGGCGCCCGCCAGGCCGACGCCCATGAGCCCGGTCTGGAACACGAACGTGACGAAGCGCTGGAACACCCGCCCGATCGCGCTTTGATACAGGATGACGTCGTTCCGGAATCCGAAGAGCAGCACCAGGCCCAACGCGTAGAACAGCAAGTACGCCGCCCCGCTCCGCCGCAGGAACGCAAGCGGATCGCGCATGTCCGCGACTCCCGCCGCGACGACCGGCACCACGATCCACACCGTGAACAGGAACTGCCCCGCAATGAGAAGCGAGTGCAGAAAATCGGTGGCGTGGAGGGAGGCCACGGCGGCCGCGGCGGTGAAGCACAGCGCGATCCATCCGTACGCGCCGGCGAGCAGGCGGAGCACGTTGCGCGCGGCCGTGTCGGAGAGCAACACCAGCGCGAGCGCGGGAAGCATCCACAGGTCCCCGGCCGTGAGACTCCCCGCGATGTAATAGGGCGATCCCGCGACGTACACGACGATGGTCGCGCCGCCGACCGCGGCCAGGAGGCCGGACCGAGGCACCGCGCCCGCGTACGGCGCCGGCGGAACCGTCATGCGCGCCGCCGCCGCCGCTCGACCGTGGCCCACGCTGCGGCGCGAGCACCCAGGAGCGCGAGCCCGGTGGCGGCCCAACCGTCGAACGAGAGCGGCTGTCGCCGGAGCACGTTCCCCGCGTGCTGGAACGCGCGCCGGCGCTCCCCGCAGTACGTCGCCTGAGTCGCCGCCAGCACGCTCAGGTAGTCGTGGATCCGCGGCGCCCAGCGCCGGAGCGCGTCGCCGTGGGTCCGCAGCGCGCGCTCGAAGCTCGCGAGCTTGTCGGGGGCGTCCTCCAGGACCCGGGCGACGGCTGCCGCCCCGGATGCTGCGGTGAGCCGGTTCGGCGCGTCGGAGTACACCCGCACCAGCACCTCATCGGAGAGCTCGGTCTTCCACCGCGCCGCGAGGTCCAGATGAAACTCGAATTCCCAGGCGCGGCTGTCCGGATACTGCACGTCCGCGAATGCCGCGCGGCGAATGCACTCCAGCTTCTCCGAAACGGCGATCGTCTCCAGCCAGTGGAGGTACGCGGGAAAGTCGAGCACCCGCACCGGCCCCGTCGGGTGGGGGGTGATCCGTCCGGTGTCCCACACGCAGCTCGACGCCACGTTGCCGACGTCGGAGGCCGCCGCGCCGGTGCGCGCGCGCAGGCGCTCGAGCGCGTGCGGCAGCAGCGCGAAGTCGCTGTCCAGCATGACGCACCATTGGCCCCGGGCCCGGGCGATCGCCGTGTTCCGCGCGGGGCAAGGGCCGCGATTCCGCTCGTGGCGGAAAAGCCGGATGCGCCGGTCACCGTAGGCGGCGACCACCGCGGCCGACCCGTCGGCCGACCCGTCGTCGACGACGAGCAGCTCGAAGTCGTCGTCGCCCTGCGCCAGGCAGCTGTCGATCGCACGCCCGATCACGGCCGCCCGGTTGTACATCGGCGTGATCACGCTGAAGTAGGGCATCGATCACACGCCCAGTCGGCGCGCCAGCGCCTGTACGCGGAGCCGGGTCCGCCATGGCAGCCGGTGCAGGAACCAGGACTTGGTCCAATCCATGCGGGTGCCGAGCGCCTCGCTCCGGGTCATCACGGGCCGCGCCGCGAAGTCACAGCCGATCCCCATGCGGGCGAACCGGCGCGCTTCGTGCCGGAACCACTTCCCCTTCTCGACCACATGATACGCGTACGGCAGCACCTGGTCCCACGTCGAGTAGAACCCGTCAGGCCATTGGTCGCTGCGACGGCTGCCGCCGACCTCGAACTCCCAGATGGATTCCCCGGGCGCGAGGAGGTGGAGCAGCGTGGCGCGCCGCCAGATCGCCGCCTGCGTGCTGGCGCGGAACGGCGCGCCCGGATCGATCCGCCCGATCGCGGGATAACCCGGAACCCGGTGGTCGGGCGGCGGCCGGTTGGTGAGGCGGAGCATCTCGCCGTCGAGCCGCCGAAGCGCCTGCAGCAGCGACAGCACCTCTCCGGTCGGCGTCGGCCGGCGCCAGAAGAAGTCCTCCAGGACGAGCAGCACGTACGGCGTCGGCACGGCGGCGACGTGCTCTCGCACGCGGTTGGCCCAGTTGGTGCCCTGATTCGACGGAAGCGCGATGACGCGCGGGTGATCGAACGTGCCCGCGTTCGCGCCCAAGTACACCGGGAATGGGCAATCGGGCCAGAATCGCCAGAACAGCGCGAAGAACGGCGCCCAGAGGTCGCTGTAGGCATCGCACGATGGCACGAGCACGGCGCACAGGCCTGCCGGCGACTCGGCTGACGCCTCGGGCGCCCGCCCGCCCTCGGCTAGGCGTTCTGCAGGCGCGCCTGCCATGCCGCCACGATCTCCTCGAAGATTTGCGACAGCGGGATGCGAATGTCCCATTCCGGAAAATGCGACCGCATCTTCGTCAGGTCCGAGATGTAGCAGATGTGGTCGCCGGCGCGGGGCGTGTCCACGTACTCGAATTCCATGGGCTCGCCCGTGATGGCCTGCACCGCGTCGAAAGCCTCCAGGATCGAGCACGAGTTCCCGCGGCCGCCGCCGAGGTTGTACACCTCGCCCGGGCGGGGATTCGCCACGAAGGCGCGGATGAACGCGGCGACGTCCTTCGCGTGGATGTTGTCCCGCACCTGCTTTCCCTTGTACCCGTAGATCCGGTACACGCGCCGTTCGATGTTCGTCTTGGCCAAGTAGCTCAGGAAACCGTGCAGTTCCACGCCGGCATGGTTCGGCCCGGTGAGACAGCCACCCCGGAGACAGCAGGTGCGCAGGCCGAAGTAACGGCCGTATTCCTGTACCATGATGTCGGCGGCCAGCTTCGAGGCCCCGAACACCGAATGCTTGGAGCGATCGATGCGGAAGGTCTCGGGAATGCCGTGCGCGAACGCGGGATCGGCGTAGTCCCACCGGGAGGGGGTCTCGAGCAGGGCGATCTCGTTCGGTGCGTCGCCGTAGACCTTGTTGGTGGACATGAACACGAACACCGCGTCCGGCGCGTGCCGGCGCGTGGCCTCGAGCAGATTGAGCGTTCCGACGGCGTTCACGTCGAAGTCGTCGAACGGGCGGTTGGCCGCCAGATCGTGGCTCGGCTGCGCCGCGGCATGAACCACGACGTCGGGGCGGAGGGCCTGCAGCAGCGCGTTCACCCCGGCGCGGTCGCGGATGTCCAGCTCGTGGTGGCGGAACCGCGGGTACTGGCGCGCCAGCCGCCGCTCGTTCCAGCGGGTGTCCCCCAGCGGCCCGAAGAAGTCGGCCCGCATGTTGTTGTCCACGCCGTGAACCAGGGCGCCGGCTTCGGCGAAGTAGGCCACGACTTCGCTCCCGATCAGCCCGCTCGATCCCGTCACCAGCAACGTTGGCATTCGCGTCCCCAAGTGCATGGCCAGCCTGCAACGGAGGCGCCGCCGACCCCCAATCGCGGATCGGCGGCGCGGTCCCCGCTCACCCGCGACGGCGGCGCGTCACCCGCCCTGCCGCAGCAGGAATCGGACGATATCATAGCTGGACGCGCGACCGCGCGTCAAAGCGCGCCGGTGGCACGGGCCCGGTACGGCCCGCGCCTCACGCATCGGCCCGCTCGAATGCGTAGCTGATGGAGCCGAACTCGCGCCGGCCGTCCGCCGCCCACCGCGTCACGTCTGCTGAGGTGACCGGCCGCTCGCTCCCGTCGTCCAGCAGCGCGCGCGCCTGGTACCCCTCGCGCCAGAATGTCTGGAAGACGGCCTCGAACTCCGGGTTGAGCCCCCGCGGATGGTGCTCCGTCAGGCAGATCTCGACCAGCCACAGCGGGCTCGGCCGCCGCGCCAGAAGCCGCGCCGCCCCGCGCACGACGCCGAGCTCCGCACCCTCGACGTCGATCTTGACCAGCAGGCGTTCGCCGGCAAACCGCTCGCCGAGCACGGTGTCGAGCGTGGACACCGGGATGAGCCGACCGGCGCCGCCGGCCTCGCCCGCCCAGCCCGGCAGGAGCGACGCGCCGGTGCCCGCCCCGTGGAGCGCGAGCGTGCCGATCCGATCCGCGAGGCCGACCGGGAGAACCTCGACGTCGCCCCACGCGTTCGCGTGCAGGTTGAAGAGCAGGCACTCCAGGTTCTCGCGCGAAGGCTCGACCGCCACCACTCGTGCTCCGTGCTGCCGGGCGAGGCACGCGTAAAATCCGATGTTGGCGCCGACGTCGACGAAGACGCGCGCCCGGCCGAGCGCGCGGAGCACGAACTCCACTTCTGCCCGCTCGAACCCGGGGGCCGCCATGATCTCGTTACCAGCGAGCTGGAATCCATGCGGCGTGGGCACCAGATGGCGGGGGTGGCAGCGCCTCCGCACGCGAAGCTCGCGGTAGACCTGCGCGGCGTTCGGGAACGCACCCGCGAGCGCTCGTTTGGCGCGACGCATCATCAGGCCGCCGCCGGCGGGAGCGGGCGAAGGGCCCGGTACGCCCGGAATCCGACCACGTGCAGGAACACCGTCGTGACGACCAACTTGCCGAACTCCGCCCACCCGGCGCCGAAGATGGCGTACCGGGGAACGAGCAGGATGCAGAGCGGCACCTGCACCAAGAGCGCGACGATGACGTTCGCAAGCTGCAGGTGGAACCGGCGGCCGGCGAGCACGACCGTGGACCCGAATGCGCCCAATCCGCTGATGGCGACGCCGGCGCCGAGGATGATCATCACGGGTACCGCGGGCTCGTATTCGGGGGTGAACAGCAGCCGGACCAGCGGCCGGCCCGCGGCGACGAGTAGCGTCACCAGCGCCAGCCCGATGAGCGCGTTCACGGCCGCGAGCTTGCGCCCGAGCGAGCTGAAGGCGCGGAATTGGCCACCCTGCAGGTAGACCGCGGCCCTCGCCAGCGTGGCCTGGGCGATCGCCCCGGTGAAGATCCCCATCAGCGATATGGGCGCCATCGCTACCGTGAAGAGCGCCACAGCCGATTTGCCCTGGAAATATTCGAGGACGTAGCGTGGGATGCTCGCCGAGAGCGACACGAGGCCCGCCGCCATCGTGAGTGGCGCGCTCGTGCGCATCAATCCGAACATCTCCGCGCGGTTCCACCGCCACGCGAGCGTGTCTTCCCGTCCGGCCCTGCGCACCAGCCCGAGATCGACGAATACGAGCGCGAGCCCCCAAGCTGCCGCCAGCGCGCCCACCGCGCCCAGCAGACTGCGCGTCCACCAGAGTCCCCCCGCCACCGCCGCCAGTCCGAGCGCACCCCGGAATATCATTGCGCCAGCTACGAAGTCCATGCGCTCCCTGCGCTGCAGGCTCGCATAGAGCATGTCGCTCAACGACTCAGCCAGCTTCGCCGTTCCGAGCAGCGCCGTGACCGCCTGGAATTCCCGCTCGTAGCCGAGCGCCGCCACCACCGCGATCGTTCCGAGGAGCGCGGGTGCGCCGACAACCACGCGGGCCCAGAAGAAGGCGGCGAACGGCGTGGCCCCCCCCGCGTCGGTGACGAACACCTGGCGGAGCTGCATTTGGCTGAAGATGAGTACCGGCGTGACGATCGCGAGTCCAAGGGAGAACTGCCCCACGAGCGTGGTGCTGCCCAGCTTGGCGAGCACCATCAGGATGCCGTACTGGCTCGCGAGGTACACGCCGTTTCCGATCGCGGTCCACACCACGCTGTGGCGGAGCGGCGGACGCTGCCCGGGCTCAAGTCTTCGGCGCACGGCGACGTTCATCGGGTCCGGCGCGCCGCCGCCGCCGGCGCGGGTATGGTAGCGGACGGTAGCGCGGCGCAACTCGCAGATCGGGTGATGGATTCCTCGCGACAAGCGGTTCGAGGCGGATACGGGCTAGTGACTTCCCGGGGATCGGTAGGCACCGACGGGCGAACGCCGATGCGCGCGCGCTACGACGCCGGGAATCCGGCGCGAGGGCGAAAGGCCGGGTCCGCGGCCACTCCCGCTTCCGCCGGCGAGCCCCAGCGCCTACCATTCACGAGCCCGCCGGCGGCCTGTCGCCGGGTCGGGACTGAAGCACCCACGCCGCCCCCGGGCGTGGTTTGCATCCTCGGACCCATCCTGACAGAAGACTCCGCTCGATGACACCCACCGGCCGCCGGGGGCGGCTGCTCTGGTCGGCTGCGCTCGGCGTGGCCGCGTGCGCGCCGCGGCCCGCGCTCCCGCCTGCGCTCCCGTCCGATATCGCCCGCGCGCTCGCGTCAGGGCCCGAGCCCCCGGTGCCGCCGAGCCGCTGCGACGCGACGGTCCGGGACTACGGCGCCCGAGGCGACGGGTCAACGGACGACACCGGCGCGTTCAACCACGCGATTTGGTACCTGCCGGTCGACGCTACGCTGTGCGTGCCTGCGGGAACATACATGATCGACGGCGCCCGCTCCGTGCAGCTCAAATCCCGCATGACGATGTGGCTCGCGCCCGGCGCGATCCTTCGCGCGAAGCCGACCCGCGATCCTCAGTATGCCGTGGTGAAGATCTGGAAGCACTCCGACGTGACGATCTATGGCGGTGTCATCGAGGGTGAACGCATGATGCACACCGGATCCAGTGGCGAATGGGGCATGGGCATCGATGTGAAAGGCGCGAGCCGCGTCACCATCCGCGCCATGACCATCCGCGATTGCTGGGGCGACGGAATCCTGATCGACGGGTTCGATGATCGAAGCTATATCGACCCCGCCACCGACCCCACCTATTCGAGCGACGTACAGATCATCGATGTCACCGCCGACGGGAATCGCCGCCAGGGCGTGTCGATCGTGAGCGGGCGCAACATCACCTTGGTGCGGCCGCGCCTGCTCAACACCCATGGGACGGGCCCCGGCGCCGGCATTGACATCGAGCCGGACCTGCCCTGGCAGACGATCGAGAACATCCACCTGATCGACCCGTTGACCGTCAACAACGAGGGCCCGGGCATCCTCATCCTGCTGGACAAGCTGCGCCCCACGTCCTTCAGCACGATCAGGATCGAGAGACACACCGACCACAACAGCGCGCACGCGCTTTATCTGGCTGCCCCTCAGCAGAGCGCCAGAATCGACATCGATGCTCCAGACTGGGCCGCCTCGAAGAAACCCGGCGTATTCGGCCGTGCGTGCACGGTCGAGGTGAACATCGTCGGCGCACGCTCTGGCCGGATCCGTCCGGACCCATGCACCTAGCCCGCCGCTCATCCCGCAATCCCGGAGCGAGTCCGGAGCTCCGCGAGCATCCGCCTGAGATTCACCCGCCAATGCTCCGGCTCCAGCCCGAGCGCCCGCGCGCTCGAGCGCGTGTCCAGCACCGCGTACGCCGGCCGGGGCGCCGCCTCGGGAAACTCCTCCGCGCCGACCGGCACGAGCCGCACCGGCCGCGCCAGCAGCCCCAACGCCAGCGCCTCCTCCTGCACCGCCACCGCGAAGTCGTACCGGCTCGCCACTCCCGCGTCCACCCAGTGCAGCACCCCGCGAAGCGCCGGCCGCGCCGCCGCAGCCCAGAGCGCCCGCGCCATGGACGATGCCCAGGTCGGCGATCCCACCCGGTCAGAAACCACGGCGACCGTGTCTCGCTCCCGCATCAGCCGCAGCATCAAGTGGGGAAAGTTGTGCCCCACCGCTGAGTGGAGCCACGCGGTGCGGACGACCAACGCCTCGCCTCGGGTGGCCGCCGCCACCGCGCGCTCGCCCTCCAGCTTGCTCGCCGCATACGCGCCCCGGGTGCGCGGTTCGTCCTCCACCCGCCAGGGCCGCGCCGCGGCGCCGTCGAACACGAAATCGGTGGAGACGTGGATCACTCGCGCGCCCACCGCGTGAGCGGCCGCGGCCAGATCGCCCGCGCCGCGCGCGTTCACCGCCCGCGCGGCCTCCGGCTCCCGCTCGGCGTCGTCCACGCGGGTGTAGGCCGCGGCGTTGATCACGAGAGCCGGACGTTCGCGGCCGAGCACCGCGCGGAGTTGATCCGGACGGGTGAGGTCGAGCTCGCGTCGCCCGAACCCCGCCGCCCGCCAGTCCTCGGGCGCGGTCGCGACGAGGGCCTGGCCCAGCTGCCCGCGCGCGCCCGTGATGACGGCCAGAGGCAGGCTCATCCGAGCGTCGGCGCCTCCCGGAAGTCGAGCCCCTTCCCATCCTTGGGGGAGAGGATCGGCGCCATCCCGCGCGGCAGCGGCCAGCTGATCGCGAGGTCCGGATCGTCCCAGCGGATAGTGCGCTCGTGGGCCGGGGCGTACGGTGCCGTACACTTGTAGAAGACCTCGGCGGCGTCACTCGTGACGTAGAATCCGTGGGCGAACCCCGGCGGGATCCACATGAGCCGAGGACGCTCCGCCGCCAGCACCACGCCGGCCCAACGCCCGTAGGTGGGCGATGCCCGCCGCAGGTCCACCGCGACGTCGAAGATCTCCCCCGCCAGCACGGTCACGAGCTTGCCTTGCGCCTGCGCGACCTGGTAGTGCAGCCCGCGCAGCACTCCCCGCCCGGATCGACTGACGTTGTCCTGCACGAACGTCCAGTCGAAGCCGTGGTCGCGAAAGCGCTCCGCATTCCAGAGCTCGAACAGGCTGCCCCGCGGATCGGCGTGCACCCGGGGCTCGATGAGGAGCACGTCGGGCACCGTGGCGGCGGAGAGCTTCACCGATCGGGCCTCCGGCACCGGCGGCGGGCGGCTGGCGGGGCCGGAACCGGCGGCCATCCGGCGCGGGGGGAGGGCGGGGCGGAAGCCGGCGGCCTTCCGGCGCGGGGCGATGGCGGGGCGGAAGCCGGCGGCCATGCCTCGTGGCCGGGTCGGGGGCGCAGACAGGCCGCTGCGCCGACACGCATAAGCTCGCGGGCCCTGGCGATATGGCGCCTCCGGGAAAATCGGATGGATCTGGGGTGAGGACCGGGTCGGGACTGCCGCCAATTTAACGTGACGCCGGTACTGGCGCGGCCGCACCGTATTCGCTACATTGTGAAACTATTCACAATCGGCGGGCGTGTCGGTGGCACGCCCGGCGTGGCTTTTTGCTCTCTCGCGCGCGGAGGCTTCCCCTATGGCGACGGTCGCTGCTCCCGTCTCTCCCAACAGCACCTATCCCGGCCCAGAGGTCGGTAAGCTCTTCGCCCCGCCCGAGACCGAGCTGCCCGCCGCCAAGCTTCGCCGGCTGCTGAAAGAAGCGCAAACCAGGAAGGGGTACCTGCACACCGCGGGCGCGTACGACGCCTTCACCGCCGCGATCATGACCCGCCTCGGCTTCAAGTGCCTCTACGGCAGCGGGTGGCAGCTCGCGGCCACCAAGAGCATGTACCCCGATATCGGCATCTACCAGTCGCACCAGATGGTCGAGCTGGTGCTCGAGATGAAGAAGGGCATCGAGGGAGCCCGGAACACCCATTGGTACGACACCGAGGGCCGGGAGCTGCTCGAGGCGCCGCCCGCCTTCGTGGACATGGAGGCCGGCTTCGGCGGGCCCACGCAGACCTTTACCCTGGCTACCGAGCTCATCCGCGTGGGCGCCGCCGGCGTCCACCTGGAGAACCAGGACCCGACCAACCGCACCTGCGGGCACATCGTGAACGTCGGCAAGGCCAAGCGCGACAAGGTGCTGGTGCCGCGGAAGGATTGGCTGGCCAAGCTGAAGGCGATCAAGGCGGCGGCGCAGGCGACCGGCGTGGACGTGGTGATCATCGCGCGCACCGATTCGATCGATGGGGCGCTCCCCGGCAAGTCGTCCGGCGGGGTGCAGATGGCGATCGAGGACGCGTGGGAGGCGGCCGAGCTGGGCGTGGACGTGATCTGGCCGGAGTTCAACAACACGGAGATCGACCAGCCGCAGCAGTTCGCCGAGGGCGTGCGCAAGCACTACCCGAACCAGATGCTCGGCTTCAACCTCTCGCCCTCGCTCTACTTCGGGCGCGCAAAGAAGGCCGGCAAGCTCATCACCAACCAGCAGCTCGCCGACCAGGGCTTCACCCTGCAGTTCTCGACCCTCTTCAACTTCCGGACGGCCGGCATGGCGCTGGAGAAGGGCCTCCGCAAGTTTCTGGTGTCGGGGCTCGACGCGCTCGCCGATCTCCAGATCGAGGAAGAGGAGCAGCCCACGCCGCCCATCACGAAGATGCACCAGAAGTTCGCCGGCATGAACCGCTGGCTGCTCCTGGAGCAGATCCTGAGCGGCAAGGAGTAGCGTGCAGCGCCGGCTCCGCCGAAGGTCGGCGGAGCCGGCATCCCCGCTATTCCCCGCTCGCGCGCCGGATCGGCGACGCCGCGGATGCCTCCACCACCCGCCCTTCCTCCCGCAGCCGGTCCGCCTTCCACGCCTCCAGCCGCACCGTGACCTCGCACGCCTCGTCCGACCGGGTCACGCCGAGCACCTCGCCCTCGCGGTAGAGCTCCGCCAGCGCCGCGCCGTCCGTGAGCGGCAGGCGGACCGTGACGGTCTTCTGGCCGGCCCGCGCCCGCTCCCTGAGTCGCGCCTTGAGCGTGGCCAGTCCGTCGGTTCGCAGGGTGGTCGTCATGACCGCGCCGGGATAGAGCTCGCGCACCCGCGCCGCGAACGCCGCCGGGTCGGCCAGCCGGTCCATCTTGTTGAACACCGGAATGACCGGCCGGTCCGCCAGGCCGAGTTCCGCCAGCACCTTCTCGACCACCCGCATCTGCCCCTCCCAGTCGGGATGGCTCGCGTCCACCACGTGCAGCAGCACGTCGCCGAAGCGCGCCTCCTCCAGCGTCGCGCGGAAGCTCGCCACCAGATGGTGCGGCAGCTTGCGGATGAAGCCGACGGTATCGCTCACCCGCGCGCGGATGCCCTCGCCCAGATCCACCTCGCGGGTGAGAGTGTCGAGCGTGGCGAAGAGGCGGTCCTCCACCACGATGTCGTGCTCACCGGAAAGCGCCCGCAGGATGCTCGACTTGCCGGCGTTGGTGTAGCCCACGAGCGCCACCGTCAGCATCGGCTCGCGCCCCGAGCGCAGATTCTCGCGGTGCTTCTCCACGTCGCGCAGCTTGCCCTTGAGGCCCTGGATGCGCCGGCGGATGATCCGCCGGTCGGTCTCGAGCTGGGTCTCGCCGGGGCCGCGGAGTCCGATGCCGCCGCGGATGCGGGAGAGGTGGCTCCACATCCGCGTGAGCCGCGGGAGCAGGTACTCGAGCTGCGCCAGTTCGACCTGCATCTTGGCCTCGTGGCTCCGCGCCCGCGTGGCGAAGATGTCCAGGATCACCTCGGCGCGATCCATCACCCGGGCCCCGAGCTCGCGCTCGAGGTTGGCGCCCTGCACCGGCGATAGCTCCTCGTCGAAGATCACGAGCGAGGCGCCCGCGCCGGCCACCGTGGCGCGCACCTCCTCGGCCTTGCCTTCGCCGATCAGCGTCGCTGGGTTGGGGGAAACGACCTGCTGGGAAACCTTGCCGACCACCTCCGCGCCGGCGGTGTCGACCAGGCGCGCGAGCTCGTCGAGATGCTCGGCCATGTGACGTGCGTCGTTGGAGCCCTTGCGCGGCGCCGCCACGAGAATGGCGCGCTCGACCGGCTCGCGGACGGAGATCAACTCTCGAATGGGAAGTCTGTCCTCGCTTATGGTGAGCCGGGCGCAGGCCCGGGCAGGCCGCCGCCGCTCCGGACGAGCGGAGCGCGGCCTTGCGTGGTGAAGGCGACGACCCGCGGCCCGATCGGGGTCCGGAGCGTCGCCTGGCCCTTCAGCGTGTACGGGATGTCGCCGTACCGGAGCGCGGCGCGGAACGCGCTCCCCACGCCGCTCCACTCGAACCGCACCGGCAGCGTCACGAGCGTGGAATCGTTGCGGCGGATCTGGTACTCGTCCTGATACGTCACCGTCCCGACGTGCGAGCCCTCGAC
The DNA here is from genome assembly GCA_035700905.1 of Gemmatimonadales bacterium. Classification (GTDB taxonomy): domain Bacteria; phylum Gemmatimonadota; class Gemmatimonadetes; order Gemmatimonadales; family GWC2-71-9; genus DASQPE01. The sequence goes on along the minus strand of DASSOD010000202.1, from coordinate 487 downwards.
GTCGAATCCCGCCTCGAGCCTCGTGCCGTGCAGGGCGAAGCCGTTCGGGTTCGCCACGCGTACGATCAGGTCGAGGTCGCCACCCGTCACGCCGAGACCGCGCACCACCACGCGCTGCAGGTCGATGCGCGGCTCCCGAAAGACCTCCCGCAGCCCGGCGCACGCCGTCGCGAGCATCCCCACCCCGAGTGCCACCGCGCCGCTCCGTGCCGTCGATCGCAGCCGCCGCGCCATGGACGGAATATAGGGAGGCGGGCCGCGGCCGACTGCGGCGGAAACCCGGCCCGCCGTCGTGGGGCGCGTCACAGGCCACCCTCCGTCTTCTGCCTGGCCCACCACTCCAGCCGCTCGGCGATCTTCTTCTCGTAGCCGAACCCGCCCGGGACGTAGAAGGCGGCGCCGCGCAGCGCCTCGGGCAAGTACTCCTGCGGCAGGTAGTGCTCCTCCGCGTCGTGGGCGTAGCGGTACCCCGCCCCGTACCCGAGCT
>DASSOD010000201.1:0-20087 GCA_035700905.1 Gemmatimonadales bacterium | reverse complement strand
TTTCGGAGAGCGACTTTGTCCGCCGAAGCCCACGCGCTGCCCGAGCCGACCTCCACGGGGCTCGACAACCGCAAGCTCGCGATCTGGACCTTCCTCGGATCGGAGTGCATGTTCTTCGCCTCGCTGATCTCGACCTACGTGGTCTACCGGGGCAAGAGCCTGGTCGGCCCCTTTCCCCACGAGGAGTGGGTGAGCCCGGCGGGGCAGCGCTTCGAGCCGATCATCGAGATTCCGCTCGTGACCGTCGGCACGGCGGTGCTGCTCTTCAGCTCCTTCTTCATCGTGCTCGCGCTCTACAGCGCGCAGCGCGGGAACCGGAAGGGGCTGCTCGGCTGGCTGGGGGCAACGATCGCGTGCGGGCTGTTCTTCGTCGGGATGCAGGTCTACGAGTTCACCCACTTCGTGCACAAGGGGCTCACGCTCCAGACCAACCTGTTCGGCGCCAGCTTCTTCACGCTGACCGGGTTCCACGGCACGCACGTGACGATCGGCGTGATCTGGCTGATCACGATGTTCGTCCTGGCGTTCCGACGGCAGATCCCCCCCTCGGACGCCTTCCGGCTGGAGATCGCGGCGCTCTATTGGCACTTCGTCGACATCGTGTGGGTGGTGATCTTCCCCGTCGTCTACCTCATGAAGTGAGATCCGGCCCATGGAAGCGCACGTGACCGCAACCGCCCACGAGCACGAGCACCAGCATCCGACGCCGGGGCTCTACGTCCGCATCGCGATCATCCTGTTCGTGTTGACGGCGCTCGAGGTGGCGTTGTACGAGCTCACCTACGGCGGGAGCGCCGGCGTGGCCGGCGACCTGCGCGCCATCTTCGTCCCGCTGCTCCTCACGCTCTCGGCCGGGAAGTTCGCGCTGGTGGCGATGTTCTACATGCACCTGAAGCAGGACAGCCGGCTCTTCACGGGAGTGTTCGTCTTCCCGCTGATCATCGCGGCCGTGATCATCTTCTCGCTCGCGGCGCTCATCGCCTACCACCACGCCTTCGCGCGGATGGGGTGAGTCACCGGCCGCCGGTCCGCCCGCGATACGACCGCAACGGAGCTCCTCGTCCCGGCTCACCAGCCTTCTGGTGACGGCGGACGGGGAGCTCCGCGCTTTCGCCCCCGCGGGGCGCGCGGCCCGTGCTCGGGAGCGCGTTCGGGACGACGGACGGTTTGGTCAAGGCGCGCGGAGCGCGCCGGCATCACCCGCGTGACGCCGCCAGCGCGAGACAGAGCCAGCCGGCCATGAACGCGAGCCCGCCGACCGGCGTGACGGCGCCGAGCCACCGGAAGCCGGTGAGCGCCAGCGCGTAGAGGCTTCCGGAAAACACGACCGTTCCCGCCACGAACAGCCAGCCGGCCCACGCCGCGAGCGGGCCGGGCCAGCGCGCGGCCACCCACGCGGCGGCCAGGAGCGCCAGGGCGTGGTACACCTGGTAGCGCGCACCGGTCTCGAACACGGCCAGCAGGTCGGGCGCGAGCCGCGCACGGAGGGCGTGCGCGCCGAACGCGCCGGCGGCCACGCCGACGAGCCCGGAGAGCGAGCCGAGGATCACGAAGCTGCGTTCCACGCGAAGTGCGGTCCCCGGGGCCTAGTAGTAGAGGAAGGGCGGCGGCGGCATGCCGTGCTTGCGGAAGTTGGCCACGATCTGACCCGCGGTCCAGAGCGTGTGCTGGTTCAGCTCGTCCCACACCAGCCATTTCGGGATCTTCTGCCCGAAGTACCACACCAGCGCGGCGCGATCGGCCTCGGTCTGGTCCTTGAGCGCGCGCGTGCTGTAGTCGTAGGCCGCGTTGATGAAGCGCTTCAGCCCCGCGCGGCTGTTGAACGTGACCGCCGTGTCCGGCGTCTCGGGCAGCTCCTCGCCCTTGATGAACCGGGAAACGATGTAGAGGTCGGCGTTGGCCGCGTGGTGGATCTGGCGGGCGAAGTCGCGCTGCCCGTCTCCGGCGGCCTCGCGGTACCAGCGCTCGGGCATGGAGTCGGCCATGGCGAGCAGGAGGCTGCGCTGGGTCTCCTGCGCGCGAAGCTGGATCTCGCGGTACTCCGGCGGCATCGCCCAGTCGTACCGGGCGGAGACCTGCTGGGCCCCGAGCCCGGCCGGCGCAGGGGCAAGGAGGGAGACGGCGCACACGACCGCGCGGCCGCGGCCCATCATGGGACCTTGTCGCCGCCCGCCAGCCACGCGCCCCCATCCACCACGAAGATGGCGCCGGTGATCCAGTCGCCCGCCGGGCTCGCGAGGTAGGTGACCATGTCGCCGATGTCCTCCGGGGTGCCCCAGCGGCCGGCCGGGATGCGGTCGCGCGCCACGCCGCCGCTCCCGAACAGGTCGGGTGAGCCGGAGCCGGATGGCGCGAACGCCTTCCGCACGCCCTCGGTGGGGATCGGGCCGGGCGCGACGGCATTCACCGTGATTCCGTCCGCGGCCCACTCGCGCGCGAGCGTGCGGGTGAGCGCGTCGATCCCGGCCTTCGCCGCCACCGCGTGCGCCATTTGCGGCCACCCGCGGTAGTGGAGTGTCATCGACACCGACACCACGCGGCCCGCGCCCGAGGCCTTGAGCGCCGGATAGGCCGCCTGCGTCGAGAAGAAGGTCCCATGCAAGTCGGTCTCCACGACCGCGCGCCAGCCGTTGGGCGAGAGCGTCGCCGAGGGCGCGTAGAAGTTGCCCGCCGCATTGTTCACCAGAATGTCCAGCCGGCCCAGCTCGGTGGTGACCCGCTCGACCATCCGCGCCACCGAGTCCGGCTCCCTGACGTTGGCCTCGACGGCGATGGCGCGGGGCGCGGCGGCCTCGAGCTCGCGAAGGCCGGAGTCCAGATGCTCGCGCTTCCGGCTCGCGATCGCCACGGCCGCGCCCGCGCGGCCGAGGCACCGACCGATGCCGAGCCCGATGCCGGTGCCGCCGCCGGTCACCAGCGCGACCTTTCCGGCGAGCAGGCCGGGCGCGAAGATCGGGCGCGCGCCGCTCACCCGCTTGCCCCCGCGCGGCTCAGGAAGGCGCGGAGCCGGTCCCGGAACTCGGCGCCCAGCATCGCCTCCATCTGCGCCTCGCCCTCCGAGCGGAGCACCGCCTCGAGGCGCGCCGTCGTCTCGGCGCGGCAGAGCCGCTTGATGGCCTCGGTGCTGCCGGGCGCGTTGGCGGCGACGGCGGCGGCGAGCGCCGCCACCCGGGCATCGAGGGCATCGTCCTCGACCACCTCGGTCACGAGCCCGAGGCGCAGCGCGCCTGCGGCGTCGAGGGGCTCGCCGGCGAGGAGGAAGCGAAGCGCGGCGCCTTCGCCGATGAGCGCGCGCAGCGTGAGCGACGAGCCGCCGTCCGGCACCAGGCCCATGCGGGCGAAGGCCGAGGCGAAGATCGTGCTCCGCCCGGCCAAACGGAGGTCGCAGGCGGCGGCCAGGTCCACGCCGAATCCGGCCACCGATCCGCGCAGCGCGGCGATGACGGGCACCGGCGCACGCACGATGCTGACGATGAGCGACTGGAAGCGGGTGAGGCCGTCCCGGATCTGGTCGAGGTCGGGCGCGCCGCCGAGGGACGTGAACCACACCAGATCGAGCCCGGCGCAGAAGTGGCCGCCCTCGCCGTCGATCACGATCGCGGGGGCGCTCCGCGCCGCCGACACGAGGTCCACCTCCGCCGCCATCGCGGCGGCGAGGTCGGGCGTGATCGCGTTGCGCCGCGCGGGCCGCGCGATCGTGAGCCGCCACGCGGGCCCGTCGGCCCGGCTCAGCAGCTCCGCGGCCACGCGGCCTCAGTCCGCCGCCGGCGCCGCGGCCGCCGGCGTGACCGCCATGCCCATGGCGTGAAAACCGTTGTCCACGTAGACCACGCTCCCGGTGATCGCGCGGGCCAGCGGGCTCAGCAGGAACGCCGCGGTGTGCCCGACGTCGTCCGCCGTTATGGGGCGGGGAAGCGGTGAGTTCGCGGTGGTGTACGCGATCATCGTCTCGATGAAGCCGATGGCGCTCGCGGCGCGCGAGGCCCACGGGCCCGCCGAGATCGCGTTGACCCGCACGCCCCACCTCCGCCCCGCCTCGTAGGCCAGCGTGCGGGTGTCCGCCTCGAGCGCCGCCTTGGCGCTCGACATGCCGCCCCCGTAGCCGGGGATCACCCGCTGCCCCGCCATGTAGGTGAGCGAGAGGAACGCGCCGCCCTCGCGCATGAGCGGCGCGAGATGGCGGACGAGCGCCACGTTGCTGTACGCGCTCACGCCGACGGCGGCGAGATACCCGCCCCGGGTCGTCTCGACCAGCGGCCGCTTCACTTCCGGCGCGTTCGCCAAGCTGTGGACCACGAGGTCGAGCCCCTGCGGCCCGAAGTCCTGGCGCACCCGCTCGGTCATGCCCGTGATGCTGAAGTCGCCCTCCTCCCGGTAGCGCTTGTTCTCCCGGATCTCCTCGGGCGAGTCGGCCAGGGTGTCATAGGCCGCGTCCAGGGGATAGATCCGCTCGAACTCGAGCCGGCGTCCGTCCGAGAGCAGGAGCGCGTCGGCGATCTTCCCCCGCTCCAGCAGCTTGCGGAAGATGCCCAGCGCGGGCGGCCAGCTTCCGACGCAGATGCTGGCGCCCGCCTCGGCGAGCGCCTTGGCGATCGCGAAGCCAAAGCCGCCGTCGTCCGACACGCCCGCCACGAGGGCGCGCTTTCCGGTGAGGTCGATCGCGAGCATGGGTTCCCTGGGCTGGGTGGGGACGGCAGGAAAGCTAGGAGCGCCCCGGGGGGCGCGCGAGGGGCTCGGTGCGCGGGGGATATACCTCGCAGTGCGCCGAGCGCTCGCTGTAGAGCACGCAGAACGCGCCCGCGCGCCCCCAGCGGCGGGACCACTCCGACATGACCGCGCGGTCGCCCGGGCTGAAGCGCGGCGCCGGCGATGGATCGTCGGTGGAGCGCACGTGCGTGTGTACCGTGCCGATCCACCGCGGAGGCGCGCACTCGGTGATCGAGCGCCACGCGCCGGCGGTGAGCGAATCGGCGTCCGCGGCTTCGACCGCGAGCACCCGCTCGACGCGCACCGTGTCGCTGGCGACCGTGCCGCCCAGGCACGCCACCCGTTCCCGTCGCGTGGCGAGGCTCAGGGCCCAGAGCCGGCTCAGGCCGGGCTTGGCCGAGCGCGCTACCACGAACGCGGGCAGCACGGCTTGTGACGCTGGAGCGCCGCCCGCCATGGCGACACAGCAAAGCGAGAGCGCGAGCGCCCGCACGATCGCCGCCGTCACGCGGGCGCGTCCGGCTCGGCCGGAAGCGGCTTCACGTAGCGGATCGTCTCGGCGGCGTACCCCACGCGCTCGTACAACGCCCGCGCCCGCTCGTTCGCGACGAAGACGTGGAGCGTTATCGCGTCGTGCCCCCGGGCGCGCGCCCAGTCCTCCGCCGCCTGGAGCAGCGCCCGCCCGACTCCCCGCCCCTCCGCCGCGGCGCTCACGGCCAGGATGGAGAGGTGGGCGTGCGGCCGCCGGCTGAAGTAGTCCACCAGCGTCACGAGATAGGCGAACCCCGCGGGCCCATCGGGGCCCTCCGCCACCAGCACCGCCTGGTCGTCCTGCGGCAGGGCGATTGCCGCCGCCACCGCCGCCTGATCGGCGCTCACCACCTCGGCGGGCGTGCGCCAGGGCGGAACCGCAAAGTTCGCGGGGAGGCGCTCGCAGAGCTCCAGGATGAACTCGGCGTCACCCGTCCGCGCGGGTCGAACGCACTGTACGAAAGGCTGCGTCACCATACCGTCCTCGATCCACCGCCCCCGGCCGACACTCGCGCGGCGACGCTCGACCACCGCGTAGGCCAATGTACACGCCCTCCGCTAGGTCTCGCCGCGGAGCGCCTCGAGCGGGGTGCGGGAGAGCGCCTCGCGGCTGCTCCATAGCCCGACCACCACGGTGAGCGCCACCACGCCCACGACGATGCCCGCGAGCGCCGGCGCCGGAAGCCAGAACCTGCCGTCGAAGAACCATCGCGCGAGCCCCCAGCCCGCGCCCGCCGCGAGCACCACCGCCGCCACCGCCGCGAGCAGCCCCAGCGCCAGGTGCTCGGCGAGCGCGATCCGGAGCACCTGGGTGCGCGTGGCGCCCAGGGTGCGGAGCAGCACCGCCTCCCGAACCCGCTGAAGCCGGCTCGTGGCGGTGGCCCCGATCAGCACCAGCACGCCGGTCGCGATGCTGAAGGCGGCCATGAAACGGATGGCGAGCGCCACGCGGTCCACCAGCCGCTCGATCGTCTGCTGCACCAGCGACAGGTCGATCGTCGTCACGTTGGCGAACCGCTCGGCGAGCTCGCGCTGGAGCCGGCCGCGGGCGCCGGCGTCGGTGAGCCGGGTCAGGGTGACGTAGGTGCGCGGCGCGCCTTCCAGCGCGCCGGGCGCGAACACCACGAAGAAGTTCGGCTCGAAGCGCGCCCACTCGACCTCGCGCAGGCTCGCGACCCGCGAGGGGACCGGGACGCCCTGGACATCCCACACGATCTCGTCTCCCACCCGCACGCCGAGCTCCCTGGCGACGTCGGTCTCGACCGAGATCGGCGCGGGCGAGCCGGAACTCGCGCGCGTGCCCGCCGGCCACCACCGCCCCGCGACCAGCGTTTCCGACGCGACCAGCGAGTCGCGATAGGTGGAGCGGTACTCGCGCCGGAACGCCCAGGCGTTCGACCGCTCGCCGCCGGGGACGGCCCCCGTGTCGGCCAGCACGGCCCGCGCCGGGCGTCCCTTCACGCTCAGGATGCGCATCGGCACGATCGGGACCGGCGGCGCGAAGCCGAGCCCGTGCGCGCGAAGCCGCCGCTCGATGTCGGGCAATTGGTCGGGCTGGATGTCGAACAGCACCAGGTTGGGACGTGCCGGCCCGCCGGTACGCGCGAGGCCGCGGAGCAGGTTATGTCGTACCAGCACCAGCGTGCCGAGCAGGAACGCGCCGAACCCGAGCGCCAGCACCACGGCGGCCGTCTGATTGCCCGGGCGCTGGAGGTTGGCGAGCCCCTGGCGCCAGACGTAGGGCCAGCGCTCGGGAAACCAGCGGCGCACCGCTCGGACCAGCAGCCACGCCGCGAGCCAGAGGAGGCCGAGCGCGGCGCCGATCGCCGCCGCGAAGATGGCGCCGGTGCGCCAGCTGCCGATCTCGAGCGCCGCGAGCGCCACCACGCTCGCGCCGAGAGCGGCGGCCGCCGGCCAGCGCCACCAGTCGCCCGGCTGGCGCACCTGCTCGTACGGTCGCCGGAGCGCGGCGAGCGGCGCGACGCGGCGGATGGCGAGGAGTGGCAGCAGCGCGAAGGCGAGCGCGGTCCACACCCCCGTGGCCACGCCCAGGAGCAGCGCGCGCGGGGCGAGCTCGGCGCGGACGTCCAACGGCAGCAGGCCGCGCACGATGCCCGGCAGCGCCTGTTGCACCGCCAGGCCGATCAGCGCGCCGGCCGCGCTGCCGGCGAGCCCGAGGGCGGCCGCCTGCGCCAGGTACACTGCGAACACCTGGCGAGCCGTGGCCCCGAGGCAGCGGAGCACGGCCACGGTGTCGAGCTTGCGGCGGACGAAGACGACGACGGCGCTCGCCACCCCGACCCCGCCGAGCAGCAGCGCGATCAGCGCGACCAGTCCCAGAAAGCGAGCCAGCCGGGCGAGCGTATCGTTGAGCCCCCGCCGGTCGTCCTCCACCGTGCGGAGTCGTACCCGCTCGGGCCGGAGCTCGGGGCGCCAGCGCGCGGCCACCGCCTGCGGCGCGAGGCCCGGGGCGAGCTTCACGAACGCCTGGCGCTCGGCCTGAGCGCCGAATCCGAGCAGGCCGGTCTCGTCGAGGTAGCGCGCGGGGATGAACACGCGCGGGCCGAACGCGGCCCGGACCCCGGCATCGCCGGCGAGATTGGTGACGCTGCCGGTGATGGCGAAGCGCGCCTCGCCCAAGGCGAGCGTATCGCCGAGTCGCGCCCCCAGAGCGGTGAGGAGCGCCGGGTCCACGACGACGTTGTGGCCGGCTTGCAGCGCCCGCCACGCGCCGGCAGGCTCGGTGCGAATCTCGCCGTAGAAGGGATATCGACCCTCCACCGCCGAGACCTGCACCAGCCGCGCGCCGGTCGTCCGCGGCACGTACGCCATGCCCGAAAAGTTGGTGAGTCGGGCGAGCTCGCCGCAGGGCGCGGCGGTGCGGCAGCCCGTACGCCGGGCGGCGAGCGAGTCGAGCCATCCTTCGACCTTCGGCGAGAACGGCTGTCGGCCGGTCACGGCCAGGTCGGCGCCGAGCAGCGCCCGCGCCTGCCGGTCCACCGACACGCGCAGGTTTTGGGTGAAGGAGTTGACCGCCACGAGCGCCGCCACGCCCGCGGTGACCGACGCGGCGAGGAGCAGCAGGCGGCGCGGCTCCGCACGGAGCTCGCGCCATGCCATGCGGACCACGAACCGTGCGCCGTTCACGCGGCCGCGCTGTCGCTCACGAGCCGGCCGTCCAGGAGCCGCAGGATGCGCCGGGCGCGAGCGGCGAGGTCCGCGTCGTGGGTCACCAGCACGAGCGTCGTGCCGAGGTCGCGATTGAGCGCGGCCATCAGCTCGATGACGCCGGCGCCGGTCGCCGCGTCGAGGTTTCCGGTCGGCTCGTCGGCGAAGAGAATCCGCGGGCGATTGGCGAACGCGCGGGCCAGCGCGACGCGCTGCTGCTCCCCGCCGGACAGCTGCGCGGGGTAGTGGTGCCGCCGCTCGCCCAGGCCCACCCGCTCGAGCAGCATGTCGGCCCGCGCGCCCGGCGGCTCGCCGTTCATCCCGGCGCCCCGCGCGAGCTCGAGCGGCACCTGCACGTTCTCGCGCGCGGTGAGCGTGGGGATGAGCTGGAAGGACTGGAACACGAAGCCCACCCGCTCGCCCCGGAGCCGCGCGCGCCCGTCCTCGTCGAGCCGGCCGAGATCCTCGCCGTCGAGCCACACGCGCCCGCTGGTGGGCCGGTCCAGGCCCGCCAGCAAGCCGAGGAGCGTGGTCTTGCCGCTCCCGGAAGGTCCGACGATGGCCACGAACCCGCCCGGCTCGATGCTGAAGCTGATATCCTTCAGCACGGTGAGCTCTCGGTCACCGCTCCGATACGTTTGGGTGAGCGATTCGCACTTGAGCATCAGGGAATGATAGCGAAGACCGTCGCCCCCCTCGTCCTCGGCGCGCTGTGCCTGGCCTGCGGCGCGCGGGAGCAGGGGGCGCGAGCCGCGGCCCGCGACGCCGCGACCCTGGCGAACGGGTCGGCCCCGGCCGATTCGGGCGCCGCCGGCGCCGACACCGCGAAGCCCGTCGTGCTCTTCGTCGGCACGAGCCTCACGGCGGGCCTCGGCCTGGACCCATCGCAGGCGTACCCCGCTCTCCTGCAGCAGAAGATCGACTCGGCCGGCCTCGACTTCGCCGCGGTCAACGCCGGAGTGAGCGGCGAGACCTCTGCCGGCGCGCTCCGGCGCGCCGACTGGCTCTTCCGCCGGCCCCCGGCCGTGCTCGTGATCGAGACCGGAGCCAACGACGGCCTGCGGGGCCAGAGCCCCGAATCGCTCGCGGCGCACATTCAGGCGATCGTAGACCGGGCGCGGAGCCTCGAGCCGCCGCCGCGGATCGTCCTCGTCGGGATGCGGGCGCCGCCCAATCTCGGCGCCGATTACGCGCGCCGGTTCCAGGCGGTCTTCCCCCGCCTGGCCGAGCGCAACGACCTTCCCCTCGTGCCGTTCCTCCTGGAGGGCGTCGCCGGCGTGGACTCGCTGAACCAGTCCGACGGGCTCCACCCCACCGCGGCGGGCCAACGCCGGATCGCCGAGAACGTGTGGCGGGTGCTGGAGCCGGTGTTGCGTCAGGCGGAACGGGCCGCTGCGCCCCGCGCCGGGCCGGCGTAGGCGCGCCGCGCATCACTCGCGCCGCCGGGCCGGGCCACGCAACACTTCATCCAGCGCATCCGCCGCCGCGTCGATCTCGGCGGCGGTGTTGTAGTAGTGGGGCGAAACCCGGAGCACCTCGGCCGCGCCCTTGCCGTCGAGATCGAGAACGGCGTCGTCGCGCGCGCTCACGTGGGTGTTGATGCCCCTTGCGCGGAGCTCGAGCTTGATCGCCTGCGCGTCTCGGCCGGCCAGGTGCGCCGTTGCGATGGCGGAGAGTACACGGCCGCGGTCCGTCGGCCGCACGCCGGCCAGGGCGGCGAGGCGCTCGCGCGCGCGGGCGGCGAGCATCCAGGCTCGGTCCCGCGCCCGCTCCACCCCCACGTCGAGCGCGTAGCGGACGGCCTCCCCCATGCCCAGCACGAGCGCCGCGGGAAGCTCCCAGGTCTCGAAGCGGCGTGCGTCCGGCGCGAGGCGGAAGTCGTCCGGGGCGCACCAGGTGGCGCCCCGCAGGTCCACCAGCAGCGGATACGCCCCGGCCGCGAGCGCCCGGTCCGACACGTAGAGGAAACCGATGCCGCGCGGGCCGCGGAGGAACTTCCGCGCCGTCGCGGCGAGATAGTCGCAGCGGACCCGGGCGACGTCCACCGGCAACTGGCCCACGGCCTGGCAGGCGTCCACCAGGAAGGGAACCTCCGCCTCCGCGCAGATCGCGCCGGCCGTCTCGACGTCCTGCACCAGGCCGGAGTTGGTGGGAACCCAGCTGATCGCGACCAGCGCCGGCCGGCGCTCGCGGACCAGCTCTCGGAGCGAGTCCGGATCGAAGCCTCCCTCCGGCAGGTCGGCGGCGCGGACCACCTCGGCGCCCCGCCGCCGCGCCAGCGAGAGCAACATGAGCTGGTTGGACGCGTAGTCCGCCCGGGTGGTGAGAATGCGGTCGCCGGGCGCGAAGTCGAAGGCGGCGAGCGCCTGGGAGAACCCGATCGTGGCGCTCTGGACCACGGCGACGTTGCGGCGTGCCGCCCCGATCAGCCGGGCGATGGACTGGTAGGTCGCCTCGAGCGCGGGAGCAACGGCCTCGGCCGCCTCGTACCCGCCGAGGGCGGCCTCGCGCGCGAGGTGGGCGACGATCGCGTCCTCCACCGCGCGAGGGGCGAGCGCTGCTCCCGCGTTGTTGAGGTGCACGCGGGATACGGCGCCGGGCGTATCGGCCCGCCACGTGGCGAGGCGAGGCTCGTCGTCGGCGACGGGTGCTAGCATCGGGGACACGGGCGAGAGTACGTTCCAGCCGTCATCTCCGGTTTCACTCCAGCTCCGGGATCGTCATGCACCCATCGCGTGGGGCCGCGCTGGCCCTGGCCGCCGCGCTCGCGGCCGCCGCGGGGCCCACCGCGGCCCAGGATGAGGCCGCGCTCAAGGCGGCGTTCGAGGGAACGACCGTCGCCGTCAAGCTCGACATGCCGGCCACCGACGACGGCATCGACGTGACGCCGCAGGCCGACCCGCCGGTGGACTACTCCCAGTATGCCGGGCGGATCAAGAAGCACGGCGTGGCGATCCCGGCCGGGGAGACCGCGCTCGTCACCAAGGTGAAGGTGAAGGGAAAGCTGATCGAGTTCCAGTTGGGCGGCGGCGGATACGGCACCTTCGGCGACGAGACCGATCCGGGCGTGTCGGTCACCTCCGCGCCCAAGAGCCAGCGGGAGAAGGATCTCGAGCGGGACATCAAGACCGAAGCCGACCCGGTGGTCAAGCGCCGCATGCAGCAGGAGCTCGGCGCGCTGCGCGCCGACCGGGAGCGCGAGGACCGGCGAAACCGCGCGATCGCGGCGGCGGCCACCGAGCGCCGGCGCGAGTTCATCGCGCACAAGCGGCTCCAGGGCGGCTCCCGGTTCAACATTCGCTACCCCAGGGGCGTCCCACCAGAGGCGCTCACCCCCGAGGCGGTGCGCGCGGCACTCGCGGCCTACGTGGCGTTCGAGACCGCGCCGTCGGCGCCGCCGCCGTCCATGGGCGCGACCCTCCGGAAGGGAATGAGCGTGGCCGAGGTGGACGAGCTGTTCGGAACGCCGGCGGAGCGGAGCGCGCGGGCGGAGGGGACGCTGCGCGTGGAGAGCCGCGCCTACGAGCGCGGCGGCGAACGGGTGGTGGCCGATTTCGTGGAGGGGGTGCTGGTTCGCTACACCATCGGCTCGCGCTGAGTCGGCCGGCGCCGAGCGGCGGCTCCGTTCGGGCCCGGCGGCGAGGCGCGGCGGATGAGCTCGATGACCTCGCTCTCCTCGATGGTGAGGCGGGTGACGCCCTTGCCATTCGTGGGCGGCTTGCCGTTCGAGCTTTGGGGCGTGGCGAGCTCTTCCAGGAGGTGGCCGGCCAGATAGATCTCCACCACGGCCGGGTGGATGTAGTACCTGCGGCACACCGCCCGGGTGTTGTTGAGCTGCTCCGCCACGCGGTCCACCGCGGCGAGGAGCTTGGACTTGGCCTCCTTCGCCGTGGCGAAGCCGCCCGCCTCGCGCAGCGCGTCCACGGCCAGCATGGTGCCGGCCCAGGTGCGGAAATCCTTGGCGGTGAAGTCCTGGCCCGAGATGCGGCGGATGTAGTCGTTCACGTCGCCCGAGTCCACCGTCTGGCGCTTGCCGTCGTCGTCCACGTACTGAAACAGCTCCTCCCCTGGAATGGACTGGCAGCGCGCCACGATGCGCGCGAGCCGGCGGTCGGTCACGTCCACCGTTTGGGCCTTGCCGCTCTTGCCGCGGAACTCGAACCTGAGGCGCGAGCCCTCGATCTCCACGTGGCGATCCTTGAGCGTGGTGAGCCCGAACGATCGATTGGTGCGGGCGTACTCGTCGTTGCCGACGCGGATGGCGGTGCACTCGAGCAACTGCACGATGGCCGCCAGCACCTTGTCGCGGGGAAGACCGGGAAGCGCCAGGTCGCGCTCCAGCCGATCGCGCATGGCGGGCAGCGCCTCGCTGAAGGCGATCATCCGCTCGAACTTGGTCTCGTCTCGGACCTCGCGCCATCGAGAGTGATAGCGGTACTGCTTGCGCCCGCGCGCGTCGCGCCCCGTGGCCTGGAGGTGCCCGTCGGGATCGGGGCAGATCCAAACGTCGGTGTAGGCCGGCGGGATCGCGAGGCGCCGGATGCGCGCAAGCGTCCCGGGGTCCCGCACCGGCTTGCCGTCGGGTCCGAGATAGGCGAACCCTTTCCCGCTGCGCCTGCGCCGGATGCCCGGCCGCGTGTCGCTCACGTAGTGGAGGCCGGCGGCCTCGGCCGAAGCGGTGGGATCGGTGACGCGCTCGGGGCTTGGGCCGCGCGGTGCGGCGCCGGTCCCGGATCGGCCACCGCCGCGCCGGCGCAGGTGGGATCGCCGCGGCCGGGGTGCGTCGCGGCCGCGTGAGCGGGAGCGTGCCCTGCGGGTAGCCACGGCTCAGCATACGCGCGCGCTTCTCGGGCCGGTGTGAGACAGCTCACGATCCGGCCCGCATTAGTTTTTGGCGATGCAACTGCTCGCCTTCGCCGCGTCGCTCAGGCGTGAGTCGTGGAACCGGAAGCTGCTGGCCTGCGCGGTTGAGCTGGCGCTGGCCGGCGGCGCCACGGTGGACGTGGCGGAATTCCGCGAGTTCGACATGCCGCTGTACGATGCGGACCTGCAGGCGCGTGAGGGCTTTCCCCCCGGGGCGGAGGAGCTGGCCCGGCGGGCGCACGCGGCGGACGGGCTGCTGATCGCGTCGCCCGAATACAACTATTCGCTGCCTGGGACGCTGAAGAACGCGATTGACTGGGTGTCGCGCATCCGGCCGATCCCCTTCCGGGGGAAGCACGGCATGCTGCTCAGCGCCTCCAACGGGGTGTACGGCGGAATCCGCGGGCTCTGGCAGCTCCGGATTCCACTCGAGGGAGTCGGCGTGCTGCTCTACCCGGAAATGTTTGCGCTGTCCCTGGCCGGGCAGATGTTCGACGACCGTGGAGCGCTCAAGGACCCGCAGGTCCGCGAGCGCCTCGAGAAGATGGTGAAGGGGTACCTCGATCTCGCGTGGCGCCTGTCGGGGGGACGCTAGCCGCGGCCGCGCGGAGGTCCCGATCTGCCGCCGGTCACCGCGCCGCGCGCGGAATCCCGATCAACCCGAGCGGCACCCGACGCCAGCCGGTCCAGCTCCGGTGGCGGGCGCCGTCCCGGATCATGAGCTGGCTCGATATCCCCCCGTCCAGCAGTACCGCCCGCCTGGCGCCGAGCGCTCCCATCAAGGCGGCCATCTCGGGGGTGGTGAGGCCGAGCGGAAGGCTTGCGAGCACCCCGCCCAGCGCCTCGAACCGGGTCAAGGCGAGGATGATTCGGCCGTCGCGCAGCTCGCCCAGGGCCAGGCGCGAGTCGCGATGGCGGAGATTCACCCCGAGCGAGCTGTCCACCAGCGCGCGCGGGACCTCGCCGTCGCCGCCCAGCAGCAGCGGATACGACTGAAACGCGAGCCGGGTGGCGGGGCGAATCGAGGCGATCGAGTCGGTGGACAGGAGGTGGAGCCTGCCCAGCGTATCCAACACGACCGCGACGGCGAGCGGCCCGCCCCGTGGCGACTGACGCTCGACGCCGTCCTGCACCACCCAACCCCAGGGCTCGTCGGTGAACTGACCGGCGTTGAGCGCGAGCGAGGCCTCGCTCGGCGCCTCGCCGATGTCCCACCGGCCGGCGAACGCTCCGGCGCGAGCCGGCAGGATGAGCCGGAACTCGAAGGCGCCCGGGTCCACTCGCACGGCGATGACGCGCACCCGGAACGCCTCGCCGTCGCCGGAGAGGGTGAGCTCACCCCAGTCGAGCCCGCGCCCTGCGCCCCGCCACTTTACGCGATCGGCGACGGCCGGAAGGGGTGCGTTCCAGCGCTCCGGAGCGGAATCCGCGCGCCACCAGGTTTCCCAGCCGCCGGACGCCCGCACCGCCAGCGTCGGTGCCGGGTCGGGACCGGACGCCAGCGGCGCGAGCGCGAGTACGAGCAGAACGCCGGCGAGACGCATGCGCTCACCCGCTCGCCGTCAAATCGGAACGTTGGCCTTGCGCATCGCGCAGAGCTTCTGCCGAGTGTCCTGCAGCTGCTTGTTGATCTCGTCGGCTTCCCCCTGCGACTTGCCCTTGCCGGCCTTGACCACGGTGTTGTTCATCGCGGCCGAGACCGGCGGCTCGCGCAAGGCCACGTACTCGGCGACCGACATGCCGGCCCCCTTGGCGCCGGCCTCCTGAATGATCTGCGCCGTCGTCTTGGCGCCGCCGCTGACGCTGGCCGGCGCCTTCGGCTCTTCCGGCGCCTTGCCGCAGGCCTTGTCGATGCGCGCCTGTGCGGCTTGATCGAAAGCGGACGATTCCTGGGACTTGGCCATGATTTGGGCGGTCTGCGCCTGGATGCCGCCCATGACGCGCTGGAATTCCTCCATGGTCTTGCGGTCCTCCGCGGTTCCCTTGCCCGCATTGATCCGCGCCAGCGCGGCCTGCGCGCGCTGGCCGAGCTTCTCCATGTCCTGGGCATTGACGTCGCCCGCCAGGGCCTCCCCAGCCGTGTCAACGCTCTTTCGCAGCGCCTCGGACTTGGGTGCGTCGGCGGCCTGCACCTTGTCGACGCACTTGTCGTACTCCGCCTTGCGCTTGGCGTAAGCGTCAAGCGACTTGCTGTACGCCTGCTGCTCCTGATCGGCGGACTTCTGGCGCGCGTCGTATTCCTTAATCGCGGCCGGAGCGGCCTGGATCTCGGCGTCGAGCCCGGCGTTCACCTTGGCGATCTGGACGGCGGTCAACTCGAAGGCCTCGACGACGACCGGCTGGCGGGAGCCGAAGCAGGAGGCGTCGGCGCCCGTCGCGCCTTCGACCGCGGCTTCGGCCGCCTTCTCGGCCCCCTTCTGACCGACGGCTTTCTTGATCTTGCCGAACTGTGCGGTGGCGTCTTGAGCGCCGATCGCGCCGAGCAACAACGCCCAGAGCACGGCGCGGGTGTACCGCGGGCGCGACATGATCACCTCACTGTGAGCAATTGGAGAGCCCGGGATTCGGGAGGTCGGGGGGTCCGGCACCCGTCGATCCGGGCGCGGGACTAACATGCAGGCGACCGTGCGACGACGCCAGAGCGGGCCGTCGGCGTCCGACTTCGGCGGGCGCCCGATCTGCAACCGGCCGATTCGGGAATCCGCTCGGTGCGCACCGCCCATCGCTACTTGCGAGAATCTCCTGCGCGCGTAGCATCTTCTCACCCTCCCGAATTCGGATCGCTGCGGCGGGCGGCCCGGCTGCCGTCGGTCGCGTTCGCGGGGTTCGCGGCCCGCACCGCTCGCGTGGGCCGCGAGCATGTCGCCCAACATGGCGGCACACAGGTGGCGCGCGCGGTCCACGCCGGACCACGCGTCCGATGGGCCGCTGCGAAGCGCGGGAGGGCTCCATGACCGGCACATGGCTCGTTTCCGGCGTGATTCTGATCGGTTCGACCTTCTTCGCGTCCACGCCGGCCGTCGGCCAGACGGGCAAGCCGCCCGCGATCAGCGGTCGCCAATTCACGGGCGGCAGCATCAAGCTGACCGTCACCGGGTCCGCTCGGATCGACCAGGAAATTCCGATCAACACCCAGGCGAGCTACGGTGACGGCGAGATGACCTGGCTCCAGTTCGGCGCGTCGGGATCGGAAGCCCCGAACGCGCTCATCACGTACGGCGAGACCGGTGAAACCGGGATCATCATCGGAAGGGGCAAGTTCTCGGCGACGGGCGGGATCATTCCGGGCGAGGAGTCGGAGTGTTCAGGCACCGTTCACGTGACTGCGACGCTCGTGTCCGGCCAGTACAACTGTGTCGGCGTGACCTCGAACGATCCGCCCCGTGGGATGGGCAAGGTGAACATCGAGGTGCGGTTCACCGCGAAGTCGTAGTTCCCCCACGCACCAAACGCCGGACGCGGGCATCGCCGCGTCCGGCGTTACGTTGCAGGTCTATTCCAGTCTCGCGTCCAGCTCGACCGTGGTGTTTCCCTTGAAGAGCTGCGACACGGGACACCCCTCCTTCGCTCCCTGCGCCGCTTTCTCGAAGGCGGCCTGGTCCGCGCCAGGGACCTTGCCGCGCACCTCGAGCCGGATCCGGGTGATCCTGAAGCCTCCGGATACCGAGTCGATGGTGACCGACGCAGTGGTCGAGATCCGGTCCGCCGGGGTCCCGGCCTGCTCGAGGCCGAGCGCCAGCGCCATGCTCAGGCAGGAGGCGTGCGCGGCCGCGA
This sequence comes from Gemmatimonadales bacterium, assembly GCA_035700905.1. GTDB lineage: Bacteria > Gemmatimonadota > Gemmatimonadetes > Gemmatimonadales > GWC2-71-9 > DASQPE01. The sequence continues at coordinate 3,044 of DASSOD010000201.1, read as the reverse complement.
TCAGCTCCTCCGGGTTGGTGCCCTTCGCGCCCTCGAACCGGGTGGGGAAGGAATAGTCGCCTCGAAAGGACCCCGAGCCCGCCTCGAAGTGCCCCCGCCCCGTGCGCAGCTTGCCTTCCCACGCCGCGCTCGCCTTGCTCGTCGTCGCCATAGCGACCTCCACGCTGAGGAAGTCTCGAATCTAAACCGCTCTCCCGGGCGTACGGTGCGCGAATTACCTTGCACCCGCTCCGGACGACCCCAACCGCAGGAAAGGGCAGTATGCCTCGCACTCGCTTCGGCCGCATCGTCTCGCTCGCGTGTCTCGCGCTGCTCACCGCCCCCGGGCCGGCGCCGGCCCAGGTGGCCGCGCCGGCCCGGCCCGCCGCCAATCCGGCCGGCTTCATCGAGGAGTTCGGCACGATGTGGACGTTCGACGCGCCGCCCCTCGATTACTGGAAGCGGCGCTACGGCTTCGCGCCGGACCAGGCGTGGCTGGACCACGTGCGGCTCGCCTCGGTGCGCCTGCCGAACTGCTCGGCCTCGTTCGTCTCGTCGGAGGGGCTGGTGATGACCAATCACCATTGCGGGCGCACCTGCATCACCGCCGTGTCTCCGCCGGACACCAATTACCAGCGCAGCGGGTTCGTGGCCCGGACAGCGGCGGAGGAGAAGAAGTGCCCGGGCCTCTACGTGGACCAGCTCCAGAGCATCGAGGACGTGACCGCCCGGATCCGGGCCAAGGTCACCGGCCGGAGCCCCACGCAGCAGGTGGAGCAGCGGGACGCCGCGATCGCCGAGATCGAGGGCGGGTGCAAGAACGCGCCCGACGGCACGTGCCAGGTGGTCACCTTCTATCAGGGCGGACGCTACTCGCTCTACCGTTACAAGCGCTTCTCCGACCTGCGGCTGGTGATGGCGCCGGAAGAGGAGATCAGCTTTTTCGGCGGCGATCCCGACAACTTCACGTATCCCCGCTACGACCTCGACCTCACGCTCCTCCGCGTGTACCAGAACGACCGCCCGCTCCAGCCGAAGGACTACCTCAAGTGGAGCGGCGCCGGTGCCAAGGACAGCGACCTGGTGTTCGTGATCGGCAATCCGGGCTCCACGGGCCGGCTCCTCACGGTGGCCCAGCTCGAGTGGCTGCGGGACGTGCAGTACCCTGGGCAGCTGGCGATGCTGCAGCGGAACATCAAGCTCCTGGAGGAGCTCGCGGGACAGGGCGAGGACGCGCGCCGCCGGCTCGAGAACCAGATCTTCCTCTTCAAGAACTCGTTCAAGGCGATCAGCGGGTATCGGGCGGGGCTGCTCGACTCCACGCTTATGGCGCGAAAGCGCGGGTTCGAGCGCGAGTTCCGCGCGCGGGTCGCGGCCTCCCCGCGGCTCAAGGCCGCGTACGGGGGCACCTGGGACGCCATCGCGGCCGCACTGCGCGAGGAGCGGTCGTTTGCGCCCAGGCTCCAGTGGTACGGTTTCGGGGGCTCGCAGCTGCTCGCGTTCGCGGGCGCGCTGGTGCGGCTGCCGGAGCAGGAGCGGCTTCCCGACTCGCTTCGGCTCCCGCAGTACCGGGGCGATGCGGCGAAACAGCTCCGCACCGTGCTCGAGCAGCCGGTCCCCATCGACAAGGAGGTGGAAAAGCTGACGCTCGCGAGGCAGCTCGATGCGGCGCGCAAGGCGCTCGGGCCGCGCGATCCGTTCGTCGCCGCGGTGCTGCAGGGACGCAGCCCGGAGGTTGCCGCCGAAGCGCTGGTGAACGGCACCAAGCTGGACGACGCAGGGGTCCGCCGGACCCTGCTCGAGGGCGGCGCGCAGGCGGTGCGGAGCTCGGACGATCCGATGGTCGCAGCCGCGCGCCGCGTCGAGCCGCTCTCCCGCGCCGTGCAGGCCCGCGCCGCGCGCCTCGAGCCGGTGGTCTCGGCCAACGCCGAGAAGATCGGGCGGGCCATCTTCGACGCCTACGGCACGTCTCTGCCGCCGGACGCCACCTTCACGCTGCGGATCTCGGACGGCGTGGTGAACGGTTTTCCCTACAACGGGACCAAGGCGCCCTACAAGACCACGTTCTACGGGCTCTATGCCCGGAGCGCGGCGTTCGACGACCAGCCGCCGTACCGGCTGCCCGAGCGGTGGAAGTCGGCGGTGCAGCGGCTCGACCTCGCCGCGCCGCTCGATTTCGTGACCACCAACGACATCATCGGCGGCAACTCCGGCAGCCCGGTGATCAACCGCGACGCGGAGGTCGTGGGGCTGGTCTTCGACGGCAACATCGAGTCGCTCGCGTGGCGGTTCCTCTACTCGGACGAGGTGGCGCGGACCGTGGCGGTTCACAGCCGCGCGATCACCGAGGCCCTGCGGCACGTCTACGACGCGCCGCGCATCGCGGAGGAGCTGGAGCGCGGCGGCGTGGCCGCCGAGCAGCCGGTCAAATCCGGCCGATGACCTGGTTCACGCCGAGGACGAGGCGAAACGGGGAGGTGTCGTTGACGAAGGTCCAGCGGAACTCGGCGAACGGCTTGCTGCGGGAGGAGGACTGGGCGAAGATCAGCCCGAAGAACAGGTTGTAGCCGGTCTTGGTCTGGCCCAGGGCGCGAACCCGGGTGAAAGCCGCGCCGCCGCCGCCATAGACGGTGCCGCCCGGGCCGAAGTGGATCGCCCCGTCCGCGTTGAGCTGCCACCGGAACGGGGTGCGGTCACCGAAGAAGTAGTCGCCGCTGGGCCGGATCTCGAGTCGTCCGAGCGGTACGCCGAGTTGGGCCCCGGCGCTCCACGCGTGGTTCTCGAAGTCGCGGCCGCCCCGGACGCCGGCGGTGATGCCGATCGGCGCGCGCCGGCCGCGGAACTGCGCCGCGGCATCGTCGGGCGCGACGAGCGCGGCGGCGGCAAGGCAGAATGCGGCGGCGAGCGTCGGGTGGAGGCGCATCGGGTCCTCTGGGTGCGGTGGCCGGGCTGAGCGGGGGAGGGGCGCCCGGATGTTATCGAGGCCGGCTCGGCCCGACAAGTGAACGGGGCCGGAGCGCATCGGCGCTCCGGCCCCGTATGCACGCTCGCCCGATCAGCGGCTC
>DASSOD010000200.1:0-4480 GCA_035700905.1 Gemmatimonadales bacterium | reverse complement strand
CGGAAGGCGCCTTCCGCCTTGCGCCTTGCGCCTTCCGCCTTGCGCCTATCCGTCCGCCCGCATGATCGGCCGCGTCGGCGAACGCCGGGCGACTTCCACGAAGCCTGCGCGCCGGAACGCGGCGACGGTGCCGGTCCAGGCGAAGGCGGCCGCCAACTCCCCGCGCGGCTCGACCGGATAGCCCTCGACCACGCGGGCGCCTTGCGCGCGCGCCAGACTCACGGCCGCGCGCAGCAGCTCCACCGAGACGCCACGCTTTCGCCACGGGCGCGCGACGAAGAAGCAGACCACCGACCACACCGGCGCCGCGTCGAGCGGGGCCAGCACGCGCGATCGCGCGAGTCGCGGGTAGGCCGCGCGCGGCGCGATCGCGCACCAGCCCACCGGCTCGCCGTCCGCGTACGCGAGCACGCCGGGCACCTCGCCCGCCGAGACGAGGCGCCGCATCCGCTCGCGGTTGGCCGCGCCCTTGCCGCGGGTGAAATCGGCGTGCGACAGACGCCAGTACATGCACCAGCACCCGCCGCACGCGCCGCGGTCGCCGAAGAGGCGCGCGAGATCGCGCCAGCGCTCCGCGGTCGCGGGATGGAAGGCGAGCGCCGGCTCGGGCCGGGAGCGGGGCTTCACGGGCTGGGCGCGACCGGCGTGACTCGGAGCGTGCCACTCGAGGGAGCCGAGGGGCCGAAGAGAAGATCGCCGATGCGCGGCTTGCGCCGAAGCACCAGCACCAGCTCGCCCGGCGGCGGCTCCCGCACGCCCTCCACGACGAGGAAGGCCGGTAGCGCGGTCGCGGGCGGAACGGCGCCCCGGTAGCTCGCGCCACGCCACTCGAGCGCGAGCTCGGCAGGCGCCTCGCGCACCACCCGGTCGAGGAAGAAGTCGCCGTCCACCTCGTACAGGTGCGGCGCGCGCGGTTCGCCGTCGAGAAAGAACACCGGGTCGAACGGCTCACCCTCGTGGCGCGCGAGGTTCTGCTCCACGGCGCGGTCGTACGCCTCGAGCGCCGGCGCCCGCGCCCGCCACTCCACGTGATGCCGGAGCTCGTGGGTCAGCGTCTCCCACGCCTCCTCGCGCCAGTCAAACTCCTCGTCCTCCCGCGCGAGCGCCTGGAAAGAGCCGTGGTAGAGCACGATGCGGCTCTGCACCGCGTCGCCGGCCTCCCCCGTCGGGAGCGGAATGCACTCGCCCAGGGTGTAGACCCCCGAACGCGCGGGGTGCGCGACGCACTTGGGCGAGACGGCCACCTCCGCGACCCCCTCGAAGAACTGCGCCGGCACCTGCTCGGCAAGCCGGCGGACCATCGCCTCGAAGTCGGCGCGGCGCATCGGTCCCCCGCGGCGCGGCTCAGGCGGCCACGCGCTCCCGCAGATATCCGTCGAGCTGGTCCAGCCCCACGCGGTCCTGCGCCATCGAGTCGCGGTGCCGCACGGTGACCGTGCGAGCGGCGAGGGTGTCGCCGTCCACCGTCACGCAGAACGGCGTACCCGCCTCGTCCATCCGGCGGTACCGGCGGCCGATCGCGCCGCTGTCGTCATAAAACGCGAAGTACCGCTTCCGGAGCGCGTGGTACACCTCGGTCGCGAGCTCCGGCATGCCGTCCTTCTTCACCAGCGGGAAGACGCCCACCTTGATCGGCGCCACGGCGGGATGCAGCCCCAACACCACCCGCATCTCCCCCTCGACTTCCTCCTCGCGGTACGCGTCCACCAGCAGCGTCAGCGCCACCCGGTCCGCCCCCGCGGAGGTCTCCACGATGTAGGGGACGTAGCGCTGATTGGCGGCCTGGTCGAAGTAGTCCAGGCGCTTGCCGGAGTACTGCTGGTGCCGGGTGAGGTCGAAGTCCGTGCGGTTGTGGATCCCCTCGATCTCCTGCCAGCCGAACGGAAACTCGTACTGGACGTCGAAGGCCGCGCGCGCGTAGTGCGCCAGCTCGTCGGGGCCGTGCTGATGGAAGCGCAGCTTGGCCGGCGTAAGGCCCAGCCCCTGGTGCCACTCCATCCGCCAGGCCTTCCAGCGCTCGAACCACTCCATGTCGGTGCCCGGCTTCACGAAGAACTGCATCTCCATCTGCTCGAACTCGCGGGTGCGGAAGATGAAGTTGCCGGGCGTGATCTCGTTGCGGAACGCCTTCCCGATCTGGGCGATGCCGAAGGGAATCCGCTGCCGCGACGCGTTCAGCACGTTCAGGTAGTTGACGTAGATGCCCTGCGCCGTCTCCGGACGGAGATAGACCACGGCCGCCTGATCCTCGACCGGACCCATGAAGGTCTTGAACATCAGGTTGAAGAGCCGCGGTTCGGTGAGCGTACCCCTGGAGCCGCAGACCGGACACTGGGCGTCCGGCTGCCCCGGCGTCCCCTTGATCCGCGGATCGTCGGCCCGGAAGCGGTTCTTGCACTGTCGGCAGTCCACCAGCGGGTCGGTGAACCCGGCGACATGTCCCGACGCCTCCCACACCTTCGGGTGCATCAGGATGGCGGCGTCGAGACCCTCGACGTCGTCACGCTCGTGAACCATCGCGCTCCACCAGCGGTCCTTCACGTTCCGCTTGAGCTCGACGCCAAGGGGCCCGTAGTCCCACACCGAGCCCAGCCCGCCGTAGATCTCGGAGGATTGGAAGATGAATCCGCGCCGCTTGCAGAGCGACACGAGCTTGTCCATCAGGGTGGTGTCGGCCATCAGCCCGGGGGTGTGAGGAAACGCCGATATGCAGGCAGCGGCCGAAGATAGGCAGCCCCGGCGGGGGGATCAAGGAACCGCGGGCGCCGCGGGCGCGGGGTTGCCGGGCCCCGAGCCCGATGGTACGTTTGTGATGTGAATAACTCTCCCGAGCGCGCCCGGCCACGGCGCCCCCGCGCCCGCGCCGACCTCCGCTTCCAGCCGGTGCCCGGCGGCCTTTCGCTGGACGACAGCGCGGGGCGCCCGAGCCGCCCGGTTTCCCTCGTGGCCGCGCTCGTGCTCACCTACTGCGACGGCCGCCACGACGCCCGCTCGATCGCAGACGCCGTGGCTGGCTCCCTGGGAGACGCCGAGAGCGCTGACACCATTCGGGCCGACGTCCACCGGATCATCGCCACCTTCGCCCGCGAGGGCATCGTAGACTGAGCTAAGCCCATTGCGCTCCGCCGGCGCGCCCCCCTCGGCGACGGAGCCCGACCCCGACCCCCTCCCCGTCGCGCCCCGCCTAACCCGCGGAACGCCGCGACCCCTCGAAAAACTCGTGATTCCGGATCGCCCAAGTGCCGTAGTTCGCACGTAACTCGTAGTGCTCCATCGAGTTGAGTACATCGGCCCGGGGCCTCTTTCTTGCAACTCGGTGGGCACCCGGCCCATTCAGGCGCCGGCGCGGAGCCACCGATGCAGCTGGAGCAGAGCGCGAACGGGTCGCCGGTCGATGCCGCACCCGCAGCCGAGCCTGCCGCCGCGCCCGACCCCGGCCCCACCCCCGCCCCGGCTCCCGTCCTTTCCTCCGCGGCCACCACGCCGGGAGTGGGCGGGGCGGCGGCGAACGGGGCCGGCACGGCGCCCGGCGGAGCCGCGCCCGCTCCCACCGCTCGGCGCAAGCGCGCCGCCGCGCTGCCACGCGAGCTCGCCGATTTCCTGGTGGAGTTCTCCATCGTGCTCCACAACCGCTCGATGTATCCGGTCGGGCACCCGCACCTCCAGCGCGCCGCGGACCGGTTCACCCAGCGGCTCGAGCGCGTGCTCACCTCTCGTGATGCCGTCGTGCTCGGGGTGGCGCACCGGCAGCTCCTGGTGGACGGGGTGGCGACCGACCCCGAGAATGCGTTGCTTCGCGATCTCGCCATCCGCCTCCATCGCCATCAGCTCAGCTCGGTCCGGTTCGAGGGCGGCGTGTCGCTCGGGGAGATCGACGACCTGATCGGTGCGCTCGCCGCGGACCCGACCCGCGGCGATGGGCCGCTGGGTCACCGGCTGGAGCGCACCAGCCACTGGAAACGCCTCCAGCTCACGCCGGCGCAGTACGACAAGCTCTCCCTCCGGCAGGACGCTCCGCTCCAGCTGCTGGACGACGACCGGGATTCCGACTCGCTCTGGATCGGGCTCGCGCGGCTCTCGGTCGGCGCGACCGGCGACGGGGTGCCCGACTCCTCCGCGGTGGCCCGCGCCATCGAGTCCCACGCGGGTGAGGTGGCCTACGACTCCGTCGTGCTCGAGTACCTGAGCCGTATCGCCGAAGAGATGTCGGGGCGGCTGAGCCCCGCGGAGGACCGGCTGCGCCAGCGGGTCTCGGAGCTGATCCGAAGGCTCGACCCCGAGACGCTCAGGCGCCTGCTGGAATCGGGCGCCGACCAGAGCGCGGTGCGCCGCTTCACGCTGGATTCCGCGCAGGTGCTCGCGGTGGACGCGGTGGTCGAGGTGCTCGAGGCGGCCGCCGGCGCCTGCGGCCAAACCATCTCGCACCAGTTGCTCCGCCTCCTGCACAAGCTCGCCCACCACGCGGAATACGGGGCCGACC
>DASSOD010000199.1:0-14031 GCA_035700905.1 Gemmatimonadales bacterium | reverse complement strand
GCAGTTCACGGCGAACGCGGTGAACTCGGTGTCGCTGGTGCGGCGAAGCCACGCGGCGGTGCGTGCGGTCACGCCCGACCAGGGCAGCGGCGACGCATCCTCGAACGTGACGCTCACCGTCTGGCCCACCTTGAACGAGTCCACGGCGCCGACGGCCCGCCACTGGCGGGGCACCTTGCGCACGAGCGGCGACACCAGGAAACCGACCACCGGCACGCCGACCACCGCGGCGGCGGCCGCCGACAGGGTGACCGAGAGCCGTGAGAGAAACCGGCGCCGCCGGATGGGCTCGGGGGCGGCGGGCGCCGCTGCGTCGCGATCGGATGGCGGAGCGGAATCCATGAGAGCTCACGAACTGAGTGGGACCGAACTCGGATCGGGCCAACATACCGCGGCCCGGCGAGGCGCGGCAAGCGGCGCTACGCGGAATGGCCGCGGAACTCCCCCGGGTGCGGATCCGTAGGAGGTGGGGACCGCGCGGTCCTGGCGGCGCGGTCCCCGCGTGTCTTTCGCCCCGGAGAACGCATGCCCTTGCCCCTTCAGCGCGCCGCGCTCGCGGCGGTGATGCTCGCGATCGTGCCGTCGCTCGGCCCGCAGGCGGGGGCGGCCGGTGTCGGCGCTCATGCTCGGGCCGCTCGGAGCGCGGGCGCCCCCCGGCGCCCTAGCCCCTCGTTCGAAGTGCAGGAGGTCGCGCCGAACGTGTACGCCGTGCTGCGCCGCGAGCCGCCCGGCTATCTATTCCAGTCCAACAGCGTCTTCATCGTTTGCGACAGCGACGTGGTCGTGGTGGACGCGCAGTTCACCGCGGCCGCCACCCGGGAGGTACTCGGCGCGCTTCGCCGGATCACCTCCAAGCCGGTGCGCTATGTAGTGAACACCCACTCGCACGACGACCATGTGACCGGCAACCAGGTGTACCGCGATGCCTTCCCCGGCGTCGAGTTCATCGGGCACGAGGAGACCCGCGCGGACCTGGAGACCGGGGCGGCCGAGCGGCGGCGGCAGCTCGTGGCCGCGCTGCCGGAGGGGCTCGCCGCCATTCGCGAGCGGCTGCGGACCGGCACGACCTCCGCGGGCGCCGCGCTCACCGACGAGCAGCGCGCGAGCCTCACGAGCGACCTCGCCTTGGGCGAGCGCTACCTGGCCGAGGCGCCGTCCTTCCGGCTCACCCCGCCCACCATCACCTTCGCCGACCACCTCACGCTGGTGCACGGGGGGCGCACGATCGAGCTCCGCTATCTCGGACGGGCGCACACCGCCGGCGACATCGTGGTGCGCCTCCCGGCCGACAACGTGGTGATCACGGGGGACCTGATCGTCTGGCCGGTGCCGCTCGTGGGCTCCACCTCGCACCCCGCGGACTACGTGATGGCGCTCGAGCGGCTCCGCGCGCTGCGCCCGGCGGCGATGGTGCCGGGCCACGGGCCGGTCATGCGCGACGACGGCTACCTCGACCTCATGATCCGGATGCTCACCTCGCTCACGCGCCAGGTGGACTCGGCCGTCGCACGGGGCGAGACGGTGGAGCAGGCGCAGAAGAGCGTGAACCTCGACGAGTACCGCGCCGCGTTCGCCGGCGACAGCAAGGTGAAGCAGGGGCTCTTCACCAATTACGTGCTGCTCCCGGGCGTGGTCTGCGCCCACCGCGAGGCCTCGGCGCGGCGGCGCTAGCGTCCCGCCGGCGCGGGGCTAGGATTCAGGGCACGATGGCCGCCGACCCTCTCGCCGCCTACCTCAACGACCACCTCGCGGGCTCGGTGGCCGCACTCGAGCTCATCGATTCGGTGAGCGAGCGGGAGCGCGGGTCGAGCCGCGCGCTGTTCCTCGGCACCATCCGCGACGCGGTGGAGACGGACCAGCGGGTGTTGCGCGACCTGATCGCGCGGACCGGCGGCGGCGAGAGCGTGGTGAAGCGCGCCGCCGCGTGGGTGGGCGAGAAGGCCGCGCGCGCCAAGCTGGCCGTGACCGGCGCGGGCGACGGCGAGCTGGCCGTATTCGAGGGGCTCGAGGCGCTCGCGCTCGGGATCCAGGGGAAGGCGTCGCTCTGGCGGGCGCTCCGCGCCGCCGCACCGGGCGATCGTCGCCTCGCGGGGCTCGACTTCGACGAACTGGAGCAGCGGGCGATCCGGCAGTTCGAGGCCGTGGACTCGGAGCGCCTCGCGCTGGCGGAGCGGGTGCTGCGGGGGCCGGCGTGACGCGGGCGATCCCACCGGCGCTCGAGCGCGAGGTGGCCGAGCGCTTCGCACCGGCGGATCGCGACGTCGCGCGGCTCATGCTCGCGCAGTACGGCGGGGAGAGCGCGGAGCCGCACGCCGACGAGGTGCGCCGGGCGCTCCTGCTGCTGAGCCGCGGGAAGGTGGCGCTGCTCGGCTACTACCTCGCCGCGGCGCAGCACGACCACCGCCGCGTGCTCCACTGGGCCAGGCATCCCGACCAGGCGCCGAAGCGCTGACGACCGGAGTCCACCCTGAGCGACCCGGACCGCGTGCTCGCGGCGATCGCCGAAGGCTTCCGCGCCACGCCGTACCCCGGCGACGCGTACATCCAGGGCAGTAGCGAAGGGTGCGAGCCGTTCGAGGAGGTGCAGCCCTTCGGCGGAAAGGATTGGCGCGAGCTCGACGCCGCCTTCCTCGACGCGCATTACGCCGCGCTTTCGTTCTTCTCCGAGGGCGGGTTCCGCTACTTCCTGCCGGCGTACCTCACCGCAGACGTGCGCGGGCTGCTCGCCACGGCCGATCCGACGTTCAGCCTGACGCACGGCTTCTCCGACGCGACCGTGAGCCTGCCGGCCGGCGGGCGCACGCTCGTGCGGCGGATGGGCCGGTCGGTGCTCCTGAACCCGCGGCGCTACGGCGCCATGACGTTCCACGACTACGCCCGATACCGGCTGTCGGTCTTCACCCGCGAGGAGGCGGTCGCGATCGTGGCGTACCTCGAGCACCGGCGGGCGGCCGATCCGGTGGACGCCGCCGCCATCGAGGCCGCGCTCGAGACCTTCTGGCGGGAGCGGGCGCGCTCGGCGCCCACCGCGGACGACCTCCGTCGCCATCTGGCGGAGGAGGAGGAGATGCTCGCGGCGATCCGCAATCGTTCAACGGGAGAGCCCACATGAACGGACGCTTCGCCCTCGCGCTGCTCGCGCTGCTGATCCCAGCCGCCGCCGCCGCGCAGTCCCCCTCCGCCACTCCGGCGGCGGCGCGGCGGGCGGTGCCGCCCGCCGGCGAGCAGGTCGCGGCGGCCGTGCTTCCCCTCCCGGAGGAGTTTCGGGCGGGCGCCACCGTGCTGGGGTACGCGCCCGACGGCCGCCTCAGCACCCTCCGCCGGGGCGCCGGGCCGTTCATCTGCCTCGCGAACGACCCGTCGGGTGAGCGATTCCACGTCGCGTGCTATCACCGCTCGCTCGAGCCGTTCATGGCGCGCGGCCGCGCGCTTCGCGCCCGGGGGATCAAGGGCGACAAGGTGGACACCGTGCGCTTCGCCGAGGTTCGCGCCGGGAGTCTCGCGCTGCCGAAGCAACCGGCGGCGCTCTACACGCTCACGGGACCAGCGGGCGCATTCGATCCGACCACGGGAACCGCCGCGGGGGCGCGCCCGCTCTTCGCCGTGTACGTCCCGTACGCGACGGCGCAGTCCACCGGCCTCCCCGCGCGACCGGTGGAGGGCAGCCCCTGGATCATGGACGCCGGCACGCCCAAGGCGCACCTCATGTTCGTGCCCGGGATGTGACCTGGGCCGGCCCGCACCCGCACGCGTTTCGACCGCGCGGCCCGCTCGCACCCTATATTGGACTGACGCATGGATTTTTCCCTGTCCGACGCCGTGCCGATCCTGGAGCGGACCCCGCGCACCTTGCGCGAGATGCTCGGCGGGCTGCCCGACGCCTGGGTCACGAGCTCCGAGGGGCCCGGCAGCTGGAGCCCGTACGACGTCGTGGGCCATCTGATCCACGGCGAGCGGACCGACTGGATCCCACGCACCGAGATCATCCTGCAGCACGGCGAGGCGCGGACCTTTCCCGTGTTCGACCGCTTCGCGCAGTTCACCGAGTCGCGCGGCAAGACGCCGGCCGGTCTGCTGGACGAGTTCGCCCGGCTGCGCGCCGCCAACCTGGAGCGGCTCTCGGCGCTCAGGCTCGGGCCCGACGATCTCGCGCGGCGCGGCACGCATCCCGAGCTCGGGCGCGTCACGCTGGGCCAGCACCTCGCCACGTGGGTGGCTCACGACCTGAGCCACATCGCCCAGATCGCGCGGGTGATGGCCAGGCAGTACGCGGCGGAGGTGGGCCCGTGGCGCGCGTACCTCCCCATCCTCGGCACCGCGTGAGGGCAGCGTGCCGCGCATCGTCCACTTCGAGATTCACGCTACCGAGCCCGCGAGGGCGGTGGCGTTCTATTCCCGGCTGCTGGGGTGGGACGCGGCGTGACCGTGCCGCGCCGACTCCGCCGCCGCCGCGCCCGCCCGCGCCACACGTGAGCGATCTGCCTCCGCGGAGCGCCCTCCGGCACCCGGCGGCCATCGCGGCGATCGCGCTTTTCGCCGCGCTGGTCGTGTGGCTCGCGGTCGGCGTGCGCCGGGTCGGCCGGCTCGCCCACGAATTCCTCCCCGGCGGGCGCACCACCCTCACGCAGGACGTCGTGGTCGAGCGGACGCGCGCGGTGGCGCGCCTCGTCACCAGTGAGACCGGGCTTCGCGACGTCGTGGTGTACGAGAACCAGCGCCTCGGCTCGACCAAGCGCGCGCTGATCGTCGTGACCGGGAAGGTGCTCACCGGCATCGACCTCGAGACGGGCGCGGCGGCGCGCATCGACCGCGACGCCCGCCGGATCGTCGTGACGCTGCCGCCGGCCCGCGTGCTCGGCGTCGAGGTGACCGACATGCGGACGTACGACGAGCGGAGCGGGTTGTGGAACCCGTTCCGGCCCGCGGACCGCGACTCGGTATTCCGCCTCGCGCGCGCGCAGCTCGAGGCCGCCGCGCGCGACCTGGGCGTGACGGAGCATGCGGAAACCAGCGCGCGCCGCGCGCTGCGGACGCTGTTCGAGGCGGACGGCTACACGGTGGAGGTGGAGTTCGCGGGGAAGCCCCACGAGGCGCACGAGCTCGGGACCACTCCGCCGCGGCTGGATTGAGGGCTTATATTGCCCCCCATGAAAACCGTCGCTTCCCTCCTCGTGCTCTGTGGCGCTGCCGGCCTGATCCTGGGCATCGTCACGATGATCGAAGACGCGCGGAATCCCGGACTCGCGCCGTTCCGCTTCGAGAACTACGGCGGGCCGGGTCCGCTGCTCGGCGCGTTGATCCTGCTGCTCGGCGGGATCTACCTCCTGGCGCGGAGCCGCTCCGAGGGCTGACGTTCGCGCGGCCCCGCCGCGGAGAGGATCGCATGTTCGTCGGCCATACCGCCGTAGCGCTCGCCGCCAAGCGGTGGACGCCGCGCGTGCCGCTCGGCGTGCTGGTCGGCGCCGCCTTCTGGCTCGATCTCGTCTGGCCGCTCTTCCTCCTCCTCGGCATCGAGCGCGTGCGGATCGAGCCGGGCACCACGCGCTGTACGCCGCTCGCATTCGAGTGGTATCCCTGGAGCCACAGCCTTCTCCTGGTCCTCGGATGGAGCGCGCTCCTGGGCTGGCTCTGGCGCCGGCGCGCCGGCACGCGCGAGGCGGCCATCGTCGTTGCGGCGCTGGTCTCGAGCCATTGGGTGCTGGATGCCGTCTCGCACCGGCCCGATCTGCCGCTCTGGCCCGGGTCGCGGATACTGGCAGGGCTCGGGCTCTGGAACTCGCCCGCGGCGACACTCGTGGTCGAGGGCGCGCTGTTCGCGGCCGGGCTCGCGCTCTATCTCGCGACGGCCCGTCCCAAGGACCGCACCGGAACGCTCGCGCTCTGGAGCTTCGTCGTGGTGCAGTTGGCGCTCTGGGTCGCCGGCGCATTCGGTCCGCCGCCACCCAGCGCGGAAACCGTGGCGTGGGCCAGCCTCGCGACGTGGCTTCTCCCGGTCTGGGCGGGCTGGGCGGACCGGCACCACACGTTGCGCGCGGCGTGAACGCACCATCGGAGGCGGGCTTGCTCGAGGCGGCACGCGCGCTCATCGAGGCGGAACGGCGAGGAGACCTGGAGGCGTTGGAGCGCCTGGTCGCGCGCGACTACGGCGGCTTCGATCCGGGCGGGCGCCCCCAGGATCGCGCGACGCTACTCGCGGGCCACGCGGAGGCGCACGTGCGGGTCGAAGCGGTCGAGCCGGCGGAGCTGGTGGCGCGGGTGCTGGGCGAGGTGGGCGTGGTGAGCGGGCGCACCCGCATCGCCGGCCGCGCGCTGGGCGAGCGCTTCGAGCTCAGGCTCCGGTTTCTCGACGTGTTCGCCTGGCGCGCCGGACGGTGGGAGCTCTTCGCCTCGTCCGCGACGCCCATCCCCCTCCCCCTCCCGGAGCCGCCCGCGTGACCGGAAACCAGCCCGCGGGGCCGGTCGAGCATCTGGTCGGCATGCGCCTTCCGCCCGTGGCGCTGCCCTCGAGCCGCGGCCGCATGGTCCGGCTCGACCAGGAGCCGTCGCGCTGGGCCGTGCTCTACTGCCATCCGCGCATCGGCCGGCCCGGGGAGCCGAGTCCCGGCGGGGACGCGACCTGGGACGCGATCCCCGGAGCCCGGGGATGCACGCCGCAGTCCTGCGGGTACCGCGATCACTACGCGGAGCTGCAGGGACTCGGCGCCGCGGTGTACGGGGTGAGCACGCAATCCACCGAGTCCCAGCGCGAGGCGGCGGAGCGGCTGCGCCTCCCATTCGAGCTCCTGAGCGACGCCGCCGGCGAGCTGCGGCGCGCGTTGCACCTGCCGATCTTCGAGGTGAACGGCGAGGTGTTCCTGCAGCGGCTCACGCTGCTCGTGACCGGCGGCCGCATCGCCGCGTGCATCTATCCGGTGGACCCGCCCGGCGCCGATGCGGAGCACGTGATCGAGTGGCTCCAGGGCCACCGGGAGATCTGAGGCGTGAGCGCGCCCGGCTCGTTCCGCGTGGACCGGGTGGTGGACGTCGCCTCGCGGCAGGTGGTGCTGCTCCAGGGCGAGATGATCGCCGGCGAGGCGCGGCCCGGCATGCAGGTGGTGATCCCCTGGGACGAGGAGTACGACCTCGTGGTCGAGGTGGACTCGGTGGATGCCGCCGCGCCGGGCGCGCCGGGCGGCCTCGCGGTCCGCTGGCGCAACGAGCTCGAGCGGGTGCTCTGGCGCCGGCTGGACCTGGCGGGCCAAACCCTGGAAGTTCGGGACGCTCCGTGAGGCCGCAGGCGGAGCAACGCCGCAACCCTGTCCGGCACCGGCCGGAGCTGAAGGAGATCCGATGACCGCCGTCACGATCCCGCGCCCCGCCGCGGGCGAATACAACGCCACGTTCGAGGCCTACCTGTCGCAGGTTCCGCCCGGCGACGTGTTTCCGCTGCTCGCCCGCTCGCTGGAGGAGACGCTCGCGCCGGTCACGGCGCTCACCGACGCGGAGGCGGACTACCGGTACGCCCCGGGGAAGTGGAGCGTGAAGGAGATCGTCGGCCACTTGGCGGACGCGGAGCGGATCTTCGCGTACCGGGCGCTGGTGTTCGCGCGGGGCGAGCGGCAGCCGCAGCCGGGGTTCGACGAGAACGCGTACGTGGCCGCCGCGAAGTTCTCGGCCCGGCCGCTCGCCGGGCTGGTGGCCGAGCTGCGCGCGGTCCGCGCGGCCACGCTCGCGCTCTTCGGCGGCCTCGACGCGGAGGAGCTCACCCGCCGCGGCGTGGCCAACGGCCGGGAGTGCGACGCGCGCACGCTGGCCGCGGTGATCGTCGGACACGAGCGACATCACGCGGCGGTCCTCGCCGAGCGCTACTACCCCGCGATCCGGCGCGCGCGCGCCGGCGGCTGAGCCCGCTGCGGCGGCGGCTGGCCGGCCGCCGCCGCATTGTGCCGAGGCGCACACTCGGCCGCGGGCCCCGCCATTAGCTTTGGCCGATGCGCGTCGTCGCCCTGTCGGACACCCATAACAAGCACGCGGAGCTCGTCGTCCCCGACGGGGACCTCCTGGTCCACGCCGGAGATCTGACGGCGTGGGGCACCGACGCGGAGCTCGCGGCGACCCTCGACTGGCTCGCGGGGCTGCCGCACCGTCACAAGCTCGTGGTCGCGGGAAATCACGATCGCGCGTTCGCGCGGAACGGCGTCGCGTCGCGCGCGGCGGCGCGGGCGCGCGGCATCTGGTACCTCGAGGGCGCGGGCGTGGAGATCCGCGGGCTCCGCGTCTGGGGCGGGCCGTGGACCCCGCCTCATCGGCGCCGGATCTGGGCGTACGAGCTCCCGCTGGCCGAGCGCGCGAGGGAGTGGGCCGCGATTCCCGCGGACGTGCACGTGGTCGTCACCCACACGCCCGCGGCCGGCATTCTCGACCTGGGGGACCGCGGGCACCGGCTGGGCTGCCCGGCGCTCCGCGCGCGGCTCCGGCAGCTCCCCGCGCTCCGGGCGCACGTGTGCGGCCATCTCCACGAGGGCCGGGGCGAGCTCACGCAGGACGGCGTGCGCTACGTCAACGCCTCCGCGTTCGGCCGCCGATTCCCGGATCCGCTTCGCCCGGCGATCGTGCTCGACCTTTGACCCGGCCGCCGGCACCCGCGCTGGTCCTCGCGTCGGTCGCCGTGGGCGCCGCCTCGATGGCGGGCTGCGGCGACCGCACCGGGCCCGGCGTCGAGGCGATGTCGGCGGACTCCGCCCAGGTCACCGTCAGGCTCGAGCGCCCCGGCCCCCGCGTGCCGGCGGACTTCCTGGGTCTCGGCTTCGAGATGCCGGTGGTCCGGGATCCGCGACTCGCGGGCGACCCGGCGCTCGTGCGACTGGTCCAGAATCTGGGGCCCGGCGTACTGCGGTTCGGGGGGAACAGCGTCGAGCGCACCGGCTGGTCGCCCTCCGGCGGAAGCGGCGCGCCGGGCGAGCTGGTCCTCACGCCGGCCGACTTCGACCGGGTGTTCGGGTTCGCGCGGCGAGTCGGGTGGCGGGTGATCATGGACCTCCGCCTCGCGCGCTTCGCGCCCGACACCAGCGCGGGCGAGGCCGCCGCGCTCGCCGCCCAAGGCGGCGACGGGCTCCTCGCCGTGGAGATCGGGAACGAGCCCGACTTCTTCCGCGAGAACGGACTCCGCGGCCCGGGATGGAACAGCGACAGCCTGCGGGCCGAGTTCGGCGCCTACGCGGGTGCGATCAACGGGCGCGCGCCGGGCGTCCTCATCGCCGGGCCCGCCACCTTCTGCACGGCGGACGGCCCGGCCTGGTTCGAGGCGCTGGTGGCGGGCGAGCGCCGGCTCGGGCTCGCCACGCACCACTTCTATCCGCTGTCCGCATCCGCCGGCACGTTCTCCGCCGAGCGCGCCACCATCGCGAACATGCTGAGCCCGGAGCTCATGGCGCGCACCCGCGACTGCCTCGCGCCGCTGGTGCAAGCAGCCGCGGCTCGGGGCATTCCGTTCCGCCTGGACGAGACCAACTCGGCATCGGGGTTCGGCGAACCCGGCGTGAGCGACGTGCTCGCGAGCGCGCTCTGGGCGGTGGATCACCTGCTCACCCTCGCCGACCTCGGCGCCGCCGGCGTCAACGTGCAGACCGGCACCAACCTCGAGGGCGGGCTCACCTGCGCCGGCGTCTATCTCCCCTTCTGCGGCGATGCCGCGACCGGCTACACCGCCCGCCCGCTCTACTACGCGCTGCTGCTGGTCCACGCGGCGGCGCGGGGACGCATGGTACCGGCGGACGTAGCGGCCGGAAGCAACGTCGTGGCGCACGCCGCGCTGGACGACGACGGCACGCTTCGCGTCGCGCTGGTGAACAAGGAGAGCGGCCGGAGCGTGGCCGTCCACGTGACAAGCGCGGGGTCGTACGCAGCCGCGGACGTGCTGCGGCTCACCGGCGAATCGCTGGACCGCGGCGACGGCGTCGCGTTCGGCGGCGCCGGCGTGGCGGGCGACGGCACGTGGGCCGCGGGCGCCGCCGAGCCCGTCGCGCGCGCGGCGAGCGGATTCGACCTCACGCTCCCGCCCGCGAGCGCCGCACTCGTCACGCTCCGACTTGGCGTTTTGGCCCGGCGGCTCTAGGGTTCACACCGACTCAGCCCGGAGCCAGCGACGTGCGTGCCGAAGACCTGAAGGCGCTGCAAGCCCCGCTCAAGGATCGTTACCGCACCGACCCCGGCACCGCGGTCGTGACGCTACGAGCGGCCGGCCGCCTGGACGAGAGCGCGATCAGCTGCCGGGTCGAGACCGGACAGGCGCTGATCGAGGCCGGCCTGCATCCCGCGACCGGCGGCACCGGGCTCCAGGCGTGCTCGGGCGACCTGCTGCTGCAGG
This sequence comes from Gemmatimonadales bacterium, assembly GCA_035700905.1. Classification (GTDB taxonomy): domain Bacteria; phylum Gemmatimonadota; class Gemmatimonadetes; order Gemmatimonadales; family GWC2-71-9; genus DASQPE01. The sequence continues at coordinate 3,686 of DASSOD010000199.1, read as the reverse complement.
CGCTCGTCGCCTGCGCCGGCGTGACGCTCCGGGCCGTGGCGACCGCGCTCGGCATCGGGGTGAGGGGCGGCACGCTCACGGCGGAGGGGGAGCTCGACTTTCGCGGCACGCTGGGCGTGAGCAAGGAGGCCCCGGTGGGCTTCCGCGACGTGCGGCTCCGGTTCGAGCTGGACACCGAGGCGAGCCAGGAGGAGCTGGCGACGCTCCTCAAGCTGACCGAGCGCTACTGCGTGGTGCTGCAGACGCTGCGCACCCCGCCGCCGGTCGCGGTGGAGATGACCGCCCGGTAGGGGGGTTGCGTCACACGCCGCCGGCGGCGGCCTCGGGGAACGGGGAAACCGCGTCGGGCTTGGGCTCGGCCCGGGGGGCGCTCTCCTGCACCGGCGCGGCGGGCGGCAGCGGCGGCGGCGGGGGATCATCGTACTGCGCGGTGAGCTCATCGCCCGCGACCCGCGCCTGCACCCGCTGGATCACCATCTGCGCCACGCTCGCGGGCAGGTTGAACTCCCGCAGGTAATGATCGGCCGCCGCCCGCACCGGCATCACGCCCTTGAGCAGGCGGGTGAAGCCGATCGCGTTCTCCACGTGCGTGGCCACCACGGCCTCCGCCGCGCGCGCGCCCACCATCCGCGCCAGCTCCATGGTCTTCTCGTGGTACCGCCGAAGGTAGCGCTGCTGCTCGAGCAGCAGATCGAGCCGGAGGCGACGCCAACCGGAGAGCGCGGGGAGCTGAGTGAGCGGCGGCAGGGACTCCAGGTCGAGGGCGTTGAGAGTGCGGGACCGAACCGGCTCCTGCATCGACTCCGGCACCGCCGTGACCCGGAAGTAGAGGTCCAGCCCGTCGAGCACCGGCACGCGGGGCGCGAACTCGCAAACGAACTGCAGCGCCTGGTAGGTATGGGTGTCGATCAGCGCCTCCCACGCGGCCGCATGCGCGATGCGAACCCTGAGGCGCAGCGCTTCGGGGATGTGTCGCAGCGACATCTGGCTGGGCGCCGTCATGCGAGCGACTCCGGAAGTGTCGCGGTGCGCGTGCGGCCGCACGCGGCGGTCGGATTCGGTCGCTTCGGAGCAAGATGCGGTCCCCCGCCGGGCGCTCGGCGGGGCCGATGTCGGAGGGCGCACCGGCGGCCGGCCGGCTCGCCGTACCCCGCGCCCCACAACGAGTTAGGGGCACAGACACGGCGGCTCCCGGAGCGCCGACGCCGGGCCGAGAGCGTGCCTGGCCCGCGGCGCTTGGCAAAACGCGCAGCGGAATCGCAGGAAGAAATGGGCGGCGCCGCCCTACGCGTGGTCGGCGACCGCCGTCACTCCCGACTCGCGCGCGCAGTGCGCGCAGCAGTAGAACGTCCCCTGCGCCTCGATGCCGTGCCCGATGATCTTGCACCCGCAATGATCGCAGATCGGCGCGAGCCGGTGGATCGCGCACTCGAAGCTGTCGAAGGTATGCGTCCGCCCCGCGGCAACCACGTCGAACGACATGTGGTACTCGTTGCCGCAAACCTCACAACGTGCCATCGTGCCCTCCTCGGCAGGGGGGCGGCGCCCCGCCGCCCCACCCCGAACGGTGGGGAGGAGGCACGCCGGGCGCCAGTCGGGCCGGCGGCTAGGCGGGTGGCGGCCGGCGCAGCGCCTCGGCGACGCGCTGCAGCCGCTCGCGGGCGTCGGCGGCGACGGCCTGCAGCTCGGGATGATCCGCGAGCCGCCCCGCCGCCAGCAGGAGGCCGTGATCGGCGAGGCGGCGATGCTCTCCCGCTCGCCCAAACCTCGAGACTCAGGCTTGGGGGATCGGCGCCTCCGATCCGATGGAGAGGTAACCCGCAGCTGGAGAGGTAACCCGGAGCTCGCGGAGGCCCGCCCGGCGCTCAGGCCGGCACGCCGCCGTGGGCTGGGCGCGCCCGGAGCGGTTCGAGCGCGGCGGCCAGGTCTCGCACGCCACGGCGGATCTCGGCCGCGTCCACCGCGGCGAAGCCGAGCTGCAGTCCCTCGGGCACCTGGCGCCCGAATGCGTAGCGGCTCAGCGGCGTGACCTCAACATCGCGCGCGGCGGCCGCTTTCGCCGCGGTCGCGCCATCGAGGCCCTCGCCCAGCCGGCCCGCCGTCTGGAGCCCGGCCTCGACGCCCACGATCTCGAGCAGCCCGCCGAGCTGTTCCCGTGCGGCATCGAGGAGAACCGCGCGCCGCTCGGCGTAGATCTCCCGCATCCGCCGCACGTGCCGGCCGAAGTGCCCCTCCGTGATGAAGTCGCACAGCACCGCCTGGTCCAGCAGCGGCGCATGGCGGCTGGCGACGGACTTCACGGCCGCGAACCGGTCCACCAGGTCGGGAGGGACGAGGAGGTATCCGAGGCGGATCGCCGGGAAGAGCACCTTGCTGAAGCTGCCGGCGAAGAGCACCAGGCCGTGGCGGTCGAGACCCTGGAGCGACGGCAGCGGACGCCCGGCGTAGCGATACTCGCTGTCGTAGTCGTCCTCGAAGACCATCGCCCCGGTCGCACGAGCCCACTCGAGCACCGCGAGCCGGCGCCGGAGGCTCATGCACACGCCCAGCGGGAACTGGTGTCCCGGTGTCACGTACGCCAGGCGCACGGAGCGGAAGCGGGGCGGCGGCGCGGTCATGCCTTCGCCGTCCACGGGCACCGGCGTGACCCGCGCCCCCGCGGCCTCGAAGGCGAGGACCGCGCCGACGTAGCCTGGGCTCTCGATGCAGACGCGGTCGCCGGGCTCGAGAAGGAGCCGTGCCGTGAGATCGAGCGCCTCCTGCACGCCCGAGATGATCGCGATCTGGTCCGGCCGGCAGCGCACCCCGCGCGACGCGCCGAGGTACGCCGCTACCGCCTCCTGCAGCGGAGGGTAGCCGAGCGGCGGCGAGCCGTACAGCAGGCGCGTGGTCACCCGCCGCAGGCGCCGGGACGCGACCTTCGCCCAGAGGTCGGCCGGAAAGAGGTCGAGCGCCGGCTGATCGGTGCGGAACGCGCGGAGCGCGCCGAACGAGTAACCCGGGAAGGGGCGAATCCGGCGCCCGAACCGCGAGAGGCGGCGGCGCGGAGTGCCTGCGACCGGCGCGCGTGCCAACGGCCGTCGCGAGACGTGCAGCAGATCGTCGGGCAGCACCCGGCTCACGTAGGTTCCGGAGCCGACGCCCGCCTCGACGTAGCCTTCCGCGCGGAGCCGGTCGAACGCGCTCACCACCGTCCCGCGCGAGAGCGCGTACTGCCGGGCGAGGTCCCGTGTGGCGGGCAGGCGGCCGCCGGGGCGCAGTCGGCCCTCGAGGATCTCGCTGCGAATCGCGGAGGATAGCCACTGGCTGGCGGCCACACCGAATTCGCGGGGCGGCAGGGCGAGGGGGAGGGTGGCGGCGCGCTTGGGCATAATTGGTCCAGCTAAGGTATGGATAATGGCTCTTTCGGCTAGACCACATTCCTGGTAACGTCTCGGTGGGAGGTGACCATGTCGCAGCTGGATCGGATCGTGCCCACACTGGTAGTGGCCATGCTCGGCGCCGGCGCCGGGAGCCTGGCTGCGGGCCGCGCCCTGCCGGCGGGCGCAGAGGCGGCGGACCCGCGCGCGCCGGGCTCGTCGCACGGCGCCGACGCGGCCGCCAGCGCCGTCCACGAGAGCGGGAGCCGGCGCCAGCACACCCAGACGAGCACCAGCATCCCGAAGGCGAACGGGATGTGCAGGCCG
>DASSOD010000198.1:0-4842 GCA_035700905.1 Gemmatimonadales bacterium | reverse complement strand
CCGGGGGAATGGCGGCGGTGTTTCTCGCGTTCGGGCTCGTGGCCGGGCTCACCGAGTCGGCGGAGCGCTCGCTCGTCGCCCGGCTCGCGCCGGTGCGGACGGGGCGCGGGTTCGGCGCGTACCACGCGCTCACCGGGCTCGCCGCGCTGCCGGCGAGCTTCGTGTTCGGCGAGATCTACCAGCGGGTGAGCCCGCGCGCCGCGCTGTGGACCTCGGCGGCGGCGGTGGCGGCCGCGGTGGTCGGGTGGCTCGCGGCGTCGCCCCGAGAACGGGTGGGAGGAGTGATCGGATGAGAGGGATGGCAGCCGTGGCGGCGTTGACCGCCCTGCTCGCGGCCGCGGCGCCCGCCGCGGCGCAGGTGCAGGTTCGGCTCGAGGGCGGCGGCCGGGCGACCTACTCGGAGCTGCACGAGGCGCTTCGAGCCGGCACGCCGGCCGCCGACACGGTGCGCCTCATCTTCGGCATGCGGCAGCCGCGGCGGCTCTGGCGCTACATGACCAGCGCGATCAACGGGACCGGATCGTGGAACAACGCGCTCATGGCCATGACGCGGATCGCGACGCTGCGCGATCCCGCGGCCGCCGACAGCGCGCTCCGGATCCGCAAGTTCTTCCGGGAGGCGGGGCCGTATCCGATCGAGAACAATCCCGGCGTGACGGCGCAGGACGTGGAGCCCTCGGTCCAGGCGATCGTGCTCGAGCGGCGGCGCGCGACGCAGGGCGATTCGGCGGTGTTGGCGGACATCCTGGCGCGGGTCCCGAAGAAGGACTACGACCACGGCGACGCATGGGTGTTGGGCCGCCTGGGCGCGGGCGCCCGCGATTCGGTCGTGGCGCGGTTCCGAGCCGCGGACACCGACGAGTTCCGGGTCCGCTATCTCACATTGCTCTCGTACTTCACCGATCCGGCGCTCATACCGCTCCTCGCGCAGGTCTACGTCCGGCCCGACAGCTTCGGGGTGCCGAGGCGCTACGCGGTGCGCGCGTCGGACGGGCTGCTCTGGATCGGCACGCGGCGGAGCATGGCGGCGCTGCTCGCGGCGCGGGACTCGGCGCGGACGCTCGGGCTCTACGCAGACTCGACCTTGTCGCGCGACGGATACACGTTCCTCGAGAACGACAGCGCCGCCGTGATCGCGCGGACGGGCCGCTGGCTCACCGAGTGGGTCCGCCGGCTGCCGGCGGACACCGGCGGGCGCGGCCGCTAGCGGGCGGGATGCCCGGTCAGCGCAGCAGGTCCCAGCCGAGCTTGCAGATGAGCGCGACCACCACGACGAGGAAGAACCGCCGCACCAGCTTGACGCCGCGCGTGAGCGCCAGGCGGCTGCCGAGGACGGCGCCCGCCACGCTGCAGGCACCCATCGGCAGCGCAAAGCCGTACAGGACCTGGTCGGTGGCGGCGAAGTAGAGCGCCGCGGAAAGGTTGGAGCCGAGGTTCAGCACCTTGGCCGAGGACGTGGCGGCGAGGAAATCATACCCGAAGACGACGACGAACACGAAGATCAGGAAGCTCCCCACGCCCGGCCCGAAGAACCCGTCGTAGAACCCGAGCGCGCCGCCCACCACGACGCCCCACGCGAGATCATGGCCGCGCGCGAGCTTGGGCGAATGAATCCGGCCGAAATCGCGGGAGCGCCAGGTGTAGAGCGCCACCAGCACGAGCAGCGCGAGCACGAGCGGCCGGAGGGTCCCTTCGTCCATGCCGCTCACGGCGTGCGCGCCGGCGAAGGAGAGGGCGAACGAGGCGATCGCGGCGGGAAGGCAGAGGCGCCAGTCGATGCGGAGCCCGCGGGCGTAGCGCAGCACCGCCGCGGTGGTGCCCATCGAGGACGCGACCTTGTTGATGCCGAACAGCACGGGGACCGGCGTCTCCGGCAGCAGCACCAGCAGCGCGGGCACCTGAATCAGCCCGCCGCCGCCCACGATGGAGTCGGTGAACCCCGCGAGAAAGGCGAAGCCGCAGAGGGCGGCGGTGGTCGCGGCGCCGCCGCTCAGCAGCACCGGGTGGGCCCGTCGCCGTACCGGGTGCGGAGAAACTCCCGAAGGAACTCGCGCTCGGTTGGAACGGACCGCTCGGGATGGCGCTCCCGCAGGTGCGCGACGTAGGCCGCGTAATCGGGCATCCCGAACACGCGCCGCATCACCCGCAGCACCCGCTCACCAACCCCACTCATCCACCGCTCCCTGGCGTTGTCACCGAACGCCTCCCCTGCGCTCGTCCGCGTCCGCGTCCGCGTCCGCGTCCGCGTCCATGTCCGCGTCCGCGTCCACGCCCACCGTGCACCGTCCACCGCCCACCGTCGCCCGTCCGCCCGCCCGCCTGTCCGCCTGTCCGCCTACACGTACGCCGTCTCCACGAACGGCGTCTCCCGCACCACCGGCTTCTTGCGCCGGGCGAGGATCAGCAGCCACTCGCGGGCGCAGGCGCCGACGAAGATCACCGTCACCATCATGAAGAGGGCCGCCACCACCGCGTCGAGCCGGTCGTTGAAGATGAGCCGCGCGGCGTGCGCCGGGTCGAGCGCGCCCGCGGCCGCCTGCGCCGCGGTAGCCCGCGCGTGCGAGAGGAAGCCGAGCCGCGGCTCGGGCGAGAAGATCTTCTGCCAGCCGGCCACGAGCGTGACCAGCAGGACCCACGCGAGCGGGCCCAGCGTGACCCAGGCGTACCGCGCCTTGCCCTGCTTGATCAGCACCGTGGTGCCGACGCACAGCGCGACCGCGGCCAGGAGCTGGTTGCTGATCCCGAACAGCGGCCAGAGCGAGTTGATCCCGCCGAGCGGGTCGAGGACGCCTTGCACCAGGAAATACCCCCAGCCGGCGGTGACCAGCGCGCTCGAGAGCACGACGCTCGGATACCACGACGTGCGGCCGAGGGGCGCCCAGAGGTGCCCGGCGAGGTCCTGCAGCATGAACCGGCCGACGCGGGTGCCCGCGTCCAGGGTGGTGAGAATGAAGAGCGCCTCGAACAGGATGGCGAAGTGGTACCAGAGCGCGGTGAGCCGCGGGGTGAACGCGCTGCTGAAGATGTGCGCCATGCCCACCGCGAGCGACGGCGCGCCGCCGGTGCGCGCGAGCAGGGTCTGCTCCCCCACCGAGGCCGCGAGCGCGCGCATCTGGTCCGGCGTGACGGTGAAGCCCCAGCCGCGCACCGCCTCCGCGGCCGCATCCAGCGACCCGCCCAGCGCGCCGAGCGGCGCGTTGATGGCGAAGTAGACGCCGGGATCGAGCACGGCGGCGGCGCACATCGCCATCACCGCGACGAACGACTCCATCAGCATGGCGCCGTAGCCGATGAGCCGCGCGTCGCTCTCGCGCCGCAGCATCTTGGGCGTGGTGCCGGAGGAGATGAGGGCGTGGAACCCGCTGATGGCGCCGCACGCGATGGTAATGAAGGCGAACGGGAACAGCTTGCCCGCGAACACCGGCCCGGTCCCATCGGCGAAGCGGGTCACCGCGGGCAGCCGAAGGGGAGGCAGCACCAGCAGGATTCCGACCGCGAGCAGGATGATGGTGCCGATCTTCATGAAGGTGGAGAGATAGTCCCGCGGCGCGAGCAGCATCCATACGGGGAGCACGCTCGCCACGAAGCCGTAGGCGATGAGCCACCCGGCGAGCGCCGGCCCGGAAAGCGTGAAGATCGGTCCCAGCACCGGCGACGCGGCGACCCAGCGGCCGCCCACCAGCGCGACGCCGAGCAGCACGATGCCGATCACGGTCGCCTCGACCGTGCGCCCCGGCCGGACCACCTGCATCCAGAAGCCCATGAGGAGCGCGATCGGAATGGTGCACGCGATGGTGAACACGCCCCACGGGCTCACGCGGAGCGCGTTGACCACCACGAGCGCGAGCACGGCGAGCAGGATGATCATGATGGCGAGGATCGCGACCATCGCCAGCATCCCGGTGAACGGCCCGATCTCGTCGCGCGCCATGCCGCCCAGGGAGCGGCCGTTCCGCCGCATGGAGGCGAACAGGATGATGAAGTCCTGCACCGCGCCGGCGAGCACGACGCCGAAGACGATCCACAGGGTGCCCGGGAGGTAGCCGAACTGCGCCGCGAGCACCGGCCCCACGAGCGGCCCCGCGCCCGCGATCGCGGCGAAGTGGTGGCCGAAGAGCACCCAGCGGCCGGTCGGGACGAAGTCGCGGCCGTTGTCCAACCGCTCGGCCGGGGTCGCGCGGCGGTCGTTGAGCTCGAAGACGCGGCTGGCGAGGAAGCGGGCGTAGAAGCGGAAGCCGATGAGATGGGTGCCGACCGCGGCCAGCACGAGCCAGGCGGCGTTGACCGTCTCCCCCCGGCTCAGGGCGAGCATGGCCCAGGCGGCCGCGCCGACCAGCGCCACGGCGGCCCAGGCGAGGGATGTGGGGCGCATGGAGCAAGAGATAACACCCGAACGCCGCGACGTCTACTTGCCGAAGTCGTTGTCGCCCCGTACCTTGGCCTCGCATGCCGCCGCCATTCTTCGGGTACGGACATCGCCCCGCGTGGGAAGACGAGCCGGCCGAGGGCTCCGCGGTGTTGGAGCAGGAGCAGCCGCAGCCGATCGCGGAGGGGTTCCCGGGCAAGGTCGTGATCGTGACGGGCGGGGCCACCGGCCTCGGCCGCGCGATCGCGCTGGAGTTCGCGCGGCTCGGCTGTCACATCGCCTTCTGCTACGTCAACATGCCGGGGCGGGACGTGACGGAGCAGGCGCTCCTCACCGAGACCGCGCTCGCCTCCATGGGCGTGGGCGTGCTCGCGGCCCGCTGCGACGTGCGGGACCGGCAGGCGGTCGAGCGCTTCGTGCGGGAGACCCAGGCGCGGCTCGGCGGCGTCCACATCCTGGTCAACAACGCCGGCATC
>DASSOD010000197.1:0-15064 GCA_035700905.1 Gemmatimonadales bacterium | reverse complement strand
GGACCCGCGGCGGCGGGCGGCTTCACCGCCGCGGAGTGGCTCGCCCTCGACCAGGCGGCGCCCACGCCCGTGCTGGTGGACGACCCGGAGGCGCTGCCCGCCCTGGTCGAACGGCTCCGGCGGGCTCCCCTGGTCGCGCTCGATACCGAGACCAGCTCGCTCGCCCCCCGGGACGCCGATCTCATCGGCCTCTCGCTCGCCGCGAGCCCGACCGAGGTCTGGTATCTGCCGTTCGGGCACCGCCCGCCGGCCGGCGACCTGGCCGCGCCGGCGCCGGTGCGCAACCTTCCGCCGCTCGACGGGTTCGAGTGCGCCCCGCTGGCGGGGCTGCTGCGGGATCCCGCGGTCGCCAAGGCCGGCCACAACATCAAGTACGACTGGCAGGTCTTGCGCCGGGCGGGCGTGGAGCTCGCCGGCGTGGCGTACGATTCGATGCTCGCGAGCTTCGTGCTGGATCCGGGACGCCGGTCCCACGCCATCGACACCCTCGCGCTCGAGCACCTCGGCCGCGCGATGGAGACCTACACCGACCTGACCGGTCGGGGAAAGTCGCAGATCCCCTTCGCCGAGGTGCCGGTCGAGCGTGCGGCCGCCTATTGCGGCAACGACAGCGCCACCGTGCTCGCGCTCCACGAGTACTTGGCTCCCCGTCTGCGGGAGAGCAAGCTCGCGCCGCTGCTCGACGAGCTCGAGATGCCGCTGGTCGAGGTGCTGGTGGACATGGAGTGGGACGGAATCGCCATCGACCGCGACCTCTTCGCGCGGCTCTCAGGGGAGCTCGGGGCCGAGCTGGCTCGGCTCGAAGCCGAGATCGCCCAGGTGGCGGGGACCGATCTCAACCTGAACTCGCCGCGCCAGCTCGCGACCGTGCTCTTCGAGCAGCACCAGTTGCCGGTGCTCAAGAAGACCAAGACCGGGCCCTCCACCGACGCGGACGTGCTGGACCAGCTCGCCGCGATGGGGCACCAGCTCCCGCAGCTCATCCTCGAGTACCGCGAGCTGCAGAAGCTCAAGAGCACGTACGTGGACGCGCTGCCGGCCGAGGTGAACCCGCGGACCGGGAGGATTCACACCAGCTTCAATCAGACCGGCGCGGCGACCGGGCGGCTCTCGTCATCGGAGCCCAACCTGCAGAACATCCCGGTGCGCACGCCGCGGGGCGAGGCGATCCGCCGCGGCTTCGTGCCGGCGGCCGGCTGCGCCTTCCTGGTGGCGGACTACTCCCAGATCGAGCTGCGCCTCATGGCGCACCTCTCCGAGGACCCGGCGTTCATCGAGGCGTTCCGGCAGGGGGGCGACATCCACCGGCAGACGGCCGCGCTCATCTTCAACGTCCCGGTGGCGGCGGTGACCCCCGAGATGCGCGCCCGGGCCAAGACCATCAACTTCGCCACCATCTACGGCCAGGGGCCCTTCGCGCTCTCCCGGCAGCTCGGCGTGTCGCAGGAAGATGCCCGGCAGTTCATCGCCCGGTACTTCGAGCGCTTCGCGGGGGTGCGCGCCTTTCTCGACCGCCAGGTGGCGCTGGCCCGGGAGCAGGGCTACGTGGAGACCATCTTCAACCGGCGCCGCTACATCCCCGAGATCAAGGACCGCAACTTCAACCAGCGCGCCTACGGCGAGCGAAACGCGCAGAACTCGCCGCTCCAGGGGTCCGCAGCCGACCTCATCAAGCTCGCCATGATCCGCATCCACCGCGCGATGCGCGAGGAGGGCCGGCGGAGCCGGATGCTGCTCCAGGTCCACGACGAGCTGGTGTTCGAGGTGCCCCCGGACGAGATCGATGCGATGCGCAACCTCGTGCGGAGCCGGATGGAGCACGTGGTCGAGCTTCGGGTGCCGCTGGTGGTGGACATCGGGGTCGGCCCGAACTGGCTCGACGCCAAGCGCTAGGCGGGGCGCTTCCCGGGCGGGGCCAGCCCTTCCGCCCCCGGTTCGGCCGGCACGCGGCGGGCGCTGGGAACGCCGGGCCACCAGTTCCACCGGCCGGCGAGCTGCATGAACGCGGGGACGAGCACCATGCGGATCACGGTCGCGTCCAGCAGCACCGCGACCGCGAGCCCGAAGCCGAGAAACTGCATCACCAGAACCCGCGCGAACGCGAACACCCCGAACACCATCACCATGATGAACGCGGCCGAGGTGATCACCGAGGCGGTGGCGCTCAGGCCCTCCATGGTGGCCTGGTCGTTCTTGCCCGTTCGGTTGAACGCCTCCTTGATCCGGCTCAGCAGGAATACCTCATAATCCATGCTGAGCCCGAACACGATCGCGAACACGAGCACCGGAACGATGACGAAGATGGCGGACGAGGGCCCGCTCAGGCCGAAGAACTCCGCGCCCCAACCCCGCTGGAACACCAGCACGATGAGCCCGAACGTGGCGCTCACGGACAGCGTGTTCATGATGATCGCCTTCACGGGAACCAGCACCGAGCGGAACGCGAGCGCGAGCATCACGCCCGTCGCCGCCAGGATGAGCCCGACCAGGAGCGGAAACCGCTCCAGCAGGTCGTGCTGGAAATCAAGGCTGGCCGCGGCGTAGCCGCCCACCCGAACCGACAGCCCCTTGGTGCCGCGCAGGCGCAGGGCCCGCAGCTCGCGCACCCGCTCGACCACGTCCATCGCCGTCGTCAGGCTGGTGGTGTCGGCCAGGATGACGTCCATCAGCGTGGCGCGCTGGTCCGTGCTCAAGTAGGCGTCGAGTACGTCCGGCACGTCCTTGCGCGCGGCGTCGAGATCGCTGTACAGGAGCGAGTAGCCGAGCAGCGAGGTGCCCGGCTTGACGTCCACCAGGCTCCGCACCGTGCGGACGCGCGGGTCGCGCCTGAGCGAGTCCGACAACGTCATGAGCCCGCGGAGCGCCGCGGCCTCGACCACTCGGCGCCCCCTCGGCACCTCGATGACCAGCCGGATCGGCTGCACGATCCCCGCGGCGCCCATCCGTTGGAGGGTCTCGATTCCCTTGCCCGCCTCGGTCTGATCCGGCCACCAGTCGCGCGCCGGAAGACCGATGCGAATCCAGAACACCGGCGCGGTGAGCAGGCCGATCACGGCGCCGCCCACCGCCAGCGCCCGCCAGGGGTGGCGGGCGAGCGTGCGCGCCCAGGTCTCCCAGATCTGGGGCGCGTGCCACCACGCGAGCCGGCGGGCGAGCCACCGCGGCCAATCGATGCTGCGGCCCAGGAGCGCCAGCGCCGCCGGGAGGAGCGTGGTCGAGAGCAGCACGGCCACGCCCACCACCACGAGGCCGCCGATGCCGAGGCTCCGGGTCTCGATCAGGGGCGTGAACAGCAGCGCCGCGAAGCCGACCACAACCGTGAGCCCCGAGGTGACGACCGCCGCCCCGGCCGTGAGCATCGTGTTGACTGCGGCCTCCCGGCGCCGCCGTCCCCGGCTCAGCTCCTCGCGGAATCGGGTCACGACCAGCAGGGAATAGTCGATCCCCACCCCGAGGCCGATCATCGTGGTGAGGTTCAGCACGAAGATGGACATCGGCGTGACCTGGGTGAGGAGCCCGATCACGGCCAGCGACACCACAATGGCGAGGAACCCGACGACGAGTGGCAGCACCGCGGCCAGCAGCGCGCCGAAGGCCAGCACGAGGATCACCATCGTGAGGGGGAGGAGCAGGCGCTCGCCGTGGCGGGTATCCGCGGCGCTCGCCGTTCGGATGTCGAGGTCGAGCGGCGCCCGCCCGGTGACGAACGCCGTATAGCCGCCCCCGTTCGGGAGCGCCGCGAGCGAGCGTCGCACCTCCGTGCGCACCGGCGACACCAGGGCGGCCGCGCTGTCGCCGCCGGGTGCCCGCAGCGCGACCACCATGAACCCGGTGCGACGGTCCGGGTCGAGGAAGGTGGAGTCGCCGGTGGAGGAATACGAAACCACCCCGCGGATGTAGGGCAGGGCGGCGAGGTGGTGCGCCAGCGAGTCGAGGACGAGCCGGCCGGCCCCCCGGTCGAGCGCCACGCCGGCGGGGCCCGCCAAGGTTACGGCGAAGAATTCGCTGACCGGACTCTGGAACCGGCTGGTGAGCAGCTGCTCGGCGTCGGTGGCCTCGGTGGGGCGGGTGCTGCCACCGCGGACGTTGAGCAACCGGTCGGTTTTCCGGGCCTGAAACGCAGCCCCGACGCCGAGAACCGTCCAGAATATGACCACCGCCCAGCGCCACCGCACGAGGCTTCGGGCGAAGAGCTCCTTCGGGTCCAGGCCAAGCCTCCGAATGTGAGGTCGGGTTGCGGGGGGAGGGCGGCGGGTGGCGAAATGTTAGACGCCCCGAGGCCCGGGCGCCAGCCACGCTGGCGGCAGTGGCGCCTGCCGTCGCATATTCCTCACTACCGATGCGCCGATATCTGCTCCCCCTCGTCACGCTCGTGCTCCTGGGCGTGGTCGCGGCCGACTGGGCCGGCCGACTGTCGGGCGGACGCGCCGTCGAGGCGTTCGGCGCGCGTCAGCCGAGCCCCGGCGGCGCGCCGGTCACGCCGCCTTCACCGGTGCCGCCGGCCATGGCGGCGGTGGCGCCGCCCGCCGCCCCGGTCGCGGCGGGCTCGCGCACACCCACGCTCGATCGCCTGGCGCGCCTGGCGGTGCGCCAGCAGCTCGGCCGCGAGCACGAGCGGACCTACCTCGACTCCCTGCTCGCGACCACCGACTCGGTCGTGCGCCGCTGGCCCGACCGCGGCCGCGCGCCCCTGAAGGTCGCCCTGCTCGAGGGGGGGCCGCAGGGGTATTCGCCGCACATGGCTACCCTCGTCAGGCAGGCGCTGGCGCGCTGGAGCGATGCGGGCGTCGGCGTCGGATTCGTCGAGGTGAGCGACACCAGCGCCGCGGACATCATCGTCCGTTGGATCGACCGCTTCGATTTCGATCGCGCGGGTCAGACCGACCTCACCTGGGACCAGCAGGGCCGGGTGCGGCGCGCGACCATCTCGCTTGCGCTCCGGACCAGCACCGGCGTCGCCCTCGATGATTCGGCGTTGCTGGCGGTGGCGGTCCACGAGACCGGGCACGCCATCGGCCTGCCCCATTCGCCGGACTCGAACGACGTCATGTTCCCCTCGACCCACACCGCATCGCTGTCCGACCGCGACGTGCATACCGCGGCCGTGCTCTACGAGTTGCCGCCGGGTCCCGTGCGGGACCTCGGCGGCCAGTGAGCCGCGCCGCCACCCGCCCGCATGGCGGGCCCGCGTTAGGCTCCGGCCGGGCCGTTCCGACGCGGGGCCTGCCCTCCACCCAAGAGTCTCCGGCCGGCAACCCCGCAGCGGTTTGCCGGCCGCGCTGCATCTCGACCTGGATCTGCTTGCTGGGAATGGCTGCCGGAGCCGCGCCCGCCGCTTCGCAGCAGTTCGCCGACATCGATGCCGCGGCCCGCGCGGGCATCCGACAGGGCCTCTACCCCGGAGCCGTGGTGGTCGTGGGGCGCCGCGACACCGTGCTCTATGCCCGCGGCTACGGCCACCTCACGTGGAACGACAATTCCAGGGCGCCGGACCCGGATTCGGCGCTCTGGGATCTCGCGTCCCTCAGCAAGGTCGTGGGGACGGCGAGCGCGGTGATGCGCCTGATCGATGTCGGCAAGGTGGAGCTCGATGCGCCGGTCGGCCGCTATCTGCCGCGGTTCGGGGGCGCGGACAAGGATCGGGTTACGGTGCGGATGCTGCTCGACCACACGAGCGGGCTTCCCGCCTACGTCCGCTTCTACCGGCTGGACCGCTCGGCGGCTCGAGCGGTGGACCGGCTCTACGCGGAGCCGCTGGTTCGCGCTCCAGGCGACTCCGCCGTGTACAGCGATCTCAACGCGATGCTGCTCGGACTCCTGGTGGAGCAGGTCTCAGGGCAGCCGCTGGATCGCTTCGCCGCCGCCGAGGTCTTCGCCCCGCTCGGCATGAGCCGCACTATGTACCGCCCGCCGCGCCGACTCTGGCCCTGGGTCGCGCCCAGCGGGCGGTACCGAGGCCGCCCGGTCCGCGGCGAGGTGAACGATCAGAACGCCGCGCGCCTCGGCGGCGTCGCCGGGCACGCCGGCCTCTTTTCCACCGGACGCGACCTCGCCCGCTACGCGCAGACCTGGATGCGTGACGGCGTGGGACCGCACGGACCTTGGGTGAGCGCGGCGACGGTGCGGGCGTTCCGGTCGCCGGGCGCGCGGAGCGGCACCCGCCTGCTCGGGTGGGATAGCCCCGATCCCGCGCCGCCGCCGGACGAGCCCAGCCTCTTCGGCACGCTGGCGAGCCCGTCGGCGTACGGGCACACCGGGTGGACCGGCACGGAGCTCTGGATCGATCCGGCTCGCGACCTCTTTCTGGTGTTTCTCACCAATCGCAGCTTCGCCCCGCGGCCGCGCCATTCGGTCGAGCGGCTGCGCCTGCTGCGGGCGCAACTCTCGGATGCCGCGCTCCGGCTGGTGCCGCCGGGGTGCACGCAGACGCTCGTCTCCCGCTGCTGAGCCGCCGGCTTGGTGTCGTTTGCGTGCGGAGCTACGTTTCCAGGGAGGACAGACCAGGAGCGCCCATGATCACTGCGGACACCGTGCGCAAGGCCATCCGCGCCGTGAAGGATCCCGAGCTCAACCTCAACATCATCGATCTCGGGCTGGTGTACGACATCGACGTGAGCCCCGAGGGGGACGTGGTGGTGAAGATGACGCTCACGTCGCCGGGGTGCCCCTCCGGCGCAGAGTTGATCCAGGGCGTGCGGGACGTCGTTGCGGATCTCGAGGGCGTTCGAGCGGTGGACGTCGAGCTGGTGTGGGAGCCGTACTGGACGCCGGAACGCATGGATCCGCGGGTGCGCGCGTTTCTGGGCCACTGAGGCTCACGCCACCGCAGCCAGCAGCTCCTTTCCCACCGCCTCCACCTGCCATCGGCGGATTCCAGGCACCCGCGCCAGCTCTTCGACGGACCGGGGCGCGGTGCGCGCGATCGCCTCGAGGGTGCCGTTGGGGCACAGGACGCCCGGGGCGAGCCCCACCCGCGTCGCGAGCTGGTTGCGCACCGCCTTGAGCCGCTCCAGCCGCGCTTCGTAGGCGGCGTCCGGCGCGCGCCTTGGGCCGCGCTCGATCCGCGGCAGGTCCGATTCCGGCAGCTCCAGCGCGCGGCGTACCGCGGCCAGGAGGTCGCGGCCCCGGCGCTCGACCAGCTCCGGTCCGACCCCGCGGATCGCCCGCAGCGCCGCGGCGTCCTGCGGCAACGTTCGCGCGATCTCCAGCATCGGCTCGTTGTTGAGGATGCGGAACGCGGCGCGGTCGCTCCGCTCCGCCAGCTCCTCGCGCCAGCGATGCACTTCCCGGAGCGCGGCCAGCGATCGGCCCTTCAGCGCCTTGGCGCCCTTGAGGCGGAGCCACCCCGGCTCGTCGCCGTCCGCGGCGCCCCACCGGATCTCCTCCAGCAGGGCGAACTCCTCCTGCGCCCAGGCGAGCCGGCCGGCCTCCGCCAGGCGTGTGCGCAGGATGTCGTGCAGCTCGGGCAGATGGCGGGTATCGGCGGCGGCGTAGCGGAGCATGTCGGCCGAGAGCGGCCGGGCCGACCAGTCGGCCCGCTGGAACCGCTTGTCCAGCCGCACCCCCACGTACTTCTCCAGCAGCGCGGCCAGCCCGATCCCCGGCTCGTTGAGGAGCTGCGCGGCGATTCGCGTATCGAAGATGCGGGTGGGACGGAACCCGTACTGGAGATCGAGCAGGCGCAGGTCGTAGTCGGCGTCGTGAAACACGAGCTCGCTGGTCGGTTCGCTCAGGACGGCGCCGAGCGCCCCCAGCTCGCGGACCGCGAGGGGGTCCACGATCACGGTGCGGGCGCGCGAGGAGAGCTGGATGAGGTACACCCGGTCGCGGTGGCGATGGAAGCTCGCCGCCTCGGTATCCACGGCCAGCAGCGCCTCGCCCCGGAGGTCGGCGGCGAGACGATCGAACTCGGCTTGCGTCCGGATCAGCTCGGGCAGGCCGGTGTCATTCACGCTTGGCCACCTGCTCCAACCCGGCGGCGATCTCGTCGAAGGCCTTCGCGAGGACCTTGTAGAATTCGGCGTCCGGCGCGGGCGTTCCGCCCATGGACGCGTCCATCTGGAGCTTGCGCGCCAGTCGCGCGGCGTGGCGAATGTAGTCGGTGGTCGGCGGCATCTCGAGCTCGTGGTGCGTTCGCTGCAAGATAGGCGCGCTCCCGAAGCCCGCGCTATCTTCTCCGCATGACGCTCCCCGAGATCGAGCTCACCGTCTACCCCGACGAGTGCGACGCGTTCGGTCACCTCAATCAGGCGGCGTTTCTCTCGCTCTTCGAGCGCGCCCGGTGGGAGATGCTGGCGCGGGGGCCCGGCATGGACGTGTTCACCCGGCACGACGCCTGGCCCGCGCTCCGCAAAGCGGTGGTGGAGTACCGCGCGCCGGGCTTTCCGGGAGACGTGCTCCGGTTCGGGCAGACCCTGACGCATCTCGGGCGTACCAGCTTCACGATTCGCCAGACCACGCGGCGCGTGGGGGACGACGCGCTCGTGGCCACGGCGGAGTTCGTCTTCGTCTGCATCGACCGGACCGGCCGGCCCACGCCGGTGCCGCGCGAGTTCGCCGAGTACGTGAACAGCCGTTCGGCATTGCCGCCCGGCATGCGCCGGATCACGGTCAACGGCGTCAACCTGGCCGTGGACGTGCGCGGGTCCGGGCCGGCGATCCTGTTCGTGCACGGCTATCCCCTCGACCATTCGATCTGGGCGCCGCAGCTCGAGGCGCTCGAGGGGTGGCAGCGGATCGCGCCGGACCTCCGCGGCATGGGCGCGTCGGACGCGCCCGACCTGGGCTACAGCATGGCGACCTACGCGGACGATCTCGCGGCGTTGCTGGACGCGCTCGGCGTCGAGCGCGCGGTGCTCTGCGCGCTCTCAATGGGCGGGTACGTGACGTTCGAGTTCCTGCGCCGCTGGCGGTCGCGCGCCGCGGGCGTGATCCTCGTGGACACCCGGGCCGAGGCCGACGGTCCGGAGGCCCGGCGCGCCCGCGACGCCGCCGCGGCGCAGGCGCGGGAAAAGGGCGCCGCCGCCATCGCCGAGGCCATGCTGCCGCGGATGCTGGGCGCCACCACGCGCCGCGAACAACCAGAGTTGGTCCAGCGGGTCCGCACGCTCATGGCGGGAACGCCGGTCGCCGGCATCATCGGCGCGCTCGGCGCCATGCGCGACCGCCCCGACAGCACCCCGCTCCTGCCGACCCTCGCCGAACTGCCGGCGCTGGTCGTGGTGGGCGAGGAGGACGAGCTGACACCGCCCGCCGGCGCCGCCGCCCTCGCCGCGGCGCTCCCCCGCGCGCGCCTCGTCACGATTCCGCATGCGGGTCATCTGCCGACGCTGGAGCGCCCCGCGCTGGTCACCGAAGCGATCCGCGAGTTTCTTCACGCGCTCCCCTGAAACCCGGCGAGCCCCCGCGGCGTTACAAGGATCAGCGGGCCGGCCCGGTGCTCACTGGGCCTCCGCTGTCGAGTTTATCCCACCTTTCCAATCGGCCCCGGGGCGGCAGTGTGGCCCCGCGGGCCGCCTCTCCTTGTTGGGCGCTCGGCGTTGGGCGCTCCGCGTTGGGCGCTCCGCTGACGACGGTGGTGCGAGGCGGCCCGGTATACCGGTGCGCCCACTCGGGCGCGAGGCGCGGGGCCTGAATCCGGTGCATCGAAACGAAACGACCCTCCCGACAGGCCGGAGGGTCGTGTGTCGCGATCGGGCGCGACCGCGCTGCGTCAGCGCTGGGGGCGGCCCGGCGGATTGTCGCTGGTGAAGACGTCCCGGTTCTTGACGATGTACGCCTGCATCTCGCCCGGCACGTCTTCCTCGGGGAAGATGGCGGTCACCGGGCATTCCGGCTCGCACGCGCCGCAGTCGATGCACTCGTCGGGATGGATGTACAGCTGGTCTTCGCCCTCGTAGATGCAGTCCACCGGGCATACGTCCACGCACGCCCGATCCTTGACGCCGATGCAAGCTTCGGTGATCACGTACGTCATTGCGGCTGCCCCTCGACCTTCCGGCGAAGAAGTTGAATGGAAGGGTACTTATACGAAGCCCGATAGGGGCGCGCAAGGGGCGCGATGCGTGCGTGCACCGCCCCGGCGGGGCGCGAGGAGCGCGCTCAGGCGGCGAGGAACCAGGCCGCGAGCCGGCGCGCCGCCGGGTGCCAACGAGCGAGCGCGCCAAGGCTCCGAAGCGTCACGGCCCGCGTCGCGGCGGGCCGGAGCATCCGTGCCAATGCATCGTGTCGGCGCTTCACGCGGAGCCAGCTCGTGCTCTTCGGCGATGGATACCTCGCCTCCAGAATGCGGCGGGCGGTCTCTTCGCCGGTGATGAGCGCGGCGTAGATCCCCTCCGCAGTGAGCGCCGATGGGACGCCCGCCGCATCGCCCACCAGGTGAACGCCTCCCGGAAAATCGAACCCGCGCCACTGCACCTCGAGGGTTGCGCCCTCGAACGGCACTCCGGCCAGGGAAACGCCGAGCCGCGCGGCGCGCCGCTCGAGGTATCGCCGGACCGCGGCCGGGCGCACCAGCGCTTTCGGCGCGACCGCGCCGATCGAGGTGTAATCGCAGTGGGGAAAGACCCAGAAATACCCGTTCGCGAGCGCGGTGGCGTCGCATTCGACGCGGAGGGGAGCAAGGCGCAGCCTCGGAACGTTGAATTCTGCCGCGAAGTACTCGCGCGGGCCCGGCAGGCCGAGCGCGCGCCGTACCGCGGAATCCGCGCCGTCCGCGCCGATCAGCCGCACGAACCGGATCGTGCGCCCGCCGGCTTCGACCGTACGCCCGCGGAGGTCGAGCCGGGTTGCTGCGCAGCCCGCCCGGATCTCGGCGCCCGCCGCCGTGGTCCACGCGAGCTGCAGCGCTCCGAGCTCGCCGCGCGGGATGGTGCGAATCCTCGTCGCTTCGGCATCCAGCACCGCCGCGCGCCCGCCGGCGAATGCCACGTGCCCGACGCTTTCCAGCCCCGCCCCGGGCGGCAGCCCCAGCGGCTCGAGCTCCCGCACCGCCTTTCGGGTGAGCCCGCCGGCGCAGGTCTTGGGACCGATCGTGACGTGACGCTCCAGCACGAGCACCTCGCGGCCCGATGTCGCGAGGACCTGCGCCGCCCGCAGTCCGGCGGGGCCGGCGCCGATGACCAGGTGCTCGACGGTCTCGACCACGTCAGGCGAGGTGGGAGCGGAAGAAGGCCAACGTGCGCTGCCAGGCCAGGTCCGCCGAGGGCCCGTCGAACGCTTCGGGCCGGGAGTCGTTCATGAACGCGTGCCCCGCATCGTAGAAGTGCGCCTCGAACGATTTCCCCGCCGCTCGATAGCGCTCGGCCAGCGCTCGCGCGTCATCAACCTTTACCGAACGATCCTTGCGGCCGAAGTGCGCGAGCACCGGCACGCGGAGCTTCTCGGGCTCGGGCGTCACCTTCGGATGGATGCCGTAGAAGTCCACCGCGGCGGCGATCGCATCGGGGTACTCCTGCGCGGCGTAGAGCGCGAGCTGCCCGCCCATGCAGAAGCCGACCGCGCCCACCCGCTTGGGCTCGACCTCCGGCATCCCGAGGAGATGGCGCGCCGCGCCGTGAATGTCCTTGGCGGCCTCGGCGATGTTGAGCGCCATCAGCAGCTTGCCGGCTTCGTCCGGACTCCTGGTCTGCTTGCCGCCGTAGAGGTCCGGCGCCAGCGCGACGAAGCCCTCCGCGGCGAACCGGTCGGCCAACTGCATCACATGGTCCACCAGGCCCCACCACTCCTGTATCACGACCAGGCCGGGCCCGCGCCTGGAGCCGGTATTCAGGTAACCCGGGGTCGTTCGTCCGTTCACCGGGAACTCGATCATCCGTCCCTGCATGCCTGCCTCCTCATTCAGCCAGGGCCACGAACGAGCCGCGGAACGCGACGGCCACCGCGCCGGCCTCATGGATCCGCGCGTCCAGCACGATTCGGCTGCGGCGCCTTCGGTCCAGGGTGGCCACGAACTCTTCCAGCCGCGCGTCTCCCGGCGCGTCGCATCTCGCCGAAAAGTCGCGCGTCACCGGCCGGAGGTAGCGTGTGGCGCTCTCGTGGACGAGCACGGCGGCCCGCCGGCTCCCGCGCTCCAGCGCCGCCCAGACCAACCCGTATCCGGCCAGCAGCGCGACGGCGCTCAGGCTGCCGCCGAACGCGGTGCCACGATGATTGTGATTGGGGGCGAGCGGCGCGTCGAGTATGACGCATGCCGGGGTGCAGGCGCGCACAGTCACGCCCAAGGCCCGGCTCAGGGGAATTGCGCGGTGCAACACTGCCGCCAGTCGGGCGGGATCGAGCTCACTCACATCCTGCTCCGCCGATGAAGCCGGCCGCCGCGTCGGGGATGCCTCCATTCTAGCGGGGGCGGCGCCCACCCGGGACCGGCTCACCCGCGGCGTGCGTCAGCGGTCACTCCAGACGGCCAACTCGTTGCCGCTCGGATCGGCGAAGTGGAAGCGCCGGCCGCCGGGAAACGAGAACGCGGGCTTGACGATCCTGCCGCCCGCCCCGACCACCGCGGCCTCGGCTCGCGCCAGGTCCACGGCGAACAGGACCACCAGCGGCCCGCCCGCCGCGGTCCGGCTCTCCTTGCGCAGCCCGCCCGCGAGCCGTCCATCACGGAAGCTCGCGTAGTCCGGGCCGTAGTCCTCGAAGGTCCACCCGAACGCCTTCGCGTAGAATCGCTTGGCGGCGGCGACGTCGGACACCGGGAACTCGATGTAGTCGATGCGGCGGTCGTGTTCGGCGCTCTGGAGCGGTTCGCTGGCCATGGGTCCTCCTCGTCCGGTGAGGCGTGGATGGGCGGCGCGGCGACGGGCCCCCGGGCCGCGGTCTCGGGCACGCGTGCGGCGCCGCCGCGGCGCGCAGCCCCGAGTCTAGCGCGCCGCTACGCTCCCGTCTTGGACGAATCCGACACCTGCCGCCTCCCTGGCGTATCGCAGCGGGGTGAGGCCCACCAGGGCGCGAAAGTCGCGGATCAGATGCGCCTGGTCGTAGTACCCCGCGGCGAGCGCGAGGGCGCTCCAGGAGAGCGGCGGCCGGTGCCGCAGCAGCGCGATCGCATGCTGGAGCCGGAGCACCCGCGCCAGACGCTTGGGCGAGATGCCGACCGCCTCCCGGAAGCGCCGCTCGAGCTGCCGGGCGCCGATCGGCCCGGGCGCAATCCCGTCCACGCGCCCGGCCCCGCGCGCGGCGTGAAGCGCGCGCAGCGCGCCGAGCACTCCGGGGTGCAGTGGGCGGGCGCGGCCGGCGCGCTCCGTCAGGATCTGCTCGACCCGGCGGATGCGCTCCGGGGTCGCTTCGGCCTCTTCGACCGATGCCTCGAGCCGTGCCCCCACGCCGCCCCACACCTCTTCCAGGGGCACCGCCGCATCGGTGAGCTGGGCGAGCCCGACGCCGAGCAAGGGATGCGCTGCGCCGGGCCGAAAGCGGACGCCGAAGAGCCGGGTGGTTCCGGTGAGCGGCACGACCACGGCGCGCCGCATCGTGCCCACGACCACCGTTCGCGAGCGTTCCGGCGTGCCCGCGGCGCCGGCGATCGCCACGGCGCCCTCAAGGCGGAACAGGAGGTCGGCGCAGCCGTCCGGGGGGACGCGGTTGAGTACGGGGGATTGGAGATTCGATGAATCGATCGTCCAGTAGCACTGGACGACTTGCGCGAGCGCGGCGCTCGGCGCGTACTCGCGATAGACGGGCCGCCCGGCCGCGGCGAGGATCAGCCGCCCTCCACCCGACTCAGCGCCGCGTCCAGGCAGGCGACCGCAAAATCCGCGTCGGCCGCGGTGATGCAGAGCGGGGGCTTCACCCGAAGCACGTTCCCGTCGAGCCCGCCCTTTCCGACCAGAACGCCGAGCTCCCGCAGGCGCTCCATCACCGCGAGCGTTTCCTCGGTGGCGGGCTCGCGTGTGGCGCGGTCGCGCACCAGCTCGACGCCCAGCATGAGCCCCATCCCGCGGACGTCGCCGATGAGCGGGTGGCGGCCCGCGAGCGCCACGAGCCCCTGCCGCAGCCGTGCGCCTACCACCCGCGCGTTCTCCTGCAGCCGCTCCTGCTCGATCACGTCCATCACCGCGAGACCCGCCGCGGCCGACACGGGATTCCCGCCGAACGTATTGAAGTGAAGCCGCTGAGTCAGCGCCTCGGCGATCTCCCGCCGCGTGACCACGGCCCCGAGCGGCATGCCGTTCCCGATCCCCTTCGCCATGGTCACGATGTCCGGCGTCACGCCGAAATTCTCGAAGCCCCAGTAGCGAGCGCCGGTCCGGCCGAACCCGGTCTGGACTTCGTCCGCGATGCACAAGCCCCCGTGCTCCCGCACGACCGCGAACGCCTCCCGGAGGTAGTTGGGCGCGCCGTGGGTGACACCGCCCACCCCCTGAATCGGCTCGACGATGAACGCCGCCACCCGGCCCGTGGTCGCGGTGCGGATGACGTCTCGCAGGTCGGCGGCGCTCCGGGTCGCGATCTCCTCGGGCGTCCCGGCGAACGGGCTGCGATAGGGATCGGGACAGACGGTGTGGTGCACCCCCGCGCCCTGCTGGGTCGGAAGCTTCCAGGTGGCGAGCCCGTTCAGCGCCATCGTGGTGGGCGACCCGCCGTGATAGCCGTTGCGAACGGCGATCACGTCCGCATGACCGGTATGCAGACGCGCCATCATGACCGCGAGGTCGTTCGCTTCGCTGCCGCTGTTGGTGAAGTACACCACCTCGAGGCCGGCGGGGAGCGTGGCCGCGAGCCGGCGCGCGAGGAGCGGGAGGTTGGGATGGAGGTAGACCGTCGTGGCGTGCTGCAGGCGCGCGACCTGGTCCTGTATCCGCGAGACCACGGCCGGATGGGCATGGCCGCACGCCACGGTCGCGATTCCCGCGAACATGTCGAGGTAGCGGCGCCCGGTCTCGTCGAACAGCCACTGCCGGTGGCCTTCGACGATGAGAAGCGGGTCGCGGTAGAAGGTAAAGAGCGAAGGGTGCGCGTAGCGCCGCCGCAGCGCGAGCACTTCGTCCCGGCTCGGGCCCTCGTACGGGCGCGGCTCGAACCCGCACGGCGGCATCCGGGGCGCAGCCGCCCGGACCAGCGTCGCCAC
>DASSOD010000196.1:0-6531 GCA_035700905.1 Gemmatimonadales bacterium | reverse complement strand
GAGCTCCTTCGGCGCGTCGGTGCCGATCGCCAGCACCACGTCGGGATCGCGCGCCGCCACCGCTTCGATGCTCACGACGGCCGAAGATCCGGCCAGATCGTCGAACGCGTTCGCGGCCCCCGCACGGGCCAGCAACTCGCTCACGAAGCTCCCCCGCCCGATCGTCATGGTCGGCTGACCCCAGGCCAGGAAGAACACGGTGGTGGTGTCGGCGGTCGCGGGCGCGGACGCCGAATCGAGCGCCGCGTCGAACGCGCGCGCCAGGGAGTCCGCGGCGGATTCGTGACCCGTCATCCTGCCGAGCAGGCGCCCCAGCCGCGGCACGTCCGCCAGGTGATCGGTCCGCAGCCGGAGCACGGGGATCCCCAGCCGAGTGAGCCGCCGCTCCGCGACCGCGTTCTCGCCGGAGGGGTACATCAGGACCAAGTCCGGCTTGCGCGCGAGCACGGCCTCGAGGTTGGGCTCGATCCCGTCGCCCACGCTCGGCACGAGCCTGGCGGCGTCGGGCCAGTCGCACCATTGGGTGCGGCCGACCACCTGGCCGCCGGCGCCGATGGCGAAGAGCAGCTCCGTCGTCGCGGGCACGAGCGAAACGATCCGGTGCACCGGCACGGGGACGCGCACCGTGTCGCCCGCGTCGTCCGCGACCGCCTCATCGGCGCGCGGCGCGCGCGCCGGCGCGCGCTCCGCCGCGCAGCCCGCGAGCAGGAGCGCGAGGAGTG
The DNA here is from genome assembly GCA_035700905.1 of Gemmatimonadales bacterium. Classification (GTDB taxonomy): domain Bacteria; phylum Gemmatimonadota; class Gemmatimonadetes; order Gemmatimonadales; family GWC2-71-9; genus DASQPE01. Next base: position 5,809 of record DASSOD010000196.1, on the reverse strand, counting down.
CGGAAGGTGTGGTGAGGGGCCAGCGGCTTGGACGCGACATGGATCTCGGGAACGGGCGCCGGACACTACGGCGCGTCGCGGCCGGCGGCAAGGGTGGCCTCGAGCTCGGCCTTGAGCCGCGCACGCTCTTGCAGGTATCGCGCCCACTCCGGCGGCTCGGTTTCCGCCTCGCGCCCGGCGTAGCGGGCGTCCAGCGCCGCGATCGCGTCCACCAGGGCGGAGGGTGCCGTCGCCCCGGGTGGGGGCGCCGGCTCTGCGCGCGCGCCGGGCCTCCGCGCCGCACGGAACCCGCCCAGCGCCAGCGCGGCGGCGGCGGCCGCGACCATGGCGGGCAGCAGCCAGCGGGGGATGCTCGCCGCGCCCGGGAGGCGAACCCGCACCACGGTGCCCGCCGCGAGCGCGCCGGTCCAGCGCCGGTAGCTCTTTCCCTGGATGAGCTCGGAGTCCGCGGGCGCGAGGCCGGGCGTGAGCACGCGCGCGCCGCGCTCCTCGACGAGAAGGTTGACGGTGGGCGCGGACTGCTCCATCGGCAGCACCAGGTCGCGCAGGTCGGCGGGCAGCGCGTAGTCAACCACGATCTGCTTGTCGCCCGGGGGGATCGGCGCCAGGAACGCGACGCGGTCCCCCCGGCGCTGCACCGCGTCGGTGGAGTAGTCGCCCTCGCCCACCTCGAGCCCGAGCGAGCCGCGCGGAAGCGGCCCGGTCCACGACGGCCGGAGCGGATCCGGCGCGATGCGGGTGCGCGGGCCGGCATTGTCCAGAACGATGAGGTCGAGCACCGCGCGGCTGGCGTCCTGCCGCGGGGCGGTGATGACGAGGTGGCGCGCGGCGAGGCCGATCGGCTGCGTGCTCGAGGTGTCGGCGACCACGACCCGGAGCGCGGTGTCCGGGCGCGCGGGGTCGAGGTGCACCGGCGGGGAGAAGTACTCGACGCCGCCATACGGGGCGCTCACCAGATACACTGAGCCGGTGTCCGCGGCGAAGCGGAACCGGAATCGTCCGGCCGCGTCGGTGAGCACCGAGTCCACCGGTCCCTGCGCGGCGCGCCCCACCCGGTGGAGCAGCACGCGGATCCTGGGGACGGGCGTAGAATCGGCGCCGCGCGCGAGGAGCACGGTGCCGGCGGCGAGTGACTGGGCGGACAGGCGGATGGGCGGACAGCACGCGACGAGCGCGATCCCGAGCGCGAGACGCCGCACGAGGCGAGGGGCGGCCGGGCCCGCACGCGGCCCCGATCGCCCGCCGCCGCTACGGATTGAACCTTCCGAAGTCCTGCGGATCCATCTTCTCGAGGTACTGCTTCAGCTTGTCCGCCTCGAGGGAGGGATCGGGCGCGGGCTCGTCCGTCTCGACGCCGCTCTGGTCGAGCAGCTGGTCGCTGGTGAAGATGGGCGCCCTGAGCCGCAGGGCGAGCGCGATGCTGTCGGAGGGCCGCGCGTCCACCTGGAAGACCTGGTCCTCGCGGCGGATCAGGAGCTCCGCGAAGTAGGTGTTCTCCTTGACGGCGCTGATGACGACGCGGCGGAGGTCGCCGCCCAGGCCGATGATCACCTGCTTCAGGAGGTCGTGCGTGAGGGGGCGCTGCGCCTTCATCCCCTGGAGCTCCATCGCGATCGCGCTCGCTTCGGCCGGGCCGATCCAGATGGGAAGCACCCGCGAGCCGTCCTTCTCGCGCAGGATGACGACGGGCGTGTTCGTGCTGCGGTCCAGTCCCAGGTGGGCGACGGTGACTTCGATCATGCGGATCCGGGGCCCTTCAGCGCGCGGCCGAGAGCAGCTCCTTGACGCGGTCGGCGCGCTCCCAGGTAAACGTCTCCACGGTCCTTCCGCCGACCTTCACCGCGCGCGGCTTGCGGCCGAAGTGCCCGTAGGTTGCGGTCGAACTGAAAATTGGACGCTTCAACTTGAGGGTGTCAATGATGCCCTTGGGGGTGAGATCGAACACCTCGCGCACCATCCGCTCCAGCTTGCGGTCGGGCACGCTGCCGGTGCAGAACGTATCCACCGCCACCGAGACCGGCTCGGCCACGCCGATGGCGTAGGCCAACTGCACCTCGCAGCGGCGGGCGAGCTTGGCCTCGACGATGTTCTTGGCCACCCAGCGCGCCGCGTAGGCGGCGGAGCGGTCCACCTTGGAGGGATCCTTGCCGCTGAACGCCCCGCCGCCGTGGCGGGCCATGCCGCCGTACGTATCCACGATGATCTTGCGGCCGGTGAGGCCCGCGTCCCCATGAGGGCCGCCGATCACGAAGCGGCCGGTGGGATTGACCAGGTACTTGACCCCGCGGGTCTGGATCTTGTGGTCGGCGAGCACGGGCTTGATCACGTGCTCCACCACCGCCTCCCGGATGGTGCCGTAGCGCAGCTCGCGATTGCCCACCCGCTCGGCGTGCTGGGTCGAGACCACGATGGTGCGCACGGCGACCGGACGGTCGCCCTCGTACTCGACCGACACCTGGCTCTTCCCGTCGGGCCGCAGCCACTCGATCTGCTCCAGCCCGTGGAGGCCCTTGCGCACGGCCGCGAGCCGCTCGGTGATGCGGTGCGCCAGGATGATCGGGAGCGGCATCCGCTCCTTCGATTCGTTGGTGGCGTAGCCGAACATCATGCCCTGATCGCCCGCGCCCTGCTCTTTGCCGTCGCCGTCCACGCCCATCGCGATGTCGGTGGACTGCCGGTCGATCGAGGTGAGCACCGCGCAGGTGCGCCCGTCGAGCCCGTAGGTCGCGTCGGTGTACCCGATGCGCGAGAGCGTCTCGCGCACGATGTCGGGAATGGAGACGTACGTGGTGGTGGTGATCTCGCCGGCGACCACCGCCATGCCGGTGGTGACCAGCGTCTCGCACGCGACGCGCGCGTTGCGGTCGGTGGTGAGGATTGCGTCGAGCACCGCGTCGGAGATCTGGTCGGCGACCTTGTCGGGATGGCCCTCGGTGACCGACTCGGACGTGAAGACGTGCCGCTGCGACAGCGCCATAGGATCAGGTTCTCGCGGGTTGGGGCGAGGGGAGCGGGATCACGGTAACTCCGTGCCGGGGGGCAAGGTAGCGACGCGCGCACGGCCCGGCAACGCCGCGCCGGGGTCGAGCAGGCGCAGGTCCACGTAGTCGCGCACGGCGTCGCGCACCGCGTCGAGCACGGCGTCCGCGGTGGGCGCCTCCAACGCGGCGTCGGCGGCCCGGCGGGTAGCGGCGTCGGGCACCGTGCGCACCACCCACTTCACCAGCGGCAGCGCCGGCGGCGCGACGCTCAGGCGGTCGTAGCCGAGGCCCAGGAGCAGCACCGCCGTGAGCGGCTCGGACGCCATCTCACCGCAAATGCTCACCGGGAGCCCGGCGGCGCGGCCCACGTCGAGCGTGCGGCGGAGCTGGCGCACGATGGCGGGATGGTGGGGCGTGAACCGGTCGGCGAGGCGCGCGTTGCCGCGGTCCACCGCGAGGGTGTACTGCGTGAGATCGTTGGAGCCGATGCTGAAGAAGGCGCACACCTCGGCCAGGCGGTCGGCGATGAGCACCGCCGCCGGGGTCTCGATCATGACGCCGACCGGCACCGACGCGGCGGCGCGCACGCCGGCACGCTGCAGCGCGTCGGCCTCCTCGGCGAGCATCTCCTTGGCGGCCGTCACCTCCTCCACCCGGGTGACGAGCGGCAGCATGAGCTGCAGGTCGCGCCCCACGGCCGCGCGGAGCACGGCCCGGAGCTGGGTTCGGAAGATCTCCGGCTCGTCGAGGCACACCCGGATGGAGCGCCAGCCGAGGAAGGGATTGGCCTCGGGCGGCGCCTGGAAGGAGGCGGGAAACTTGTCGCCGCCCAAATCGAACGACCGGAGGATGACGGGCTGGTCGCCGAAGGCGAGGACGACCCGGCGGTAGTAGTCGGCCTGCTCGTCCTCGGTGGGTGGGCTCGCGCGCCCGGTGAGCAGAAACTCGGTGCGCAGGAGCCCCACGCCCTCCGCGCCGAAGCGCACGGCCGACTCGATCTCCTCGGGCAGGTCCACGTTGCCCATGAGCCTGACCCGCCGCCCCTCCGGCGTCTCCGCCGGCCGGCCCGACACGCTGTCGAGCTCCAGCTCGAGCCGGTGGCGCCGGCTGACCTGCGTCTTCGCGTCCTCCAGCTCGCCGACGGTGGGCTCGACCGTGACGGTGCCGGCCTGGCCGTCGAGCAGCAGCATCGCGCCGTTCGGGATCAGGGCCAGCGCGCCGCGCACGCCCATCGCGGCGGGGATGCCCAGCGAGTGCGCCAGGATCGCGGCGTGGGAGGTGCGGGTGCCCTCCTCACTCACGAGACCCACGACGAACTCGCGATCGAGCTGGACCGTGAGCCCGGGCGAGAGCTCGTGCGCCACCACGATCACCTGCTCGTCCAGCTGCTGGTCCGCCCAGGGCTGCACCGGCGCCCGGCCCACGAGGCGCAGCAGGATGCGGCGCTGAATCGCGTTGAGATCGGCAAGCCGCTCGCGGAGGCGGGCGCTCGAGGCGTTGGACCAGGCGTTCCGCAGCTCGAGCGCCTTGAACTCGTACGCCGTCTCCGCGCTCAGGTGGTTGTTGCGAATGAGCTGCTCGACGGATGCCAGGAAGTCGGGGTCCTGCGCCATAAGCATCTGCGCGTCGAAGATGCGCGACTCTTCCGGCCCGGCGCGCTGCAGCACGCGCTGCCCCAGCTCCTGCAGGCTGGCCACCTGCGCGTCCACCGCCTCGTGCAGGCGGCGCACCTCGTGCTCGACCTGATCGGGCGGGACCGTGCGGTCGGGCACCTCGGGAAACTCAAGGCGGATCACCAGCGCCGGCGCGCACGCGACGCCGGGCGAGACCCCGATCCCGCGGAGCACGCGTGTCATGTCACTGCTCCCCGAAGCCGTCGGCCACCAGCGCGCCGAGGGCCTGCACGGCGCGCTCGGCGTCCGGGCCGCTGGCGCGGATCACGATCCGGCTGCCGCACTCGGCGGCCAGCATCATCACGCCCATGATGCTCTTGGCGTTCACCTCGAGGCCGTCCTTGCAGAGCACGATCTCCGAGTCAAAGGTGCTGGCGAGCTTCACCAGCTGCGCGGCGGGTCGCGCGTGGAGCCCGAGCGGGTTCACGATGGTGACCTCGAACTCGTTGGTGGGCGCCGTCATCGCAGCACCAGGCGGAGCAAGAGGGTGAGCGCCACGGTCGCGAGGGCGAGGCGGAGCGCCGTGACCCGCGGGCCGAGCCAGCGGGATCCGAGGACGCCGGCGGCCGCGAGCGCCAGCGCGGCGAGCGCCGCCCCCGGCCGGAACGCCCGGAGATACCAATCTGCCACAAGGGGCAGCCCCACGCCCACCGCAAACCCGGCCGCCGGGCCCACCCAGCCGACGGCCTTCGGCACCCAGGACCGCGCGATGGCGGCGCCCACCTCCATCCCGGCCGCGAGGCCCGTCCGCAGCGCCCAGACGGCGGTCGCCACGCGAATGGCGTTGTACGCCGCCAGGAATCCGACCACCGCCCAGGCGCCCGCGCCCAGGATCACGGCGACCAGCGCCGCGCCCACGAGTGCCGGCACCACGCCGGCCCAGAACACCTGGTCCCCCAGCGCGCCCAGCGGGCTGCAGAGCGCGGTGCGGAGCCGCCGGATCTGCTCGCCCGGGACGCCGTCGAACTCGGCTCGTACGGTCGCGCCCAGCGCCAGCCCGGCGAAGTTCGGGTGGCAGTTGAAGAACTCCGCCGAGCGCGCCACCGCCTCGGGGTGCCGGGACGGATCCACCGAGCGCAGATCGCGGAGCAGCGGCTCCGCGGCGTATCCCATGCCCACGCCGAGCATGCGCTCGTAGTTCCAGGTGCCCTGGAT
>DASSOD010000195.1:0-9186 GCA_035700905.1 Gemmatimonadales bacterium | reverse complement strand
GCGGGGTGGAGCCCTCCTGCCTCGCGGCGTTGCTCGACGACCTGCGCGGCCTCGACCGGCTGGAGCTGCGCGGCCTCATGACCATGGCCGCCTTCACCGACGACGCGGGCGAGCAGCGCCGGGCCTTCCGCCTGCTGCGCACGCTGCGCGACGACGCCCAGCGGGGCGGCCACGCGCTGCCGGAGCTCTCGATGGGGATGTCGGGCGACTACCCCGTGGCGGTGGAGGAAGGCGCCACGATGGTGCGCCTGGGTACCGTGCTGTTCGGAGAACGCGCCCAATGACCGATCACGCATTCCAGCTCACGCCGCAGGACGTGCGGACGCAGGACTTCACCCGCTCGATGCGGGGCTACGATCGCGCCCAGGTGGACGAGTTCAAGCAGCGGCTCGCGGAGGAGATCGACCGCCTGAACCGCGAGCGGGTGCAGGCCGAGGAGCGGCTCAAGAGCGCGCAGGACCAGCTCCGGGCCTACCGTGAGCGGGAGCGCGCGCTCAACGAGGCGCTGGTCGCCGCGCAGCAGCTCCGGGCCGACAGCCGGGCGCAGGCCGAGCGGGAGGCGCAGGCCATCATCCGCGAGGCGGAAGCGGAAGCGGCCCGGGTGGTGGACCGCGCCAAGCTCGACGAGCAGATGGTCCGCGAGCGCACCGTCTCCGCGGTGGGCCAGTTCAACGCCTACGTCGCGAGCTTCCGCCTCCTCCTCGAGCGCCAGTTGGCGGAGGTGGACGCGCTCCAGGGTGCGGCGCGCGCGGGCGCCATGGGCCCCGCCGGCGACGGCCACCACGGCTCCGCGATGGCGGGAGTGGCCGAGGACTCGGCCCGATGACGGCCGCACCGGAGCTGTACGACGCGATCCAGGTGGCCGCCGCCGCGGTACGCGGGCGCGCGCCCGTTGGCGCGGAGCTCGGCATCGTGCTCGGCACCGGGCTCGGCGGGCTGGCCGAGGAGATCGAGGTCGAGACCACGATCCCCTACGAGGAGATCCCCGGATTTCCGCTCTCGACCGTGGAGAGCCACGCGGGCCGGCTGCTGCTCGGCTGCCTCGCGGGGCGCGACATCATCGCCATGCAGGGCCGCTTCCACCGGTACGAGGGCTACTCGCTGCAGCAGGTGACCTTCCCGATCCGCGTCCTCCGCGCGCTCGGCGTGCGCACCCTGGTGCTCTCGGGAGCCTGCGGCGGCATGAATCCGCTCTGGGCGGCGGGGGACCTCGTCCTCCTGGCCGACCACATCAATCTCCTGGGCGACAACCCGCTCATCGGTCCGAACGACGAGCGGCTCGGGCCGCGCTTTCCCGACATGTCCGCGCCGTACGATCCGGCGCTCCGCGAGCGGGCCCGGCGCTGCGCGCTGGAGCTCGGGATCACGCTGCGTGAGGGCGTGTACGTCGGGGTGACCGGCCCGAACCTGGAGACCCGAGCCGAGTACCGGATGCTGCGCGCGATCGGGGCCGACGTCGTGGGCATGAGCACGGTGCCGGAGGTGATCGTCGCCGTCCACGCCGGCATGCGGGTACTCGGCATCTCGATCATCACCGACCAGTGCCTCCCCGACGCGCTGGAACCGGCCGAGATCGGCCGGATCATCGAGACCGCGCGCCGCGCGGAACCGAATCTGGCCCGCCTCGTTCGGCGGGTGGTGGAGCAGTTGTAGGCATGTCGTATCCGTCGTGGCCCGATGTCCCCGCCGACCGGCTGGAGCAGCAGCAGCTCGAGCTGTGGAAGCGGGAGGATCTCTTTCACCGGACCCTCGAGGCGGGGAAGGACGGCCCGCCCTTCGTGTTCTACGAGGGGCCGCCCACCGCGAACGGGCGGCCCGGCATCCATCACGTCTTCGCCCGCACCATCAAGGACCTGGTGTGCCGCTACCACGCGATGCTGGGCGAGCAGGTCACCCGCATCGCCGGGTGGGACACGCACGGCCTTCCGGTCGAGATCGAGGTGGAGAAGGAGCTCGGGATCAGCGGCAAGCGGGACATCGAGCGGATCGGCGTGGCCGAGTTCAATGCGCGCTCCCGCAAGAGCGTGTTCAAGTACCAGGCCGAGTGGGAGGAGCTCTCCGACCGGATCGGCTACTGGCTCGACTACGAGCACCCCTACGTCACCTGCAGCAACGACTACGTGGAGAGCGTGTGGTGGCTGCTCCGGCGGCTGCACGAGCGCGGGCTGCTCTACCGCGGCCACCGCGTGCTGCCGTACTGCCCCCGCTGCGGCACGGTGCTCTCCAGCCACGAGCTCGCGCTGGGGTACGAGGAGGAGACCACCAACTCGGTCTATCTCACCTTTCCCCTCGAGGAAGATCCGAGCCGCCAGCTCCTCATCTGGACCACGACGCCCTGGACGCTCCTCTCCAACGTCGCCGTCGCGGTGCATCCCGACCTGGAGTACGCGGAGTACCCGGTTGACGGGCGCACGATCATCCTCGCGACCGAGCGCGCCGACCTTCCGAGCGGGCTCGAGGCGGTGGCGCCGCAGAGCCCGCTCGGCGCCGGCGGCGCGAAGTCGGTGCGGGCCCGCCGGCAGCCGGTGCCGTTCCGGGCGCTCGCGCCCGTGCGCACGTTCCGCGGGTCCGAGCTGGTGGGGCTCCGGTATCGCCGGCCGCTGGACGTGGTGCCGCTCCCGGGCGACGCCCTCTCGCAGGTGGTGGTCGCGGGAGACTTCGTGACCGCGGACGACGGCTCCGGTGTGGTGCACATCGCGCCCGCGTTCGGCGCGGACGACTACGCCGTCGGGCGCCGCGAGGGCCTCGCGCTGCTCCGCCCCGTGGCGGCCGACGGCACCTTCGAGGGGACGACCTGGCCGGAGATCGAGGGTAAGCTGGTCACCGCGCGCGAGACCAACGACCTCATCGTGCAGCGGCTGAAGCGTGAGGGCCGCTGGCACCTGACCCAGCCCTACACTCACTCGTACCCGCACTGCTGGCGCTGCGCGAGCCCGCTGATCTACTACGCCCGCGACTCCTGGTTCGTCCGGACATCCGCGGTGAAGGACCGGATGCTGGAGCTCAACGCCGAGGTGGACTGGCATCCGCCCGAGGTGGGGGCGGGGCGGTTCGGCGAGTGGCTGGCGAACAACGTGGACTGGGCGCTCTCCCGCGACCGCTACTGGGGCACGCCGCTCCCCGTCTGGGTGTGCGACCGGGATCCGTCCCACGTCGAGGTGATCGGCGGCTACGCGGCGCTGGAAGAGCGCTGGGGCAAGCCGCTCCCCGAGGGGTTCGACCCGCACAAGCCGTTCATCGACGACTACGCCTGGCCCTGCGCCTGCGGCGGGGTGATGCGGCGCACCCCCGAGGTGATCGACACTTGGTTCGACTCCGGCGCGATGCCCTACGCGCAGTGGCATTACCCGTTCGAGAACCAGGAGGAGTTCCGCACCCACTTCCCCGCGGACTTCATCTGCGAGGGCGTGGACCAGACGCGCGGCTGGTTCTACAGCCTCCTCGCCATCGCCGCGACGGCCTTCGACAGCGGCGCGTACCGGCACGTGATCGTGAACGAGCTCGTGCTGGATGCAGAAGGCCAGAAGATGTCCAAGAGCCGCGGGAACGTGGTGGACCCGTGGGAGATGATCCAGCAGTTCGGCGCGGACGTCATCCGGGTCTACCTGCTCGCCTCGAGCCAGGTGTGGCTGCCCAAGCGGTTCGACCCGCGGACCATCCCGGAGGTGGCCGGCGGGTTCTTCAACACGCTGCGCAACACGTACGGCTTCTTCGCGCTCTACGCGGGCGAGTGGACCCCGGCGGAGTCCCCGCCGCCCGAGCGCCGGAGCCGGACCGACCGGTGGCTCCTGAGCCGGCTCGACGCCACGGTCGAGGCCGTCCGCGCGCAGTGGGGCGGCCACGACGTCACGGCGGGCACGCGGAGCGTGATCGACTTCGTGGTGGATGACCTCTCCAACTGGTACGTCCGGCTCTCCCGCGGCCGGTTCTGGGCCCCGGACGCCGCGGCGGACCCCGCCGCGGTGGCCACGCTGCACCAGGCGCTCGTGGCCGTGGCTCGGTTGCTCGCGCCCGCCGCGCCCTTCGCGAGCGACTGGCTGCACCGTGCGCTCACGGGAACCTCGGTGCATCTTGCCCGGTTTCCGGAAACCTCCGGCCGCCGGGATCCGCCGCTGGAAGGTGCGATGGACGCCGTGCGCCGGCTGGCCTCGCTCGCCCGCGCGGTGCGGGACGACGCCAATCTGCGGGTCCGGCAGCCGCTCCGGCGGATGCAGGTCGCCGTCCCCGCGGCGGTGCGCGGCGCGGCGTTCGACGAGCTGCTGGAGCTGCTGCGGCTCGAGGTGAACGTGAAGGCGGTGGAGGTGGTGAGCTCGGACGCCGAGCTGGTGCGCCTGCGGGCCAAGCCGAATTTCCGCTCCCTCGGCAAGCGCTTCGGCAAGCGCACGCCGGAGATCGCCGACGCGCTGTCGCGGCTCACGCCGGACCAGCTCCGGGCGCTCGAGGCGGGCGAGGAGGCCGTGCTGGACCTCGGCGGGGAGCCGGTGACCGTCCAGCCCGGCGACCTCACGGTCGAGCGCGACGTGACCAGCCGCTGGCTGGTGAAGAGCGACGGCCCCTACGTCGTGGCGCTCGATCCCGAGCTGGACGACGCGCTCCGCAGCGAGGGGTTCGCCCGCGAGGTGGTGAACCGGGTGCAGCGGCTGCGCAAGGAGGCCGGCTACGAGTACACCACCCGCATCCGGCTCTGGGTGGACGGCGACCGGGCGGCGAGCGAATCGCTCCGGCCCTACGCCGACTTCATCCAGCGGGAAACGCTGGCGCGGGGCCTCGAGCTCGGGGCGCGGGGCGCCGACCTCGATCTGGAGCAGGAAGTGGAGATCGAGGGCCGGCGGGTGGTGCTGGGGGTGCGGCGGTACGAGGGCCGGTCAGTCTGACCATCAACGGATTGGATGCCGAATGAACAAGAAGCAGCTGGCCCACCTCGAGAAGCGTCTGCTCGAGGAGCGGGCCCGAGTGATGAAGGAGCTGGGGTACTACGACGAGTCGTTCAACGCGTCGCTGCAGTCGTCCGACGGCGACCTCTCGTCGTACTCCTTCCACATGGCGGACCAGGGCACCGACGCCATGGAGCGGGAGAAGCAGTTCCTCTTCGCCTCGCAGGAAGGCCGCTATCTTTGGCACGTGAACGAGGCGCTGCGCCGGCTGTACGGCAGCCCGGAGAAGTTCGGCCACTGTCAGAACTGCGGCGCGGAGATAAACTTCGAGCGGCTGGACGCGCTGCCCCACGCGCGGCTCTGCATCACCTGCAAGGAGAAGGAAGAGGATGGGAAGCGCCGTTGACCTTCCGCTGGCCGGCGCCGAGCGCCGCGTGTTCTGGATCGCGGCGCTCGGCGTCGTGGCGCTCGACCTCGTGACCAAGCTCCTCGCCGAGGCCACCCTGCTGCTCACGCCCGGCGTGCCCGTCGTGGGCGACTGGTTCCAGCTTCGCCTGGTCTACAACCGGGGCGCCGCCTTCGGGCTGCACGTGGGGCCGTACTCGCGGTGGGTCTTCTTCGGCGTCGCCATCGTCGCCATCCTGGTGCTGGAGCGGATGTCGCGCGCGACGCCGCTCGGCGACCGCTTCCGCCAGCTCGCGCTCGGCCTCGTGGCCGGCGGTGCGGCGGGCAACCTGGTAGACCGCGTCCGCAGCGCGCGCGGGGTGGTGGACTTCCTCGACGTGGGCATCGGCACGCTCCGCTGGCCGACCTTCAACGTGGCCGACATCGCCGTGAGCTGCGGCGGGATCGCGCTCGCCATCGCGCTCTGGCGCGAGGACCACCGCCGCGCGCAGACCGAGTCGGCCGCGGCCTGACGTGGCCGGCGTCGAGTTCTCCGTCCTCGCGCCCTCCACCGAACGTCTCGACCGCTTCCTCGCCGACCAGCTTCAGCTCTCCCGAACCCAGGCGGCCCGCCTCGTGGCCGCCCGCCTGGTCTCGGTCAACGGCGTCCCCGCGCGGGCCTCGCGCGCCCTCGCGCGGGGCGACCTGGTGAACGTCGCGCTGCCCGACGCGGAGCCGCCGCGCCAGCTTCGCCCCGCGCCGATTCCGCTCGCGATCGTATTCGAGGACGAGCACCTCGCGGTCATCGACAAGCCCGCGGGCCTCGTGGTCCATCCCGCACCGGGGCACTGGGACGACACGCTGGTGAACGCCCTGGTCTCCCGCGGCACCACGCTCGCGGGCGGCGCCGAGGGCCGCCCCGGCATCGTGCACCGGCTCGATCGCGATACCTCCGGCCTCATGGTGGTGGCCAAGACCGATCTGGCGCATCGCCGCCTCGCCTCGCAGATCGCCGCACGGCGGGTGCACCGCGCCTACGCCGCGCTCGCATGGGGCCACCTCGAGCGGAGTCCGACCGTCGTCGAGGCGCCGCTCGCCCGCCATCCGCGCGACCGCAAGCGAATGGCCACCGTCGCCCACGGCCGCGCGGCTCGGACCGACGCCTACGTCGTCGCCCGGTTCGGTCCCGCCGATCTCCTGCGGCTCGAGCTGCACAGCGGGCGCACCCACCAGATCCGGGTCCACCTCGAGCACCTCGGCCACCCCGTGGTGGGCGACCCGGTGTACGGGGGCGGCGGAAGCCGGCGGATCTCCGGAGCCGCCCGGCCGGAGGCGGAGGCGGTCGAACGTCTTACACCGCGCCAAGCCTTGCATGCTGCATGGCTGGCATTCAAACATCCCGCCACGGGCGGGGCGCTGGAGTTTCGGTCCGAATGGCCTTCCGACCTCCGTCCGGCGCTCGACCGACTGGCCGGTCCGGCGCTTGTTGCCCAACCCGACCCCCTCGGCTACCTTCTTTTCTTCAAACGACATGAGTGATGGAGACACCCTCCCGGTCGTGGTCTTCCGGGTCGGGGATCTGGTGTGCGCCGCGCCGGCCGCGCGGGTGCGCGAAGTGCTTCCCAGGCTCCCGGCCACCCGGATTCCCGGCGCGCCCGAGGCCGTAGACGGCCTTGTCAACGTTCGCGGCGGTCTCTTGACGGTCGCCGACGCCCATGCCCTCCTCGCCCGGCCGGCCCGGCCCGGCGACGAGGGCGCCATCCTGGTTATCGAGTTGGGGGGCCGTCGTTTCGGCCTCGCCGTCGGGCAGGTGGCCGACTTCGTCGAGTTGCCCGCCGGGGCCGTTGCGCCCCGAGACCAGCTCCCCGGCGTAGATCCTGCACTGGTGCACGCGGTTGCCCTCCACTCGGGCGAATCCTGCGTGCTCCTCGATCTCGACGCCCTGCTCGCTCCCATGACCGGGAGTAGTCCGGAACCGTTCGGAGGTGGTCAGTGAGTCACACGGTCCTCGTCTGCGATGACGCCATCTTCATGCGCACCATGATCAGCGACATCCTGGGGCAGGCGGGCTTCGAGGTCGTGGGCGAAGCGGAGTCCGGGGTCCAGGCGGTGCAGAAGTACCGCCAGCTCAAGCCCGACCTGGTCACCATGGACATCGTGATGCCGGACATGGGCGGCATCGAGGCCGTGCGCGAGATCTGCAAGACCGATCCGGACGCGAAGATCCTCATGTGCAGCGCCATGGGCCAGCAGGCGCTCGTGGTCGAGGCGATCCAGGCCGGCGCCAAGGACTTCGTGGTGAAGCCGTTTCAGCCCTCGCGGGTGCTGGAGGCCGTCCAGCGGGTCCTCGGCTGAGCCGATGCCCGCGCCGAAGTACGCCGCCCTCTTCCTCGCCGAAAGCCGCGAGCACCTCGCCGCCTGCAATCGCCTCCTGCTCGCGTGGGAGCGGGACCCCGCGGCGGCGGAGCCGGTGAACGGCCTCTTCCGCGCCATCCACAACATCAAGGGCATGGCGGCGACGATGGGCTACTCGGCGGTGGCCGACCTCGCCCATCGCACCGAGAACCTGCTCGACGCCCTCCGCGCGGGCCGTGCGCGGGTCGCGCCCGACACGCTGCAACTCCTCTTCCGCGCCGTGGACGCCATCGAGGAGGCGGTCGAGGCCGCGCCCTCCGAGCGCGAGGCGCCGCCGGACGCCGGCCTGCTCGACGCGCTCGACGCGGCCGCCGGAGCCGCCGGCTCCCCCGAAGCCGCGTGGGAGCGGGATCTCGGCCGCACCTCCGAGCTGCCGCTCCCACGCCCGGCCGCGCCGCCGGCGTTCCGACTGGTGGAGGTCGCGATCCGGTCGGGGGCGCAGATGCGCGGCGCCCGCGCCATGGTCGCGCTGCACCGGGTCGAGTCGCTCGGCGCCGTGAGCGCGCTCGTGCCGCCCGCCGCGGCGCTCGAGCGCGACGACTTCGACGGCCGCTTCAGCTTCCGGATCACCACGCTTGCGGGCGAGGCCGAGATCGAGGCCGCGCTCCGCTCGGCCGGAGAGGTCGAGTCGGTCGCGTTTCCCGCTGCGTCGGCGGCCGCGGCCGGGCGCGACGGCAACCGCGGCGCGCGCCAGATCCGGATCGACCTCGACCGGCTGGACGCGATGATGAAGCAGGTGGGCGAGCTCGTGGTCGCGCGGAACCGGCTGGTGGAGGTGACCCGCGAGGGCGACTCGGAGCTCGACGTCCTGGCCGGCCGCATCTCGCGGCTGGTGTCCGATCTCCAGGCCGAGGTGGTGGCCGCGCGCATGACCCCGGTGGGCGAGGTGTTCGAGCGGTTTCCCCGCACGGTGCGGGACCTCGCGCGCGAGCTCGGCAAGCGGATCGCGCTCGAGACCGAAGGGGGCGAGATCGAGCTGGACCGCGCCATCCTCGACGAGCTGGGCGACCCATTGCTGCATCTGGTTCGCAACGCCGCCGACCACGGGATCGAGTTGCCCGAGGCGCGCGAGGCGGCCGGGAAGCCGGCGCAGGGCACGATCCGTCTCGCCGCCTCCCGCGAGCGGCGCACGGTCGCGATCCGGGTGAGCGACGACGGCCGCGGCATCGATCGCGCGGCGATCCTGGCCAAGGCCAAGCGCGACGGGCTCTGCGATCCCGGGCTCGACGCGCTCACCGACGACGTGATGCTGCGCGTCCTCGCGCGCCCCGGCTTCAGCACGGCGCGCGCGGTGACCGGCGTCTCCGGCCGCGGCGTGGGGGTCGAGGTGGCGCTCGCGCGGGTCCGCGCGCTCGGCGGCAGCCTCGAGGTGTGGAGCGAAGCGGGGCGGGGCACGACGTTCACCCTGCGCGTGCCGCTCACCCTCGCCATCGTGCGCGCGCTCCTGGCGCAGGCCGGTCCCGAGCGCTACGCGGTGCCGCTCGCGTACGTGGCGGAGACGGTGGAGTTCGAC
>DASSOD010000194.1:0-10374 GCA_035700905.1 Gemmatimonadales bacterium | reverse complement strand
AGGAAGGTGTAGTCGATCTCGCGCAGGACCGGCACCCGGACGAACGGGCCCACCGCAACCTCGGCCGCCACGGCCGCGCCGATGCACAGGACGGCGATCTCCAGGATCGGCCGGGCGCGCTCGGGCCGGCGCGGGCGCGCCCCCCAGGCGAAGAACACCGGCGCCACGACCACGCCGCCGACCACGTCACCCGCCCACCAGACGGCGAGCGCGGTCGTCGCCGGCCCCACGAGCGCTCCGGTAATCCACAGGGCGACCACGCCGATCGCCGCGCTCACCAGCGCGCCGGCGGGCACGGCCACGAGCAGCGCCTTGAGATGCCGGAGATCCTCGAGCTCCGGCCGCGCGCCCGCGACCCGGAGGACCAACCAGGCGGCAAGCAGCGCCTCGGCGAGGTTGCCCGTCGCGATCACCGCGGCCGACTCCACCGGCACGGGCGTCAGCAGGTTGGCGAGGAAGGCACCGGCGGCGATCGCGGGCCAGTAGCGCAGTCCCAACTGCACCAGGGCCGCAATGGCGATGCCGGTGGGCGCCCAGACCAGCGAGATGGTGTACCCGATGGACGCGTAGCGGGTCCCGATGTGCGCCGCACCCAGGTACGCGAGCAGGAGCAGCAATGCCCGCCCGAGATACACGAGCGGCGCGGGCACGGATCGCGGCTGGCGGAGTGCCGGTTCCATGCTGCACAAGATCTTTGCCGCCCGCCTTCCCTGCCAGTAGGCCGGAGCCAGCCGGGCGCCGCCCTGGACAACGCCGGAGCGGAGGTGCAGACTGCACCTTCCCCCGCACCGAGGGCACGATGCCTCACGGTCCGCTGTCCCGGCGGTATTTCCTGGGCGCGATGGCGACCGGGGTAGCCGCCGTTTGGTGGACCGGCGCGGCCCGCGTGCGCGCCGGCGTGGCCGCGCGGCCGATCGCCGATGGCGCCGCTCCCGCCGGCGCGCTCGGACCCGCCGAGCTGCGCGACGTGGACGCGATCGCGGCGCTCGTGCTTCCGACCGACGACACGCCCGGCGCCCGCGAGGCGCACGTCGTGGACTTCATCGACCGGGGCCTCGCGACGTTTGCCGCGGACCAGCGGGCCGCCTTCCAGAGCGGCCTCGCGGATCTCGCCGCGCGTGCCGCCGCCCGACACCCGGGCGCCGCACGCTTCGCCGAGCTCCCGCCCGACGAGCAGGTCGCCGTCCTCCGCGCGCTCGAGTCCGAGCAGTCCGAGTTCTTCGAGATGGCCCGCGCCGCCACGCTCGCCGGCATGTTCGCCAACCCGGAATACGGCGGGAACGCCGGCAAGCTCGGGTGGAAGCTCCTGGGCTTCGAGGACCGGTTCGGCTGGGCGCCCCCCTTCGGCTACTACGACCGTGACCCATCGGCATCGGACTGACGGGCCGCGCTCGGATCCGGCCGCCGCGACGGGGCCGTCGTACGCGCACCGCGAGCCGGTGGACTTCGCGGTGGTCGGCGCCGGGGCCGCCGGCGGGGTGATGGCCCGGGAGCTCGCGCGGGCCGGGTTCAGCGTGGTCGTTCTGGAGCAGGGGCCGCATCTGCGTGAGGCGGACTTCAAGCACGACGAGCTCGCCGTGCTGCAGCTCGCCGCGCTCACCAACGATCACCGCACCCAACCCAACACCTTCCGGACCGCGGACAGCGAGCAGGCGACGGTCAAGCCGGCGGTGATGTACGGACGCGCCGTGGGCGGCGGATCCGTGCACTTCACGGCCAACTATTGGCGCTTCCACGAGATCGACTTCATCGAGCGGAGCCGCATCGGCGGCATCGAGGGCGCCGAGTTCGCGGACTGGCCCATCACCTACGCCGAGCTCGAGCCCTACTACACCAAGGTGGAATGGGAGATCGGCGTGTCGGGCCTGGCGGGCGCGAGTCCGTTCGACCCGCCCCGGAGCCGTCCCTACCCGCTGCCGCCGCTCCCGATCAAGCCCTCGGGCGTGCTCACCGAGCGCGCCGCCCGGAAGCTGGGTTGGCACGCGTTCCCCGCGCCGATGGCCATCCTGTCACAGCCGTACCGCGGGCGCGCGGCGTGCATCCAGTGCGGGTTCTGCGAGCGGTTCGGCTGCGAGGTGCGGGCCAAGTCGAGCACGCTCGCCAGCATGATCCCCGAGGCGGAGGCGACCGGGCGGTGCGAGATCCGCCCCATGAGCTACGTCAGGAAGATCGAGCTGGACCGCCGCGGCCGCGCCATCGGCGTGAAGTACTTCGATGCCCGGAAACGGGAGGTCTTCCAGCGGGCCAAGGCGGTCGTCGTCTGCGCCAACGGCGCGGAGACGCCCAGGCTGCTGTTGCTGTCCCGGAGCAACGCCTTTCCCGACGGCCTGGCCAACTCGAGCGGAATGGTGGGCCGGCACCTCATGCACAACGGCTACGCGCTCGCGGGCGGGCTGTTCGAGCACGAGATCAACGGCTACCGCGGGATGGTGGTGACCCGCGTCATCCATGACACCTACGAGCTGGATCCGAAGCTCGGCTTCGTCGGGGGCGGCGGCTTCGACTTCCGCTGGGACATGGGCCTCATCGGCTTCGCGCTCAACGGACTCCCGCCCGATGCGCCGACCTGGGGCCCGGAGTACAAGCGGATGCTGCGCGAGTACTTCAACCGCACGGTCTACGTCCTGGCCCACTGCACCCAGCTGCCGGTGGCCTCGAACACGATCACGCTCGACCCGGTGGTCAAGGATGCGTGGGGACTGCCGGCGATCCGGTACACCTTTTCCGAGCACCCCAACGACCGCGCGTTCTACAACTGGATGGGCCAGCGCGCGCTCGATCTGGTGAATGCCGCGGGCGCCACCCGCGGCTGGCTCTACCCGGTGCAACGCTATTACCCCGAGGTGCACCTCCTCGGCACCTGCAGGATGGGCAACGACCCCGCCACGTCGGTGGTGGACAAGTACCACCGGGCGCATGACGTGCCGAATCTGTTTCTGGTGGACGGAAGCAGCTTCGTGACGTCGGGACGCGGGCAGCCCACGATGACCATCCAGGCGCTCGCGTTCCGCGCGGCGGAGCACGCGGCGCGGATGGCGCGGAGCGGCGAGCTTACGCGGCGCGGCTGACGTCGGGCCGCGCGCTCGGGGCGCCCGCGCGTGCCCCGGCCCTGGGTGAGCCCGGGCCCTGCTTCAGGCCGAAATGCCCAACTGCTGCAGCAAGGTCGCGATATCGAAGTAGTGGCGCGACTGCTTGGGCTTGTCGCCCGCCATCTCCGTCACCATGCAGGCGCGGATCTCCATCCGCCTTCCGGTGGCCGGCACCGTTCCGGCGGCGAGCTGCAGCGGGCCCTTGTGCGTGCCGGTCCACGTCACCTCCACCACCGCCAGCGAGCCGCCGGCGACCGCATCGCGGAACGTCGCCTTGGAGTCCGGCATGGCGGCGGCCCAGCCCTGCCACATCGCGATCACTTGATCGATGCCCTCGGCCACCCGGTGGGTGCCGACCTCGTCGTACACGAAGCCGGGCGCCAGGGTGGCGCGGACCTTGTCCCAGTTCTTCTCGTTGTACGCCAGGATCGGGGCCTTGGCGGCCTCGATGAGCTGCTGCGGCGACAGCATCGTGGCTTGCGCGGGCATGATCGCCCTCCGGGGCGTGGGTGCGAACGGCGAGGATAACGAAGAAAGCACGCCAGCGCCCGGCGGCGCCAGGTGCACCGGGCTAACATGCCGACCCGCTCGCGAGTGGTCGATCTCCGGAACGGCAGCACTCGGCGTCGCTCCGGACCTGCGCGAACGCGCGCCGACGCTCGAGGTCAGCGGGATCGCCGTTTTCTCCGGCGCGCGGCCGCGGCCTTCCGCTGGCGTGCTTCGCTGGGCTTCATGTAGTGCCGCCGGCGCCGCAGCTCCGCGAACAGACCGGACCGCACCACCTTGCGCTTGAACAACTTGAGGGCGCGGTCCAGCCCCTCCCCTTCGGTCACCATGATCTCGACCATCTGCCCCGCCCGCCTTGAAGAGGTCGCCGATGGGCGGGCGCCCTTGGGATCAGCGCCCGAGCTGCACGCCATGGCCCGCTCCGCCGCCGCCGCGTTGTCGCGTGCAGCACAGGCGCGCTTCGGCCATGAAAAAAGGGGGCGGCGCCAGGCCAGCCCCCTCCAGCCACGTCGGACATCGGACGCCAGACGGCTCCGGTGTGCCGCGAAGTTAACCGGGTTCGGCGACACGCGGCAGTCTGGAGCCGATCGGCGTCGTTGTGGCGCCCCCCCGATCGGGGTATTCTTCATCGTGGCCCGATGGGCCGCGCCACTCCCAATGCTCCGCCCCACTCCGGGACTCAGGCATTCGAGTGTGCACCCGCGACTGGTGCCTCATGCCCCTGGGTTCCTCGCTCACGCCATCATTTCTCCTTCTCGGGCCGACGCACGGCGGAGCCCCGCGACTGGACTTCCGATATGCGAGCTAGCCAGCACCGGTTCGGCCTCTACGCACGCCAGAACCGCGGCGCGCCGACGGCCTGCATCTACCTCGAGAGCATCGTGCGCCAGGCCAACGGCATGCTGAGCGTCACGCCAGAGTGTGGAACCCTGGCCGAGCTGGAGCAGAGCATCGCCGAGCTGAAGAGCGATCTCGACGTCGTGCTGCGCGAGGGGCGCAAGTTGTTCAATCGGGATCCGAAGGTGCACGCCGGGTGAGAGTGCCTCGCCGGCGGCTTCGGGTCTCCGCAGTTCACGCCTCCGCCGTCAAGGGCGTCGAGGCGCACACCACGTTCGGAAGGATCCATGACTGACGATACCTCGCGCGTTCCGGGCTCCGTCCCGCCCGCGCAACCGTTGATCGATCGCGTCCGCGCCCGCGTCGCCGAAACCGCCCACCGGCTCGACCGTCACTCCCGCCGCCGCGGCACCCGCCGCACGGGTGGGCTCAACGACGCCGCGGGTGGCGGCACCGGGGCGGGGGCCGCCATGGGGCCGGACCGGGAGGCGCGCTGCCTCCGCGTGGTGTTCCACGAGCTCGGCGACACCCATCGCGTCCACCGGAGCCGCACCGGGCAGCGGGTTCCGCCCGGGCTGCGGGACGCGGCTCGCGCGTTCAAGCAGGCCCCCAGCGTGGACTCCCTGACCGGAGTCGCCGCGTTCCTCGACAAGGACGGGCTCCTGAAGTGGTAGGCGGGTCCTCGCGGGGGTGAATCGGAGGCGGCGTCGACGCGGCTAACCGGAGCCGCTACACTTCGTTACATGCCACCCTGTGCCCCGCCGCAGGCACCCGAGCCACGTTCCGCGCCGCCCGCCCGCCCGGACTGGCGCGGCACCAGCGCACCATGACCGCCGCCCGCGGCGCAGAGGCCGGGGCGCCGGC
This sequence comes from Gemmatimonadales bacterium, assembly GCA_035700905.1. Classification (GTDB taxonomy): domain Bacteria; phylum Gemmatimonadota; class Gemmatimonadetes; order Gemmatimonadales; family GWC2-71-9; genus DASQPE01. Next base: position 5,077 of record DASSOD010000194.1, on the reverse strand, counting down.
AGCCGAGCATTCAACCGGCGGGGCACCCGTGGAAGCCCGCGGCTCCGAGTCGCCGGCCATCGCGGCCGCGCCTGGACAGCCGGCCGCCAAGCCGCCTTCCGGCCCGCTGCCGCGGGACGAGGCCGGCCGCCGGGCGGAGCTCCGCACCATGAAGCGCGTCGCGACCGGCCTCCTGGTCGTGGCGCTGGTGATCTTCGTCGTGGCCCGCGCGCTGGAGCCCGTCTATCCCTGGCTCGGATTCGTGCGCGCCACGGCCGAGGCGTCGCTCGTGGGCGGCCTGGCGGACTGGTTCGCCGTGACCGCGCTCTTCCGCCGACCCCTCGGCCTGCCCATTCCCCATACGGCGATCATCCAGACCCAGAAGGAACGGATCGGCCACATTCTGGGCGGGTTCGTCCAGAAGCACTTCCTCTCGCGCGAGGTGCTCGCGTCCAAGCTGCGCTCGATGCAGATGGCCGAGCGCGCGGCCCGCTGGCTGGCCGACCCGGACAACAGCGCGCGGCTCGCTCGGCACCTCGCCTCGGGGGTGGCGCGCGCGGTCGAGACCTTGCCGGACGACGAGGCGCGCGAGCTCATCCGCGAGAGCGCGGTGGCGCGGCTCCAGGCGGTGCAGCTCGCGCCGCTCCTCGGGAGCCTGCTCTCCGTCATCGCCACGGACGACCGGCACCAGGCGCTCCTGGACGAGGCGCTCCGGCTCATCGGCAACGCGCTGGACGCGAACCGCGAGGACCTGCGGCAGAAGATCCGGGAGGAGAGTCCCTGGTGGGTGCCGGGCGTGGTGGACGACGCGCTCCTCAGGCGGATCGTGGACGCGGGCCAGCGGCTCATCGCCGAGGTGGAGTACGACCAGTACCATCCGCTTCGCCGGAAGTTCGACGACGCGTTCCGCGAGTTCGTCGGGCGGCTCAAGCACTCGCCGGAGCTCATCGCGCGCACCGAGGAGCTCAAGGCGGATCTGCTGGAGCACCCGGCGGTGGACGAGTTCGCCGCCGGGCTCTGGGACCGCGCCCGCCAGGCGGCCGCACGCTTCTCGGCCGACGGAAGCGCGGCGGTGGATCCGCTGGCGCGGGGGATCGCGGCCCTGGGCGAGTCGCTCCTGACCGACGAGCGGCGCCGGTCCGAGCTGGACGATTTCCTCACCAGCGCGGTGGCATCGCTGGTGGAGCGGCACCGGCACGAGGTGGCGGACCTCATCACCCAGACGGTGCGGCGCTGGGACCCGCGCGAGGCGACCGAGCGGATCGAGCTGGCCGTCGGACGCGACCTCCAGTTCATCCGGCTCAACGGCACGCTGGTGGGCGGACTCGCGGGGCTCGTCATCTACACGCTGTCGGTCCTGGTGCGGTAGCCGGCACGCCGGCCTACCCCGACGGGCCGGCCGGCCAGACCCCGTGGGGCCCGGTGACGAACGCCCTGGCACACCCTGCCGGAGGCCGGTACCTTAGCCGGTAGGGCGCCCTTCCGGCGTCCGGAACGCGGCCGCAACCGATGCTGCAGACGCCACTCTACCCTCGGGGTAATCCCCTCACCGAACCGATGCCCTTCACGGCGCGCGATGGCATCACGTGGATCGCGTACGTGGAGGCCGTCCCCATGGACCCGCCGCGCCGGTGGCAGCGGCGCACCGTGCTGCCGCCCCGTCGGCTGCGGTTCGACTCGGCCACGCGCTCGCGCGCCAACCCGCTGGTGCCGGCCGGCTCCCCTTTCCTTCAGGAGGGCCGGCTGAGGCAGCTGCTCGAGACCGCCGAGCCGGTGATCGCGCCGCCGCCGGGCGGCCGGCGGTGGGACGATCCGCCGGCGCGGAGGCCGGCGGTGGCGCTCGCGGCGGGCGCGCTCGGCGCCGCCCGCACCGCCGCGGCCTGGGGGGCGCGGGTCGGCCGCGTGGCGGCGCGGGAGGCGGCCGTCGAGGGTGCGCGGCTCGCCACCGCCGCCTTCGAGCGCGTGCAGGGCGTGCTCGACGCCGTCGTCTCCCGCGCGGGTCGCGCGCGCCCCTGACCTCATCCTCGCTTCCGTGACGGGCTTCACCCACTACGTCGCGCTCGGCGACTCGATGAGCAGCGACCACTACCCGACCTGCGACGTGCGGGGGCTGGATGCGCCGCCCCCGGCGCTGGACCCGATCGGCGCGGCGAGCCTCCTCTACCGCAACCAGGACCGGCTCTGGCCCGGGTTCGCCGGGCGCGACGTGGGGCACGCGTGGCCGGACGCCGACTTCCACAACCTGACCGAGGACGGCGCCCTTATAGACGACGTGGCCACCGAGGAGCTCGCGCGGATCGGCGAGGAGGCCCACGAGCCGCACGTGCTGGTGACGGTGACCGCGGGCGGGAACGACCTGCTGGACGCCCTTCTCGCCGGCGCGGCGCTCGACAAGGCCGTGCGCCGAATCGAGCGGCGCTACACCGACCTGGTGGATGCGCTGAACGAGGCGCTCCCCAGGGCCACGCTGGTGCTCACCACCGTGTACGATCCGACCGACGGCACGGGGCGGCTCCCCGGCCTGGACGCGCTGGGCAAGCTGCCGCTCGAGCACCTCGACCACTTCAACCAGCACGTGCGTGAGACGGCGGCCAGGTGCGGCGCCGTCCTCGCGGACGTGCATCGCCACTTCATGGGACATGGCATGAACGCTCCCGAGGGGGAGCGCTGGTACTGGCGCAACAACATGATCGAGCCCAGCGCGCGCGGCGCGAGCGAGATTCGGCGCGTGTGGTGGGATGGCATCGCCGGCGTCGCGCCCACGACCTACTCCACCGCCGCCGATGTCCGCTGAACCGCGCTGGCGGCCCGGCGAATTCGACCGCCGCCATGAGCCCCGGGCCGAATACCGCCGCACCGCGCCGGGCTTGCTGGAAGTGAACGGCGTCCCCTGCGCGGTGCGCGACCTCGGCACCGGCGGGCTCCGGGTGGACCCGGCGCCGGCGGCGCGGGTATGGGTGCTGGGCGAGATCGTGAGCGGCGAGCTCAGGCTGCGGGACGGCACCGCCATGACCATTCACGGGCGCATCGCGCGGGTGCGCCGGTCGGAGCTCTGTATCGTGCCGGTGGACGAGGCCTGGCCCACCGAGGCGCTGATCGCGGCCGAGCGCGCCGTGCTCTCCCGGGCGCGGGCGGAGCGGCGCGCGGCGCCGCGGCTCCCGATCCCGGCGCCGGCCGGCGGCCCCAACCGCTCCACCCCGCTGCGCGACGTGAGCGCGACGGGCATTCGCTACCTGCTGCGGCCCGGCGAGCCCGCGCCCGCGGTGGGCAGCATGCTGAGCGGCGAGGTCCGGCTCGACGCGGAGACGGTGATCCCGGTGCGCGGCCGGGTGATTCGCCACTACGGGCGGGAGATCGCCGTCGCGCTCGCGCCGCCCGGGCTCGCTCCGGAGATGATGGAGCTGCTCCGCGCCCGGTTCTTTCGGGACGAACCCGATCAGGGTTGAGGGAGGGGAGACCTAAATGCGCGTCCTCCGAGTCTTGTTGGCGATCTCGCTGGCCCTTGGCTGCAGCAACGACAACAGCGGCCCGAACCCGGCCGACACGACCGCGCTCCGGTTCCTGCACGCCTCGCCCGACTCGCCGGCGTTCGACACGTACATCGCGGGGAGCCTGGCCGTGCAGGCGCTTCCGTACCGCGCGGCCAGCTCGTTCCTGCTCCTCAACCCCGGCGCGCCCCCGATCCAGGTCCGGACGAGCGGGACGGTGAACCTGCTGCTCGAGACGACGCCGGACCTCTCGGCGGGGACGGTGTACACGCTCGCCGTGGTGGGCACCGCCGCCGCGCTCGAGCCGCTGCTGCTCACCGAGGACACGACCTCCGCGGCGTCGGGGACCATCAAGATCCGCATGGTGCACCTCGCGCCGCTCGGCCCGGCCATGGATCTCTACGTCACCGGCGCGTCGGACGACATCGCCGCGCTCGCGCCCACGATCGCGGGCGTGACGTACAAGTCCGCGAGCACGTACGCCAATCCTGCGTCGGGCACCGTGCGCCTGCGGGTGACCGAGGCGGGCACCAAGAACGTCCTGGTGGATTCCGGCTCCCTCAACCTGACCAGCGGCCAGGTGGGGTCGCTGATCGTGTTCGGCAATTCCGGGACGGGCGGTGGGGGAGCGCCGTACTCGGCGCAGCTCTATTAGCGACCGAGGTGTGGCGATCGGCGGGGCGGGCTAGAACGTGGCGCCGATTGAGAAGTGGAGGTGGAACCGGCGCCGCCCTTCGGTCGGCACCGACTCGATGGGTTGCCCCGCCGCGAGCGCGTCCAACACCGCCTGCGAGGAGCGCAGGTCCATCGCGGACGCCTTGAGCTTGTACGCCAGCGCCACCTGCACCGCCCCGACGACCGTCTTGTAGCCCAGCCCCACGCCCGTGGCGGCGAAGAATCCGTCCTCGTTCACCGGCCCGGTCGGCGCGAACCGCGAGTCCGGCGTCCACACCCGGCCGCCGTCGGTGAACACGAACGTCTGCCACTTGTCGCCCAGCCCCGGCGCCGGAAGCTGCAGCTCCACGCTGCCGGCGAAGTGGGCGAGCCCTCCGAGCGGCATGTACCGGTCGGAGAAGATGCGGGGCCCGCTGTCGGTGGTCTCCTGCTGCACTTCCGGAATCTTGGGGCCGAGGAGCTGGCTGCCCCAACCCCGCACGTCGCGGCTCCCGCCCGCCGTGAACGCCACGTCGCGGAGCCGGAGCAGCGACACGAACGGCGACGCCGATCCCGCCAGGTCGAGACTCCCCCCGAACGGATAGATCCGCCCCCCCGCGGCCCGCAGCGTGAGGCCGATACGCTGCGAGAGCGGGACGTAGGCGGTGCCGCTCAGATCGAGCAGGACGTATTCCACCGTGTTGAACCCGCCCGGCGTGGTCACCTCGATGCGCGGGCGGATGACGTAGCCCCGGCGCGGGTTGGCGAACTGGTCGAGCTCGCCGTAGCTCCCCTGCAGGTTGACGGCGCTCCGGTTGCGCGCCGAGTCGAGCGGGGCCGCGGCCGCCGAGTCGGCCAGGCGCATGAGCGGGAGGTACGCCACCGGCTGGAGGTTGCCGCCGAACCCGTAGCCCAGGACCCGCCGGTGCGAGATGCTGTAGCCCAACGAGATCGAG
>DASSOD010000193.1:0-15115 GCA_035700905.1 Gemmatimonadales bacterium | reverse complement strand
GGAGGGAGAGTCCCGGCGCACCCGGCACCACCATGAGGTCGGGCGAGGCCTCCGCCCGGCCGCGCCCGAACCCGAACGCGAAATCGGACCCGTTCCGCATTCCGCGCATGACCAGTCCCGCATCGCCCGCGGTGACGATCGTGGTGGTGCGCCGCTCCGACCCGCGGCGGTATTCGACCGGCACGGAATCGTTGGGCTCGAGCCGGGCGACGAGCTCGATCAGCCGCAGCCCCGGGAGGGACTGCCCGCGCAGGGTCGGTCCGTCGGGGCTCTCCAGCACCGACTTGCCGTCGATCCGGGTGATGATGTCGCCCGAGCGGATGCCAGCGTTCGCGGCCGGACCGCCCGGCGTCACCGCGTCCACCAACGCGCCGATCGAGTCGGTCGCCTGCGCCTGCAAATTGACGTTGATGCCGAGCCGGGCGCGGCGCTGGACGATCAGGTTGAAGATCTGGTCCGAAACGGGCTGGGGACCCTCGACCCCACGATCGGGCGTTTGCGCGCTGGCGGCGGGGCAGAGCGTGAGCGCGGCGAGCGCCGCGGCCAGCCAAGAGTGACGCATGGCGGTTCCCTCCCGGTCTAGAGCCCGACCTTGCTGGCGCGGGTGAGATGCACGTCCACCAGCGCGTCCAGCAGTCCCACCCGCTCGCGCCAGAGGCGCAGTTGCTGGGCCTCGCGGGCCTGCTCCTCGCCCAGCAGGTTGTTCATCTCGAGCTGCCGGTCCACGGCGGCGATGCGGTCCTCGAGCTCCTGCGCGACGCGTGCGGTCCGGCCGTCGAGCACCCGCGCGTCGGGGTCGAGCCGGGTGATCGCCTGCTCCAGCGCGCGGGAGCGCGCCATCGCCTGGGAGATCTCGGTGGCGGCCGCGGGCTCCGGGGCGGCGAGCGGCCCCGCGGGGCGCGGGCGGGTATGGAGGGCGAGGGCGAGCGACGCCGCGGCCGCGAGCCCGACCAGCCCGCCCAGGCGCACCCGGCGCAGGTAGCGCGCACGGCGCTCGGCCTCGAGGCGCGCGCGCACGGCGGGCCAGCGGTCGCGGGTGGCCCTGAGCGACGGCAGCGCCTTGAGCCGCGCCACCCGCTGGTGCAGCCGGTCGAGCTCGTCGCGGCAGTGGGCGCAATGCTCGAGGTGCTCCCGCGCGGCCTGCCCCCCCGGCTCCACTCCCGGCTCGCGCAGCGCCACGAGTTGTTCGATGGAGAGGTGGCTCATCCGACAACCTCCTCGCCCAGCCACCGCCGCAGCCGCCCGTGCGCGCGGGCGAGCTGCGACTTCGAGAAGCTGGTCGTCTTGCCCATCATGGCGGCGATCTCTTCATGGGTGTAGCCCTCCACGTCGTGCAGCCACACCACCGCGCGCGAAACCTCGGGGAGCCGCTCCAGCGCCGCCTCGAGATCCATTCGGAGGTGCGCGTCCTCCCGCCGGTAGGGCGCGAGGTCTTCGTGCAGCTCGTCGGTCTCGCGGTACTTGTTGCGGCGGAGCCGCATGAGCGCCTTGCTCGCGGCGATGCTCCGGACCCACCCCCAGAGGCTCCCCTCCTCCCGGTACTGTCCGATGCTGCGGCAGACCTCGAAGAAGGTCTCCTGCATCACGTCCTCGGCATCCTCCGCCGTGCGGCAGATGCGCCGGCAGAGGTTGTAGACCGGCGTCTCGAAGGCCCGGTAAAGGGCCTCGAGCGCGGCCGGATCGCCCGCTCGCGCCTGGGCCAGCACCGTTTTCGAGTCGGCCAGCAGGTACGAGTCCATCGCAAGCGCTCGAGTCATGACCCCCGAAAGATGCCCGGGGTGGGCCGACCGTCGCAAAGCGGTGCCCCGGCTTATTATCCGGGCATGAGCTCGACGCGAACCTCCCCGGCGACACCGTCCCCGCCCCCACCGCCTTCAGCCGACACGGTGCGCACGTGGCTGCATCACCTCGAGGATGAGGCCGACGCCGCGTTCCTGTACCGGGAGCTCGCCCGGCTGGAGCGCGATCCCGACCGGGCCGGGATCTACCGCCAGCTCGCGGAGGTGGAGGACCGGCACGTCGCGATGTGGCGCAAGCTGCTGGCGGAGAACGGGCACGCCACGCCGACGCCGGCGCCCTCCCGGGGCGCTCGCCTCCGCGCCTGGGTGGCCAAGCGGTTCGGGGGCCAACTCCTCCTTCCCTTGCTGCTGCAGGAGGAGGGGCGCGAGGTGAAGGGCTATCTGAGCCTTTACCGGGACGCGCCCACTGGTGCGGCGGGCCCGACGGCGCTCCGCCTCGCCCGCGAGTCGAAGGAGCACGCCGAGCGGCTGGCGACCATCAGCGGGGCGGAGAGCGAGCCGTGGCACAAGACCGGGGCCGGCGGCTTCCTGCGGAACGTGGTCTATGGGTTCAACGACGGGCTGACGGCGAACTTCGGGCTGGTGGCGGGGATGATCGGCGCGCAAGCGACGCTGGGGGAGGCGAGCCACGCGGTGCTGGTGGCCGGCTTCGCGGGGATGGCGGCCGACGCGCTCTCGATGGGGTCCTCCGGATACCTCGCGGCCAAGAGCGAGCGCGAGGTGTTCGAGCACGAGATCGCGATGGAGCAGGAGGAGATTCGCCTGATGCCCGAGCTCGAGCGGGACGAGCTCGCGCTGATCTACCAGACCAAGGGCATCCCGGCCGCGGAGGCGCGCGCGCTCGCGGACCGGGTCATGCGGGACCCGGAGCGCGCGCTGGACGAGCAGGTGCGGGAGGAGCTCAAGATCGGCGAGGCGACGAGCACGCCGTTCCGAGAGGCCTGGGTCACCGGCATCGCCACCGCGCTCGGCGCGTTCATCCCGGTCGCGCCGTTTCTCATCGCCACGGGCCGGTGGGCCATCTGGAGCTCGTTCGGCGTCGCGATGGCGTCGCACTTCGCGGTGGGGGCGGCGCGCAGCTTCTTCACCGGACGCGGCGTGTTCCGGAGCGGGCTCGACATGTTTCTCGTCGGGCTCGGTGTGGCGGCGGTCGGCTACCTCCTCGGCGACTGGATCGTGCGGCTGCTCTGAGCGCCTAGCCGACCACCAGGTTCAGCAGGCGGTTGGGCACGAAGACGGTCTTCCGCACGTCCCTGCCGTCGAGAAACCGCCGGGCCACGGGGTCCTCGAGCGCGGCGGCCACGGCCGTCGCCTCGTCGGCGTTCCGGTGCACCGTCACCTTGGAGCGCGTCTTGCCGTTCACCTGCACCGCCAGCTCGACCGTCTCGTCCACGGTCAGCCGTTCGTCCCACGCCGGCCAGCACGCGCCGAACACGCTCTCCTCGTGCCCGAGGCGCTCCCAGCACTCCTCGGCGAAGTGCGGCGCGAAGGGCGCGATCATGACGATCATCTCCTCCACGATGCGCCGCTCGCAGCAGTTCGCCTCGCGCATCGTGTTGAGCAGCTCCATCAGCGCGGCGATGGCGGTGTTGTAGTTCAGCGTCTCCAGGTCGTGCGCGACCTTCTTCTTGGTCTGATGCCACTTGATCACGATCCGGTGCTGGATCTCCCCGCCGGCGGCGTCCTCCCGGATGGCCTGATCCACCAGCGACCATAGCCGGTCGAGGAAGCGCCGCGGCCCGCTGAGGCCGTCGTCCCGGAAATCGCCGCCCGCCTCGAACGGACCCAGGAACATCAGGTACATCCGGAACGTGTCCGCGCCCCAGCGCGCGATGTACTCGTCCGGCACCACGACGTTGCCGCGCGACTTGGACATCTTGGCGCCGTCCTTCACAATCAGGCCGTGGGCGCGGAATTTCCTGAAGGGCTCGTCGAAGTGCAGGTACCCCATGTCGTGCAGCACCATGGTGACGTACCGCGCGTACAGCAGGTGCAGCACCGCGTGCTCGTTGCCGCCGATGTAGCTGGTCACCGGCAGCCACTTGCGGGTGCGGGCCCGGTCGAACGCGCGATCGTCGAAGTCGGTGCTCGGGTAGCGCAGGAAGTACCACGCCGAGTCGAGGAAGGTGTCCGACACGTCGGTCTCGCGACGCCCGCGCCGGCCGCATGTCGGGCAGGCGGCGTAGTACCACTCCTCGTGCCGCGCGAGCGGCGATACGCCGCTGTCGTCCGGACGGAAGTCCTCGATGAGCGGCAGCTGCACCGGAAGATCCTCCTCCGGCACCGGCACCGGTCCGCACGCGTCGCAGTAGATGATGGGGATGGGCGGGCCCCAGTAGCGCTGGCGCGAGACGCACCAGTCGTGGAGCCGGTACCGCACCACCGCCTGGCCCTGACCCGCGGCCTCCAGCCAGCGGGTGATGGCGCCCCTGGCCTCGCTCGCCGCCATGCCGGAGAATTCCCCGGAGTTGATCAGCACGCCGGCCAGGCTCCCGCGATCCGCCGGATCCTCCAGCTCGATCGCGTCCACGATGGGCAGGTCGAAGCGGCGGGCGAACTCGTAGTCGCGCTCATCGTGCGCCGGCACCGCCATGATCGCGCCGGTGCCGTACTCCATGAGGACGTAGTCCGCGATCCACACCGGGACCATGCGCCCGGTGCCGGGATTCCTGGCGAAAGCGCCGGTGAAGACGCCGGTCTTGTCCCGATCGCCCACCTTGCGCGCGATCAGGTCCTTGCTCGCGGTCTGCGCGCGGTAGGCCTCCACCGCGGCACGCTGCTCCGGCGTGGTGATCTCGACGACCAGCGGATGCTCCGGCGCGAGCACCATGAAGGTGGCGCCGAAGAGCGTGTCCGGCCGGGTGGTGAACACGCGGACCGCCCCCCCGGTCGCCAGGGGAAATTCGATCTCCGCGCCCTCCGACCGCCCGAGCCAGTTGCGCTGCGCGGTGGTGGTGGACTCGGACCAATCCATCTTGGACCGGTCGTCCAGGTCGGCCAGCAGCCGGTCGGCGTACTCCGTGATCCGGAAGAACCACTGCTCCAGGAAGCGCTGTTCCACCTGGGCGCCGCACCGCTCGCACCGGCCCGCCTCGACCTGCTCGTTGGCCAGTACCGTCTTGCAGCTCGGGCACCAGTTGACCGGCGCGCGCTTGCGGTACGCCTTCCCGGCCCGATAGAACTGCAGGAAGATCCACTGGGTCCACTTGTAGTACGCGGGGTCGGTGGTGGCGAGCTCGTGCGCCCAGTCGAACATGCCGCCGATCCGCTTCAACTGCCGGCGGAAGTTCTCGATGTTCTGCGGGATGAGCACGGCCGGATTGACGCCGACTTTGATCGCGTAATTCTCGCTGTGGATGCCGAACGCGTCGAAGCCGATGGGCTCGAACACGTCGAAGCCCTGCAGGCGCTTGAAGCGGCCGTACACGTCCGCGCCGGTGAAGGCGAACATGTTTCCGACGTGCAGCCCCTCGGCCGAGGGGTACGGGAACATCATCAGGTTGTAGAACGGCCTGGCGGCCCGGTCCAGGTCGGGCTCGTTGGTACGGCGCTCGGCCCAGCGGGCCTGCCACTTGGGCTCGATACGGTCGGGCTGGTACGGAGTATCGGACATAAGGCGTTAAAGCTATTCGGGTTGCGCGGCGGGTGCCACGGCCCGCACCTGGGCGGCCGGATCCGCGGCCGGCCGGTGCGGGGGGGACTCGCCGCGCTGGCCGATCGACCCCGGAGCGCTAGATTCCCGCCGCGCCCCGATGCAAGCCCTCCGCTCCAGGAGCAGTCATGATCGCAGCCCTCGTGCTCGCGGCGGCGAGCCCGGCGCCCGCAGGCTTCCTCCCGCCCGGGCCGGGCGCCGCATTCGAGGTGGTGGTGCCCCGCTCGCTCCGGTCGGAGCCGCTCACCGGGCGGGTGTTCGTCTTTCTCGCGCGGGACCCGAGCATCGAGCCGAGGCTTCAGGCGGGCGGGATGGTGAGCATTCCGTTCTTCGGCGCCGACGTGGAGCGACTCCGTGCGGGCGAGCCCGCCCTGGTGGACCGGCGCGCCCTCGGCTACCCGCTCCGCTCCCTCTCGGAGCTCTCCCCCGGCGACTACTACGTCCAGGCGCTGGTCAGCGTGTACACGCGCTTCAAGCGGGCGGACGGGCACACCATCTGGGCGCACATGGACGAGTGGGAGGGGCAGCAGTTCAACACGGCCCCCGGCACGCTCGTGAGCGAGGTGCGCCGGGTCCACGTGGATCCGCGGCGGGGGTTCCGTATCCCGCTGGCGGTGTCGCGGGTGCTTCCGCCGGTCGAGATCCCGCCGGACGACCGTTACGTGAAGCGGGTCAGGATCCAGAGCCGCATCCTGAGCGACTGGTGGGGGCACCCGATGTACCTGGGCGCGGTGGTGCTGCTCCCGAAAGGCTACGAGGAGCATCCGGACGCGCGCTATCCCACGATCTGGGAGCAGGGCCACTTCACGCTGGAGGCGCCGTTCCGGTTCACGCTCGACAGCACCCCGGAGCCCGAGGCGGCGCGCCGGCGGCGGCTCGAGCGGGCGGAGCGGCTCGAGTCGGGCTACGAGTTCGCCCGCGAGTGGCTGAGCGACGGCTTTCCGCGGATGATCGCCGTCCGCATCCTTCACCCGACGCCGTACTACGACGACTCCTACGCCGTGAACTCGGCCAACAACGGGCCCTACGGCGACGCGATCATGCAGGAGCTGATCCCGGAGCTCGAGCGGCGGTTCCGGGTCATCGCGGAGCCCTACGCGCGGGTGCTCACCGGCGGCTCGACCGGGGGATGGGAGGCGCTGGCGCTGCAGGTGTATCACCCTCGGTTCTTCGGCGGCACCTGGTCGCTCTACCCCGACCCGGTGGACTTCCGCCGCTACGAGCTCACCAACATCTACGCCGACACCAACGCCTTCGTCGTGACCCGCAACCCGTGGATCGCCGTCGAGCGCCCGTCCGAGCGGCGCGCGGACGGGCAGCCGGTCGTGACGGTCCGCCAGGAGAACCAGCTCAACAACGCCCGGGGCAGCCGCCGGCGCGGCGGCGAGAACTTCGCGATCTGGGAGGCGACGTTCGGTCCGACGGACAGGGACGGCTACCCGGCGCCGATCTGGAACGACTCCACCGGCGCCATCGACCGCGAGGTCGCGCGCTACTGGCGCGAGCACGATTACGACCTGCGCGACCACCTGGAGCGCAACTGGTCGCGGCTCGGGCCGGACCTCGCGGGCAAGCTCCATCTGATCTGCGGCGACATGGACAACTACTACCTGAACCTGGCCGTGTACCTGCTCGAGGACTTCCTCTCGACGACCCGCGAGCCCGCCTACGGCGGATCGTTCCGCTACGGCCGGCCGCTCAAGCAGCACGGCTGGCAGCCGATGTCCAATGCGGAGCTGGTGCGCGAGATGGCGGCACACGTGGCCCGGCACGCGCCCGCGGGCGCGCCGGCCGGCTGGAGCTACTGATTCGCCGCTTGCCGGGAGTCGTGCCGGGTTTCTAACTTGCCTCTACTCTCCCAGCAACCGACGCGAGACCACACGCGCACCATGGCTTCCGCCCGTCGGCACTTCGTCCGCGGCTTGCACTTCGCCGGCCTCGCGGCCGTGGCCGTCTTGTGCGCGGTCGTGGCGGGGCTGCTCGTCGTCGTCTCGTCCGGCGAGGGCGAGGCCGGCGTGCGGGTGGCGTGGGGCGCCGCCGGATTCGCGGCGATCGCGGTGGTGACCGAGCTCGTCCTGGTCCGGCTCCTGGTGGCGCGGGTGCTCCGGCCGACCGGTGTCGCGGCGACGGTGGCGCAGCGCGTGGCGGACGGCGACCTGTCGCTCTCGGAGGCGGAGTCCGCATCCCGGGACGGCCTGACCAAGGCCATCGCGAGCATGGTGGCCCGGCTCCGCGACCTGGTCGGCACCATCCGGCAGCACGCGCACGAGGCGGCGTCGATGGCGGAGGAGATCGCCGCCTCGACCGAGCAGATGAGCGCGTCCACGCAGGAGGTCGCGAGCACGACGGGCGACCTCACCGAGCGCGCCAACCAGCAGGCGCTCATCGTCCGGGCGGCGGCCGAGGACACCGGCAAGATCCTGGTGATCGCGCAGGAGCTCGCCGCGGGCGCCACCCAGGCGGCCGAGCGCAACGCGGCGCTCGCGCGCCTGGCGCGCGGGCACCGCCAGCGGCTCGACGCGAGCACGGCGGAGCTCGCGCGCCTCTCGGAGGAGATCGAGCGTGGCGCGGCCGAGGCGGACGCGCTGGCCGCCGCCTCGAGCGAGATCGAGAAGTTCGTGGCCCAGACCAAGGCGATCGCCAAGCAGACCCACATGCTCGCGCTCAACGCCTCGATCGAGGCGGCGCGGGCCGGCGACGAGGGCCGGGGTTTCAGCGTGGTCGCGGAGGAGGTTCGCAAGCTGGCGAGTCAGGCGGCGCAGGCGGCGACGACCACCAGCACGACGGTGCAGACCGTGCTGGAGCGGGTGCAGGTGGCCCGCGAGCGGCTGCTCCGACTGGGGGCCGGCGGGATGGCGGCGCGCGAGGCGGCGCGGGAAGCCGCCGAGGGGCTGCAGGGCGTGGCGGCCGACGCCGAGCAGAACGACGAGTGGACTCGCCGCATCTCCGCGTCGGCCGAGGAGGTCCGCGCGCTGGTGGAGGGGATCGCGAGCCGGATGCGCGAGGTCTCGGCCGGAACCGAAGACTACGCGGCGGCCGCCGAGCAGATCGCCGCCGCGGCCCAGCAGCTCAACGCGTCCACCGAGGAGATCTCGTCATCCGCCGGCCACCTTGCGGCCGCCTCGGAGCGGCTCACCGGCGCGGTCGGCGGGTTCAAGATCGGCTGAGGGCCGCGCCGCCTCTCCTAGAGGTAGCTGAGCCACGGGTCCGCGCGGCGGGCCTTGAGCGCCGCGAACCAGCGGCATGCCGGATACAACGCGAGCACCACGCCCGCCCATACCGCGTAGACCGTCCCCAGCCCGAAGCCCCACGTCGCGGGAAAGAACAGCGAGAGCGTCAGAAAGGGCCCGAGCGGGTCGCCGCTTGCCGCCGCCACCAGCAGCACGAGCGCGTGGATCACGTAGATGTGCAGGACGTAGTAGAAGAAGGGCACGCGCCCGTAGGTGACGACGAAACGGACCAGCGGCCCCGACGCGCGATCCACGAGGGCGAGGAAGACCAGCGAAGGTCCCAGCGTCATCAGCAGATAGTCGAGCGAGGGCGGGTACTTCGTGGTGTTGAGGAACGAGAGCAGGGTGTACACCGGGCTCGGCTGGGCCGACCAGCGGGACGGGTCGCCGTAGCCGTTCAGGGCGCGCAGCACCACGAACGCGACCGTCAACGCCAGCCCCCATCCCAGGAGCACCCGCCGCCGCCGCACCCCCTCGAGCAGCATCACGCTCCCCAGCACGTAGCCGACCGCCATCACGCCGATCCAGGGTACCAGCGGATAGAGAAAGGGCGGGTTCGGCACGTGCAGCATGCTCCAGGCCCAACCCGCCGGCGTGATCGCAGCGGGTCCCGCCGCGACCGACGTGAAGGGCGCCGGCCCGATGCCGTCGAACAGATTGTGCGTGCCGATCATCCCCGCGCCGAAGAGCAGGATGGCCCAGCGGGGGAGGTGGATCAGGCCGGCGAGCACGATCATCGAGCACCCGATGGCCCAGATCACCTGCAGGAAGAGCATTCGGTAGTCGAAGTTGAAGAACCAGCCGAACCGCACGACGGTCACCTCGATCAGCACGAGCCAAACGCCGCGGGTGGCGAGGAACCGGGCCACCGCCGACCGGGGCCGGCCGCGGGAGCCGTAGAGGAACGCGCCCGTGCCCGCGAGCAGCACGAACGCGGGCGCGCAGAAGTGCGTGATCCAGCGGGTGAAGAACAGAAGCGGCGTGGCGCGGGCGAGGTCGGTGGGGTCGTAGAGCAGCGCGTCGTGGTGGAAGTAGTCGCGAGCGTGGTCCAGCGCCATCACGATCATCACCAGACCGCGCAGCAGATCCACCGAATCGACGCGGCTGCGCCGCGGCGCCTGCTCGGCGGCGGCGGCGAGCTCGAGCTGTCGCACGGCCGGGGTGGCGGCCACCATCTGCTTCTCCCGATGATCGGTAGGGCGCGCCCGCGGCCGCGACGGTCGCGGGAGGAGGCCAATGTGGCGCGCGGAGGGGCTGCCCGCAACGATGGTGCGCCCTGCATCGCGAGTGCGGCGCCCTGCCGCGGCTCTCGTGCGTACGGCGCTCGGGCTATGATTCACGCATGCCGCGCTTCGCGAAGTACGCCTGGGGCGTCCTGACCTACAATCTGGCCGTCGTGCTCTGGGGCGCCTACGTTCGCGCCTCCGGCGCCGGGGCCGGGTGCGGGCGCCACTGGCCCTTGTGCAACGGCGTGGTGATACCGCAGCCCGAGCGGATCCAGACGCTGATCGAGTTCACCCACCGGATCATGAGCGGCGTGGCGCTGCTGCTCGTCATAGGGCTCGTCGTCTGGTCGCGGGCGGCGCCGCGCGGCCACCCGGCCCGCGGGGGGGCGCTCGCCTCGCTCGGGTTCATGCTGAGCGAGGCGCTGGTGGGCGCCTGGCTCGTCCTCTACCGGTTGGTCGAGCACGACGCGTCCATGACGCGCGCGGTGTCGCTGAGCGTGCACCTGGTGAACACGTTCCTGCTCCTCGCCGCGCTCGGCCTCACGGCGTGGTGGGCGTCCGGCGGGCCGCGGGTGGGGCTGCGCGGGCGCGGCGCGCTGCCGTGGCTCGTGGCCGCCGGGCTCGCGGGAACGCTCGCGGTGGGCATGACCGGCGCCGTCGCGGCGCTCGGCGACACGCTGTTCCCGTCCAGCTCACTGCTCGGGGGATTGAGAGAAGACGCGTCCCCCACCGCACACCTCCTGATCCGGCTGCGCGTGCTCCATCCCACGCTGGCGATCCTCGTCGGCTTCTATCTTCTGGGCCTCTCGCTGTGGCTCGCCCGGGCGCCCGCGAGGGGGCGGGCCGCGGCCCTCGCGCGGGCTATGGGCGTTCTCGTGCTGCTCCAGCTGCTCCTGGGCGGCCTCAACGTCGCGCTGCTCGCACCGGTGTGGCTGCAGCTGGTCCACCTCCTCGCGGCGGACCTCGTGTGGCTGGCCCTGGTGCTCAGCGGGGCGGCGGCGCTGGCCGAGCCCGCAGCGGTAGCGAGCCAGCGCGGCGGGCCGCGCGGCGCGGCGCTCGCCGGCGCCATCCCGACCCGCTGAGATGAACCGCCGTGTCGCGGAGCCCGCCGAGCGGCGGGGCCCGCTGATGCACTACGCCTGGCGCGTCGTCGCGGTCACCTTCCTCACCCTGCTGGTTGCGGCGGGCATCCGGTCGGCGCCAGGCGTGCTCATGGTGCCGCTCGAGCACGAGTTCGGCTGGACCCGCAGCACGATCTCTCTTGCGGTCTCCATCAACTTGGTGCTCTACGGGCTCCTCGGCCCCTTCGCCGCGGCGCTGATGGACCGCTTCGGCATCCGGCGCACGGTCCTGGCGGCCTTGGGGCTGCTGGCCGTCGGGGTCGGGCTCACGCCTTGGATGAGGGCGAGCTGGCAGCTGATAGCGCTTTGGGGCGTGGTCGCCGGCATCGGCACCGGAATGACTGCCCTCGTGTTGGGCGCAACCGTCGTGAGCCGCTGGTTCGAGGCGCGCCGCGGCGCGGTGATGGGTGTGCTCACGGCGAGCGCCGCCACCGGGCAACTCGTCTTCCTGCCGCTCCTCGCCTCCCTTACCACGCGCGAGGGTTGGCGCTCCGCCACGCTGCTCCTGGCCGGGCTCGCGCTGGCGCTGATGCCGGTGGCGGCGCTCGTCCTGCGCGAGTTTCCGCGGGACCGGGGTCTGCTGCCGTACGGCGCGCGCGTTGGCCCGGCCGGGCGGTGGTCGGCTCCCGACGCCCTCTCGGCCGAGAACCCCGCGCGCGCCGCGCTCCGGGCGCTCGGTGATGGCGTGAGGGATCGCGACTTCTGGCTCCTCGCCGGCACGTTCTTCATCTGCGGGGCCACCACCAACGGGCTCGTCGGGACCCACCTCATCCCCGCGTGCCTGGACCACGGCATTCCCGAAGTGGCCGCGGCAAGCCTGCTCGCCACCATGGGCGTCTTCGATCTCATCGGCACGACGCTGTCGGGATGGCTCTCGGATCGGTGGGACAGTCGCAAGCTGCTGGGCTGGTACTACGGGCTTCGCGGGCTCTCGCTCTTCGGCCTGCCGTTCGCGCTCGCCGGCCCGGCGTCGGGACGCTGGGCGTTCGCTGTGTTCTATGGGCTCGACTGGGTCGCGACGGTGCCGCCTACGGTCCGGCTCACGGGAGAGCGGTTCGGCGCGGCGCGTACCGGGGTGATGTTCGGGTGGATCGTGGCGGCGCACCAGCTCGGCGCGGGCGCGGCAGCGCTCGGCGCGGGCGTGGCGCGAACCCGGCTGGGCGACTACTCCGCGGCGTTCGCCGGCGCGGGCGCGCTCTGCCTGCTCGCGGCCGGGCTCGCCCTCGGCCTGTCGGCACGGGGGACGGGCGCCGCGCGCGGGAGCTCGCCGGCGACTGCGGCAGTGAACGCGCCGGCGTGAGCGTCGCGGGAGGCTCGCTACTGCACCGCCGATGATCGACGACACCCATCCCCGCTATCACGAGCTGGTCTCGCGCCACCTGCAGCTCAACCGCGAGATCTGGCAAACACTTGCCGCCGCCGCCCCAACGCACCGGATCGGGTTCGCGTACCGTGCTCCGAGCCGGGCTGCGGCCGCCCGCTTGATGGACCTCCTGCTCGACCGAACCGACTTCGATGTGCGGGTCGAGGCCGGGCCCACGCGCGGCCGCATCTCGGTGACGGGTACCACGCCGCCGATGCGGCTCTCCCCGGAACGGCTCGACCGCTGGGTGGAATGGATGGTGGCGGCGGGGCTTACGCAGGATTGTGAGTTCGAGGGCTGGGGCACGGAAACCTGACCCTCCCCGGGCGTGTATCTTGCCGTCTGCCCCGAACCCCGGCTCGACCCAGGATCGCCCGATTTGTCGTCGCTTCCGCCGCTCTTCCCGAGGTCCAGGCCCGACCGGAGAAAGCCGCCGCTGGCGCCCGCTCGCCGGCGGCCGTGGGGTGCGGCGGCCGGAAGCGCGATCATCCACGCGGCGTTGATCGCGCTCGCCGTGCTGATCTCGCGGCACGAGGCCGAGGTGCTGGACGCGCGGCGGACCGAGCAGCCGCGGGACAGCACGCGCCAGGTCACCATTCCGTTCTACATCCCGCCGGCTCCGAAGCCGCCGCCCCCGCCGCCGCAGCCGCGCCCCACGCCGGAGCCGGCCCCCGCGCCGATCCAGCCACCGCCACGTCCGCTGGCGCCGCCGCCCGTAAAGCGTCAGCCCGATCCGGAGCCCGAGCCGAACGCGCCGCCGGAGGAGCGGGCGTCGAAGGGCGCCAACGCTCCGGACAAGGCTGCCGATGGATCCGAGCGCACGCCGACCCGGGCGCCCGACGCGGCGGCGCCGAAGGCGAGCGATTACTCGACGGCCCCGACGCTCGAGTCGGAGGCACGCCGTATCTTCGGCCGACGGCACGAGGGGCCGCCGCCCGGTGCCGGGCCGCGCGACGTGCGCCCACTGCAAGCCTACCTGCCGGACGACTCCACCAAGTGCATTCGGCGCCCAGCCCCGCCCGCCGAATCCGCGGGCGCGATTCACTACGGCGTCGCCGTGGGCCGCATCTTCCGCCAGGACACGGGTCAGCCGCTCGCCGGCGCGCACCTGCAGATGATCGGCACCCCGTATACGGCGTTCACCGACGAAACCGGCGAATACCACTTCCGATTCGACATGGCACTGGTGGACAACTGCCGCACGCAGTACGTCCGGGTGACCGCCTCGGGATACGAGTCGCGCCTGCTGGTGCTGATGGTGGGCCCGAACGTCCGGAGCGAGGACGTGGCGCTCCGGCGCAGGCACTGAGGAGCGCTCAGCGGAGCAGCACGGCGGCCAGCGCCCCCAGCGCGGTGAGCAGGGCCACGCCCGCGGCGACGGCCACACGCTGGAGGTCTCGCCGTCGAGCGGCATGGGCGAGCGCCTGCTCCTGCCGCGCGAGCTCGGCCCGGCCGGACTCGGCGCGCTCGGCGGCGACCCGCTGGTCGCGCTCCACCGTCTCGAGCCGCTCGGCGAGCAGCGCCGTTTCGCCCTGCAGCCGGTCCTGCCCCTCGGACAAGCGCTCCCACACGTCGGCGAGCGGGCTCGGCGCGGCGCCGCCGGGCTGGTCGAAGAGCGACTGCGCCATCACTTCCCCCGCCGCGATCACCTCCCGCATTCCCTGCTCGAAGTGACGCTGGTGGATGCGCTTCCCCTCGTCGGGGCCGGGCTCGAGCGTGGCGAGCTGGGCGGCCTTGAGCACCGCGTTCTTGATGTCGCCGCCGCTCCGCGGGAACGCCTCCGCGAGCGCGCGGAAGTCCACGTCGTCGGCGAGCGGCGTCTTGCGGGGGTGGAGCTGCGCGCGCCAGATCCGTTCGCGCTCGTCCAGTCCCGGCAGCCCGAACAGGATGTGCGTGCGGATGCGGCGCTCGAAGGCGGGATCGATGCCGGCGGCGAGGTTGGTCGCGAAGATCACGACGCCGCCAAAGCGATCGAGCTCCTGCAGGAGGACGTTGACGACCGCGTTGGCCTCCCGCTCGTACCCGGCGGTCGCCGAGACGAAGCGGCGGCCGGCGATGGCATCGGCCTCGTCGAAGAAGAGCACGGCGTCGCGCTGCTCGGCCGTCCGGAACACGGCCGAGACGTGCTTGCTCGTCTGCCCCACCCAGCGGCTCTCGAGCTCGGCGTAGCGCACGACGAGGAGCTCGCGCCGGAGCGCGTGGGCCAGCGCTTCCGCGCAGATGGTCTTTCCGGTTCCGGGCGGTCCGGCGAAGTGGAAGGCGAGTCCAAGCCCGGCCGAGTGCCGCTCGCCCAGCCCCCAGTCGCGGAAGATGAGGTCGTGCTTGCGGACCAGCGCGAGCGCGTGGTTCAGCGCGCTCAGGGTCTCCGGGGGGAGGACGACGTCGTCGAAGCTACGGCGGGGCGTGAGTGTCTCGACCAGCGCGCGGGTCGAGGGCCCGCCGAAGAACAGCTCACGGATCGAATCGGCCACGCTTGGATCCTATCAGCACGGCCGGGCATTGGGGAGGCGCGGGTGGGGACCGGGACGCGGCTGCTCGCGCCGGGGGCATCAGGGCCGGTATGCCACCGAGCCCGAGCCCCGGCGGAGGCCGCGCGCGCGCGCCCCCGCGCCCACTCGCCGAAACACCCGCGCGCCCGCACCCTCGTACACCTGTTGCCACGCCGGGCTCGTCGCGAGGTCCTGGAGCAGCCGCTCGCAGCAGGGGTACGGGCGAACGCGCGGG
>DASSOD010000192.1:0-6195 GCA_035700905.1 Gemmatimonadales bacterium | reverse complement strand
AGCCGACGCCTCGGCCGGGGCCGCACCGGCGCTCCCGAGGCTGCGACGGGTCCTTCGCGGCGGCGCGTTCCCGTCGTCAGGCCGGCGCTCGAGCTTGTGCAGCGGATGCCAGGCGAAGGTGACGAGGGTGAGGGCCGAGAGCGCCAGGAAGCCGAGCAGCACCGCGCCCGCGAGCCCCACGCGCCCGGTTACGAGCTGCGAGAAGAAACCGGGCACCAGCCCGGTGAGCCGCGCCGCCACCCCGCGCTGCGCCACGTCCGGCACCAGGTCGTCCCGGGTGACCCCGGCGAAGACGCCCACGAGATAGGGAACCAGCGCGCTCAGGCCGGCGATGAGCGCGGCCGCCCGCTTCATGTCGAGCCGGCCCAGCCGCTCGAAGCCGGCGAGCGCGAGCCCGACACCCAGGATGGGCAGCCCGAGCGCCCCGACGCCGAACCAGTGCCAGAGCGTATGCCCGGCCCACGAGCCCACCGGGCCGGTGATCGGCACGGGCAGGAGCGTGAGCCCGAGGAAGAGCCCGAGCACGAGCGCGGTGAGCGCGCCGAGCCGGCGGCGGGCGTCAGGGGTCATGTCGCCTGCGGATGCGGCAGCGGCGCGATCGTGACCCGGCGTTCGTGGAAGTGGGGCAGGACGGGGTACGCGTCGACGCGTGCGGCGTCGAGCACGTCGCTCTCGAAGCCCAACCGGATCAGCTCGCGTCCCGCCCGGCTGTAGGCCAGGGGGCGCTCCCAGCGCTCGCCGTAGCGGCGCACCAGGTCGAGGCTCGCGACCGCCGCGTCGTTGAGCCCGCGGCGCCGCTTGCGGCCGCCCAGGGCGGCCAGCGCCAGCCGGCCCGCGCAGTAGGCGTCGTCCAGCCCGAACGCGCCCTCGCGGCCGGCGCAGAGGATGAGGATGTCGCGCTGCTGCTCCAGCGCCTCCCGCGCGCGCTCCGCGGCGAGCGTGAGGTTGGCCGCGCAGGCGAGGTACACGCCTGCCGCGCCCTGCGCCGCGAACAGCGCCTTCGTCCCGTTGGTGGTCGTGACCACGATCGTCTTGTACCGCACCACCGGCTCGGTCATCTCGAGCGGGCTGTTGCCGAGCGCGAACCCGGGAATCCGGACGCACTGCTTCTCCCCGGCGAGCAGCACGTCGTTGCTCCCGATGGTCTGCGCCAGGCGAAGCGCCTCCTCGGTGGAGCCTACCGGGATGAGCGCCTTGGCGCCGTGCGCCAGCGCCGCGCACATCGCGGTGGTCGCCCGAAGCACGTCGATGACGAAAACCGTACGGCCCTGCACCTCGGCGGGCGCCAGGCCCACCGGACTGAACGCGACGTCGAGCCTCATGTCTCCGGCGGCTGCAGCAAGTGCGACTCCCGCTCGAGGAAGTGGGTGTCCACCCGCCCCGCGGCGAAGTCGGGATGGCGGATCACCCGGGCCAGGAACGGGATGGTGGTCGTGATTCCCTCGAGGATGAAGCTGTCGAGCGCCTGGCCCATGCGGGCGAGCGCCTCCCCGCGGGTGTTGCCGTGCACGATGACCTTGGCCAGGAGCGAGTCGTAGTAGGGCGGCACGGTGTAGCCGGCGTACACGTGCGTGTCCACCCGGACCCCCGGGCCGCCCGGCGGGTGATACGCCGTGATCAGCCCCGGGCACGGCTGGAAGTTGCGGTACGGGTCCTCCGCGTTGATCCGGCACTCGATCGCGTGGCCCCGGAGCCGCGTGCCGTCGCCCCGGTAGCTGATCGGGTCGCCGGCCGCGATCTGGATCTGCTCCTTCACCAGGTCGAAGCTGGTCACCATCTCGGTGACCGGGTGCTCCACCTGGATCCGGGTGTTCATCTCCATGAAGTAGAAGCTGCCGTCCTGGTCCAGCAGGAACTCCAGCGTGCCCGCGCCGAGGTAGCCGATTCGCGACGCGAGCGCCACCGCGGCGTCGCCCATCCGCCGGCGCAGGTCGAGGTTGAGCGCCGGGCTCGGGCTCTCCTCGATGAGCTTCTGGTGGCGCCGCTGCACCGAGCAGTCGCGCTCGCCGAGGTGGACGACGTTGCCGTGGGTGTCGCCCAGGACCTGGATCTCGACGTGCCGCGGCCGCACCAGGTAGCGCTCCACGTACACCGCGCCGTTGCCGAACGCGGCGAGCGCCTCGTTCTGCGCCAGCCCGAAGAGCTGCCCGAACTGCTCCGGGTCGTGGGCGATGCGCATTCCCTTCCCGCCCCCGCCGGCGGTCGCCTTGATGATCACCGGAAAGCCGATCGACTCGGCGAAGGCCAGCGCCTCCTCGGGCTCCTCGATCGTGCCCGGCGAGCCGGGGACCGTCGGCACGCCCGCCTCCTGCGCCAGGCGGCGCGCGGTGGCCTTGTCGCCCATCTGCCGGATCTGGTCGCCGGTCGGTCCGATGAAGGTGATGTTCGACGCCCGGCAGGTGTCGGCGAACTCGGCGTTCTCCGCCAGGAACCCGTAGCCGGGATGGATCGCGTCGGCGCCGGTGATCTCGGCGGCCGCGATCAGGTGGGGAATCCTGAGGTAGGAGGAACGACCGGGCGGCGGCCCGATGCAGACGTCGTCGTCCGCGAACCGCACGTGCAGCGACTCGCGGTCGGCCTCGCTGTACACCGCGACCGTCTGCAGGCCCAGCTCGCGGCAGGCGCGGATCACCCGCAGGGCGATCTCCCCGCGGTTGGCGATCAGGACCTTCCTAAACACGCGGCCGGACCCGGAGACGCGAGCGGCCGCGCCGGGTGCCTCCCGGCGCGATCGGCAGCGGCACGGCCATCTAGGGCGTGAGGTCCAGCGACCGCGAGTCGTCTTGGTCGCTGGTGATCTCGGTGAAGGTCCGGTCCGACGCGGAGTCCACGCCCGACGCCCGCAGCGCGAACTCGCTCGGGTTCGAGGAGTAGAACAGCGCGCTCTCGTAGGACACCATCCCCTCCTTGTACCACTTCATCAGCGACTGGTCGAACGACTGCATGCCGTAGCTGACGGTGCCCTCGGCGATGAGGTCGGGGATGTTGAGCGCGCGCTCGATGTCGCGGATGTTGTCGGCGACGGCGGCGGTGTTGATCAGCACCTCGGCCGCCGGCACCCGGCCCCGGCCGTCCTGCCGCGGCACCAGCCGGAGGCAGATCACCGCCGCGAGCGCGGTCGAGAGCAGCGCCCGGATCTCCTGGTGCTGGTAGGGCGGGTAGAACGAGATCACGCGGTTGATCGTCTGGGTGGCGTCCGTCGTGTGGAGCGTCGAGAACACCAGATGGCCGGTGTCCGCCGCCTTGAGCGCGGTGTCCAGCGTCTCCGCGTCGCGGACCTCGCCGATCAGGATCACGTCGGGGTCCTGCCGCAGGACGTGCCGGAGCGCGGAGGCGAACGAGAGCGTGTCGCTTCCCACCTCGCGCTGCGAGATGTTGGCCGCCACGTCACGGTGCAGGAACTCGATCGGGTCCTCGATCGTGATGATGTTCACCCGCCGATGCTGGTTCACGTGGTTGATCATCGCGGCGAGCGCCGTGGACTTGCCCGAGCCGGTGATGCCGGTGACCAGCACGAGCCCCCGCGGCTTGAGCGAGATCTCCTCCAGGATGGGCGGAAGGTGCAGCTCGCGGATGGTCTTCACCTCGTAGGGAATGGCGCGGAAGGCGAAGGCGAGCGTGCCGCGCTGCTGGTAGATGTTGGTGCGGAAGCGCCCCACGCCCGGCACCCCGATGGCGAAATCCGCTTCCTTCTTCTCGGCAAACTCCTTCACCTGCCGCGGCGTCATCACCTGCTCGGCCAGGAGCTTCAGGTCCTCGGGCTTGAGCGGCGCCATCTCCAGCGTCGCGAGCTCGCCGTTCACCCGCACCGTCGGCGAGCGGCCCACCTTGAGCAGCAGGTCGGAGCCGTTGCGCTGGATCATCTGCGCGATCGCCTGCTTGAAGTTGAACGCGGCGGGCGCGCCGCCCGCGGTCGGCTCAGCCATTCGGATCCACCCGGAAGAGGACTTGGCCGAACTCGACCGGCTGCGCGTCCTCCACGCACACCTCGCGCACCACGCCGGTGATCTCGGCCTCGATTTCGTTCATGATCTTCATCGCCTCGATGATGCAGACGGTCTGCCCCGCGGTGACCCGGGAGCCGGCGCTGACGTAAGGCTCCGCGCCCGGCTCGGGCGCGCGGTAGAACGTCCCCACCATCGGCGAGCGGATCTCCTTCAACCCCGCACCCGCGGGCGCCGCCGCGGCCGCGCCGTCGGTGGAGGCGGACCGCGCCGGCTGGATGGTCGGGGCGGCGTGCCCCGACGCCGCGGGCGCGGCCGGCGCCGAAGTGCCCGACACCTGCACCGCCGCCTGGGTGCGGGTGATCACGACGCCCGTCCCGAACCAGCCCTTCACCTCGATCGAGCCGATCTCCGGCGATTCCCGCAGCAACTGCGCGAGCCGCCGGACGTCCTTCAGGTCGATGGTCTTGATGCCAGGGACCGTCTGGAGCAGCTCGGCGAGCTGCTGCATCTCTTGAGGGGTCATAGACAGGTGTTGGGGGTTCGGGGCCGGGCGCTCGCTCACACCAGCTCCACCAGCTCGGTCCGGTTGTCCGACAGGCACTGGGCGCCCTCGGGCCCCAGGTACACGTCGTCCTCGATCCGGACGCCGCCCCAGCCTGCAAGATAGATCCCCGGCTCGACCGTGACCACCGCGTGCGAGGGGAGGGGCGCCTCGGCGGTCGGGGAGAGGCGCGGCGCCTCGTGCACCTCGAGGCCGAGCCCGTGGCCCAGCGAATGCCCGAAGGCGTCGCCGAACCCGCGCACCGCGATCACCTCCCGGGCCAGCGCGTCGCCCTCGCGGCCCGCCATCGCGGGGCGAAGGTGCTCGATCGCACGCCGCTGCGCCGCCCGTACCAGCTCGTACACCACCCGCTGCCGCTCGTCGGCCCGCGCGCCCACCACGACGGTGCGGGTGAGATCGGCGCAGTAGCCCCGCACCTGCGCGCCGAAGTCGAGCAGCAGCCAGTCACCGGGCTCGATCACCCGGGTGCTGGTACGCGCGTGCGGCAGCGCCGATCGCGGGCCGGACGCGACGATGGTGGGAAAGGGATGCCATTCGCTGCCCCGAAGACGCAGCGCCGACTCGAGCGCCGCCGCCACGTCGAGCTCGCGCTGCCCCGCGTGCACGCGGGGCAGCACCTCGGCCAGCGCGTCCTGCGCGATCCCGGCCGCCTCGCGAATGGCCGCGACCTCGTCCGGGTCCTTGACCGCGCGGAGCCGCTCGACCAGGTCCGCCGTCGGGATCAACCGGATCCGCCCCGCGTCGGCGAGCCGCTCGGCGTCGCGCACGGTAAGCGCGTGCGCCTCGATGCCCAGCGTGACGATCCCCGCCGCCGCGATGAGCCGCGCGAGCCGCTGCCAGACGTTCGCCGGATCGACCTCCACCCGGGCCGTGGCCCCCACCTCGGGCGGCGCCTGCTCGGCGTAGCGGAAGTCGGTGACCAGCACCGCCTCGTCGGGGCGCACCAGCAGGAGCGCGGCGGTGCCGGTGAATCCGGTCAGATAGCGGATATTGGGAAGATGCGTGACCAGCAGCGCCTCGAGGCCCTCATGCGCCATGGCCGCGCGCAGCGCCGCCTGCCGCTCCGGCCGACGGTCATGCGACACGCAGTCGGCCCACCAGCGCGTGCAGCGCAAGGAGGTAGCTTTGCGCGCCGAAGCCGCTGATCATGCCCAGCGCGAGGTCGGCGAAGAGCGAGTGGCGCCGCTCGGGTTCCCGCGCGAACAGATTGGACAGATGGCATTCGACGAACGGCACCCGCACGGCGAGGAGCGCGTCCCGAAGCGCGATGCTGGTGTGGGTGAATGCCCCGCCGTTCACGATCGCGCCGTCCGCGCGACCCTTGAGCCCCTGCACCGCATCCACCAGCACGCCCTCATGGTTGCTCTGGAGCCACTCGATCTCGACGCCGAGCCGCGCGGCCTCCTCCCGCACCATCCGCTCGATCTCGTCAAGCGTGGCGCGCCCGTAAATCTCCGGCTCGCGGGTGCCCAAGAGGTTGAGGTTGGGACCGTTCAGCACGGCGATGCGCATTCAGCGCTTGAGACTCTGGAGCCAGGCGTGGAACTGGTCGAGGTCGTCTTCGCTCGCCGGCCGCGATGCGGCGGTCGGCCGGGGTGGCGGGGCGGGCGGCGTCGAGTCGCCGCGGAAGAATTCATCGAACGAGCCGCCCCGTCTGGGCTGCGGTTCCGACGGCGTCGGCACCGC
>DASSOD010000191.1:0-12137 GCA_035700905.1 Gemmatimonadales bacterium | reverse complement strand
CCGTCGCCAGCGGGTGGTGGGCGACCACCACCACCCGGCGTCCCCCGGCCCGCGCGAGATCGGCGCGCAGCGAGTCGGCCACCGCGCGATCGGTGTCGGCCCGGCACCCGGAATTGGGCGCGGCCGGCTTGGCCCACGCGTGCAGCCACCACTGGGTGTCGAGCACGACGAGCCGGATCCGGCTGCCCAGGTCCACCACCGCCGGCCCGGGGCACCCGCCGCCGGGCAGGAGCGTGATGGACGGCCCGCCGTGCGCGGTGATGTAACGCTCCTGCCGGCGAATCGCGTTCCATCCGTCGGGCCCCTGCTCGTCCCAGTCATGATTGCCGGGAACGAAGATGCCCCGCACCCCGGTTGCGCGCGCCGCGGCGAGCTGGTCGTCGAGCCGCCGCTCCATTTCCCGGCGATCGGGCGCGCCGGAATCCGGCAGCCCCCGCGGATAGAGATTGTCGCCGAGGAACACGACGGCCCGTTCTCCCGGCGCGTTCCCGATCGCGCGCGCGAGCGCGCGCAGCACCGGCTCGCCGCCGGGGGCGGGGTTGCCCGCGTCGCCGATGAGAAAGAGCGTGGTCTCGACCTCACGGGCCCCGGTCAGCGGGGCCGGCGGGGGCGCGGGCTCCGCCGCCCCGGCGCACGCGGCGACGAGGCCCGCCAGCGGTACCGCGGCTCTCATTCGAAGACGCGCTGGAAGACGCGGCGGTGGATGGAGTCGAGGGTCGCCTGCCATCGCGGATCGTCCCGCACCGGGTCGAACAGCCCCGATTCGATCACCCGGAACTCGAAGCCCGACGGAGAGCGCTCGTAGGCGCGCTGGATCCACTCCGCGGCCCGCGCCGCGTCGCCCCGCTGGGCGTAGTAGGCCGCCAGGATGCCGAGCTGGAAGATTCGCCGGTACCTGCCGGCCATGTACGCGGGCGCGACCGAATCGGCGAGCGCCGCGCTCTCCGCCACCCGCCCGGCGGCGTTGAGGCAGATCGCGCGCACCTCGGGGAACTCGCTCAGGTCGAGCGCGAGGCACTCCTTGGGATGGCCGAGGAGCATCTGCGCCACGCCCTCGATGGCGCGGCCGCCCACGAAGTTGGGCTCGAGGCCGAGCACGCGGCGGTTGGCCTGGATCGCGAGATCGTAGCGCCGGCTGCCGAGGGCGATCACGGCGTATCCGCCGTGCGCCGTCGCGGAGAGCGGATCGAGCTGCACGGCCATCTGCGCCTGGGCGAGGGCCTCCTCGTGCCGGCCGAGGCGCATGAGGCCGACGGCCGCCGCCGCGTGCGCGCTCCCCGCGTTGGGCAGCAGCGCGAGCCCGCGCTCGAGATCCTCGAGTGCGACATCGGCCGGCGCCCATCCATACGCCCGCACCAGGCCCCGCGCGATGTACCCGGCGGCAAGGTCCGGGTCGAGCTCCAGCGCGCGGTCGGCGGCCTGCGCGGCGCGCGCGAAGGTGGCGTACGGCTCCCGCTCGCCGGCGTAGCCCAGCGTCACCCACTGCCGGAGCGCGGAGGAGAGCCCCGCGTACGCCGGCGCATAGGTCGAGTCCGCGCGAACCGCGTCCTCGAACGCGCGGATGGCTTGGTCCAGCCCATCGGGGCTGGTGCGGGTGAGCCAGTAGCTCCCCCGCAGGTACGCGTCGTACGCCGGGCTCGTCTGGGTGCGCTCGGTCCGCTCCCCCGGATCCACGCCGGGCACGGCCAGCGCCAGCGCGGTGACCACCTTCTGCGCGATCTCACGCCGCAGCGCGATCGCGTCCTTGAGGTCGCGCTCGTACGACTCGGCCCAGAGATGGGCGTCGGCGGCGTCGATGAGCTGCAGCGTGACCCGGATCCGATCCCCGGCGCGCTGCACCGAGCCCTCGAGCACGTTCCCCACCCCGAGCGTGTCGGCGATCTGCGGGACGGTGAGCCCCTTGCCCGACACGGCCACCACCGATGTCCGCGATATCACCTTGAGCCCGCGGATCCTCGCGAGCTGCGCGATGATCTCCTCGGTGAGCCCCTCGCTCAGGAAGGCGGCACCCTCGTCGCTGCTGTAGTTCTCGAGCGGCATCACCGCGATCGAGGCGGCGCGCCGCGCCACCGGGACCCCGCGCGGCGCCTGGCGATGGGGGAGGAGCATCGTGGCGGTCAGCGCGAGCACCGCAAGTACGGCCGAGAAGACCAGCAGCCGGCTGCCTCGGCCGGCCGGCTCCGCCGGCGGGCGGGTCGCCGCCCCCGGGGTCGCGGGGGCGGCGCCGGCCGGCGCGAGCGCCGCCGGGACCGGCGTGCCGGCGCCCTCGGACGGCGTGGCGTGCACCAGCACCTCCG
Organism: Gemmatimonadales bacterium; assembly: GCA_035700905.1. Lineage (GTDB taxonomy): Bacteria > Gemmatimonadota > Gemmatimonadetes > Gemmatimonadales > GWC2-71-9 > DASQPE01. The sequence continues at coordinate 9,840 of DASSOD010000191.1, read as the reverse complement.
TCGCGCTCAGCACCTGCAGTACGTCGGCGAGCTCGCGGGCCGTCGGGAACCGCTCCGCCGGCTCCTTGGCCAGCGCGCGCTCCACCGCCGCCGCCACCCCGGCCGGAATCCCCGGGCGCAGCTCCCCGAGCGCGGGCGGGGGCGTCGTGACGTGCTGCGTCATGATCGCGCGGGCCGACTTCGCGACGAACGGCGGCCGTCCGGTCAGCATCTCGAACAGCACGCAGCCGAGGGCGTAGACGTCGCTCCGTCCATCGGCGGCTCGCCCCTCGGCTTGCTCGGGGCTCATGTACGCGGGGGTCCCGATCGGCGCACCGGCGATGGTGAGCTCGCCGTCGGGCGGGCAGTTGGCGCAGTTCTCCACCGCGCGCGCGATGCCGAAGTCCGCGACGATCGCGTGGCCGCCGGACAGGAGGATGTTCTCCGGCTTCACGTCCCGGTGCACCACGCCCTGCTCGTGCGCGTAGGCCAGGGCGTCGGCCACGTCACGCGCGATGTTCACGCTGGCCGCCACCGAGAGTCGCTGCTCCCGGACGAGCCGTTCCCGGAGCGACTCGCCCGAGACGTGCGGCATGACGTAGTACACCATCCGCCCATCCCGCCCGGAGTCGATGAGGGGAAGGATGTGCGGATGCTGAAAGCGGGCGGTGATCTCGATCTCGCGGAGGAACCGCTCGACGCCGATCGAGCTCGTGACCGTGGGATCGAGGAGCTTGATCGCGACGGTGCGGGGGAGCTGGAGGTCGCGCGCGAGAAAGACGGTGGCCATGCCGCCGCGCCCCAGCTCCCGCTCGAGCGCATAGCGCCCTTTCACCGCCTCTTGCAGCCGGCGGCCGGCTTCGCTGGTCGGGGCGGCCCCGGCGGTCACGGGAGCATCCGCGGGCTGGGCACGGCCTACACCAGTTCGGCTCGCACGCCCTGGTCCCGAAGTCGCGCCAGGAGCGCGTCGGCCGGCACCTTCTTCCGGAGCCGCAGCCGGTACTCGAGCGCCTGCGTTCCTTCCCCGCCGTCCAGCGCGCGGTCGAAGCGCCAGGCCTTCACTTGGGTCGCGAGCAGCGCCTCGACCGGCGCCCGGACGGCTGCCGGGTCGGTCGCGAAGATCCTCAGGGTGCGGTCCAGCGGCTTCGCGCCGTCACCCTCGTCGGGCTCGAGCCGCCCGCGGGCGCGCCGCGCCCGGTCGGCCAACGCGTCGAGCTGCTCCGGCGAGAGCGACTTGAGGATCTCTTGGTCCAGCACCGACACGAACATGCCGGTCCGGTTCGCGGCCGCGAGCGCCCGTGCCCGCTCCAGCCGGTGCCGGGCCCGGGCGCCCTCGAGCGCCGGCGGGGCCCGGCCGAAATCGCTCCAGGAGAGCACCAGGCAGAGCAGGTTGAACACGATCGACACCGCGAGCGCGACAGCCATGATCTGGACCCCGGCGGCGAGGCCCACGACCATGGCGAGGAAGATGTAGACCGCGTCCTTCGTGTCGCGGAGCGTGCTCCGGAAGTTGATCGCGGCCACGATGCCCGCCAGGCTGAACGCGAGCGCAAGGCTGTTCTTCACCAGGATGACCACGCCGGCCACGACCGCCGGGAGGATCACCAGCGTCTGTACGGTGGACTGCCGATAGCCCTTCTTCTGGCGCGTGAGGGTGTACACCCAGGCCACCGGCAGCATGACCAGGCTCGCGCCCAGCATGGCCACCCCCGCCGCCAGCGGCGGGCCCAGCGGCCCGGTCAGGGCGGCGGGCGGCAACTGGTCCTGCGCCAGCGCGGACAGATCCCCTCCCCGCCGGGGGGCGAGGCGGATGAGGTCGCCCATGCGCTCCGAGGAGAGCAGCCGGGCCAGGTCGGGCACGAGCTGGGTGAGGAGCGCGGCGCCGGCGACCAGCAGGACGTAGTAGGCCACGACGCGGGCGACGGGGCGTTCCGCGATGCGGTCCAGCCGGGAGCGGGGGGTCGGGCTCGACATGAGATTCCCCTCGGGACGCTGGGCGAACCCGCCGATGCGGTGGCGGAGGGGGCGTCTGATCGGAGCTAACGTACTATGCGGAAGAGGAGTTCCGCCACCACTGCCGCCCGCCGTACGAGCGCCCTAACTTCCCCGCCGACACCCTGGAGATCCCATGTCCAAGCACGAGCCGGTGACCCGCGGGACCATTCTCTACTGGATCGCGATGGCGATCCTCTGGATCGGCATCGTCATCGTGGCCTGGATCGTCTTCCACCCGCCCCAGGACCTGGGGATCTGAGTGCCGGGGGCTGGCGCCCCCCGGCCCACGGTCGGCTACAGGTGGAACTCGATGAGGTCGTCCGCCGAGCGCTGGCGCTGTACGTGCTCGGTGTGGGTCACGACCGACCGGGGCGGCACGCTGTGGGTGAGCCACACGTTGCCGCCGATGATGCTGTCGCTCCCGACCACCGTGTCCCCGCCCAGAATCGTCGCGTTGGCGTAGATCACCACCCCGTCGCCAATCGTGGGATGCCGCTTGGTCTGCGACAGCTCCTTGCGCACCGACGCGGCGCCGAGCGTCACGCCCTGATACAGCTTCACGCCGTCGCCGAGCACCGCCGTCTCGCCGATCACGATGCCGGTTCCGTGATCGATGGCGAGCCGCGCCCCGATCCGGGCCGCGGGGTGGATGTCGATCCCGGTCTCCCGGTGGCCGAACTCGGTCAGGAGCCGGGGGAGCGGGGCCGCCCCGAGCTCGTGCAGTGCGTGCGCCACCCGGTAGAGCGCCACCGCGAAGAACCCGGGATAGGCCAGGATGACCTCGTCCCGGCTCCGGGCGGCCGGATCGCCCAGGTAGAGCGCGTCCGCGTCCTCCAGCAGGGCGTCGTATATCGTCGGAAGCCGGTCGAAGAACCGCTCGGCGATCGCCGGCGGCGCCCCGGGCCCCACCGCGTGGAGCAGGAGCTCCCGGATCCGCGCCGCCTCGGCGGCCACGTCGCTGGGCTCGCACCGGCGGCTGCGGGCGAAGTGAGGGAAGAGGAATTCCAATACTGCGCCGGCGAGCTCCTCGGAGAGCTCGCGAAGCTGAAGCGGAAGCTGGTGCGCGCGGCGGGCCTCGCAGAGCCGCGAGAGGAACGGGTCCAGCCCGGCCGGGGCATGCGTGACGGTCATGAGTGCAAACCTAGCTGATTGACAGGCGGGGTACCGGCCTGCACCTTGGCGCGGTCGGTTCGCTCGCAACCGTCCAATTCCGTAAGGAGACGCCGATGTCCGCTCCGCAGCCCCAGCCGGCCCAGGGGTCGGGCCTGTCGCCCAACCTGGCGGGGGCCCTCGCCTACCTCCTCGGCCCCATCACCGGGATCATCTTCCTGCTGATCGAGAAGGAGAACCGGTTCGTCCGGTTCCACGCGATGCAGTCCACCGTCCTCGGCGTCGCGTGGTTCGTGCTCGGCATCGCGCTCTCCGTGTTGAGCGGCATCGTCCCCGTCATCGGGTGGATCTTCGGCATCCTGCTGTCGCTCGGCATGACCGTCGTGGGCTTCATTCTCTGGCTCCTGCTCATGTTCAAGGCGTACCAGGGCCAGGAATGGGAAGTACCGTGGGTCGGTCAGTTCGCCCGGCGCCAACTCGGCTCTACGGTCTGACGCGAACCGCGCGCCCGGGCGACCGCTCCCGCGCGGTCGTCCGGCCGTTGCGCGGCCAGGTGTCATCGCCCGGGTTCACGTCGGGGTAGGCGTGCGACGGATCGAGCTCCACCCGGGTGATGGCGGGTGAGGCCGGCACGTTGAGCGCGTAGCGCTTCGCCCCGTCGAACCACACCTCCACCGGCACCATCACCCGCTCGGTCTTGCCGTCCTCGCGGGTGATGGCGAGTGGCACGGGCATGACCGCCTTCCCCCGGTTCTCCAGGACGATCCGCGCCGAATCGCCCTCGGTCACGACGGTGTCCAGCGCCTGGTCCAGCTTCCAGGTCTCGAAGAACCACTCCCTCCAGAACCAGGACAGATCCCGCCCCGCCACCTGATCCACGGTGTTGAAGAAGTCCCAGGGCGTCGGGTGCTTGTTCGACCAGCGGCGCCCGTACTCCCGCATCGCCCGCTCGAACGTCTCCCGGCCCAGCACCTCGCGCAGCGCCACGAGCACCGTCGCCGGCTTGAAGTAGGTCCCCACCCCGAAGCCGTACTCCGTGTCGTAGCGGTCTCCCGGCTTCATCGAGGGCTCCTCCTGGTCCGCCTGCGCCACGCGGAGGTAGTAGTCCCGGTTGCGCTTCTCGTCGTCGAAGCCCTTGAAGAAGTCGTCCATCGCCTGCGACTGGTCGTACTGGGTGAAGCCCTCGTCCATCCAGCCGTAGCGCTTCTCGTCCGAGCCCACCACCATCGGAAACCACATGTGGCCGATCTCGTGGCTCACGACCTCGTAGAGCGAAAGGCTGTCCCACTGCCCGCCGATGCAGGTCAGCATCGGGTACTCCATCCCGCCGCATCCGGCCGGGCCGTCGAACGCGCTCATGTGCGGGTAGGGATAGGGCCAAAGGAGCCGGGAAAAGAACTCCACCGCGTGGCGCCCGTACCGCGCAGCCTCGTCCCACCACGACCGCTTGCCTTCGGTGCGGTAGAACGCGTCCACCTCGACCGTGTCGCCCCGCGCGCCGCCCGCGGTGTCCACCAGCGCGCGCGCCACGTCCCAGTTGTACCTCGGCGAGGCGCCCCAGGCGAAGTCCCGCACGCTGTCCGCGCGGAAGCGCCAGGTGAGCTTGCCGCCCCTGGCCGTCGCCACGCTGTCGGCGCGGTCCTTGTCCGTCACCACGTGGATGATCGCCCCCGAGCGCCTGGCCGAGTCGAGCCGCGCCCGGGTCTGCGGGGACAACACCTCGGCCGGGTTCTGCAGGGTGCCCGTGGCCTGCACGATCCAGCCGGCGGGCAGGGTCAGGCTCACCTCGTAGTCGGCGTAGCCCATATAGAACTCGCCCCGGCCGAGGTACTGGTCGGTCTGCCAGCCCCCGACGTCGTCGTACACCGCCATCTGCGGGTACCAGTACGAGATGAACCAGGTCTCGCCGTCCTGCCCCCCGCGCGGCGCCGTTTCCGATTGGACCCGGAACTCCCAGGCGAAGTCCAGCTCCGCCGTGCCACCGGGCGGAAGCGGCGTCGGCAGACGGATCGCCATGATCGTCCCGTCCACCGTGTAGCCGGGCTCCCGCTCCTTCGGGTCGGCCGCGAGCGCCCGTCCGCCGACCGCAACCCGCTCGAAGTCGATCCCGCCGAGCCTGGGCGTTTGTGTCACGCGCTTGGCGTCGGGGCGAAAGAGATTCTGGTAGGCCTGGACGTACAGCACCGGAAGCGTGTCCGGCGAGTGATTGAGGTAGGTGACGCGAGCGCGGCCGTTGAGCCGCTTCGTCACCGGGTTGAGCTCGGCCTCGAGCCGATAACGGGCGTATTGCTGCCAGTACTTGGGGCCCGGGGCGCCGGTCTCGGTCCGGGTGCCGCGCGCCACGGCGGCGGCGAAACCCGCGTTGGCCTCGAGGCGGAGCCCCTCGGGAATGGCGGAGGATGAGTGGCGGCTGCCGCTCGCGGCGCTCGCCGCGGGAGCCGGCGCCGGCTCGGTGCGCGTGCCCGTGGTCCCCGCGCTGCAGGCGGTGAGGGCGGCAAGCGCCGCCCACCAGGGCCGCAGGCCGCCGTGGCGTCCGCCTGCGCCCGTTACCGGGAAGACGCGGTGGGGTGGGCGCGGGCGGGCGGGAGCACGGGAATCCGAAGCCATATCCTCTCCAACGTGACGTGCGGGCCGGTTCCGGCCGGGGCCGGATCATGGCCTTTATACGGCCCGGGTGCAAGCGCCGTTTCGAAGACGCCCGCCCGCCGGCGCCTCCGCGGTTGCGGTGCGCCGGCGGGCGGTGGGGGGCCTGGCGCGGCGGGTTAGCCCGCCGCCTCCCGCTCCCGCTGCAGCAGCTTCGCCTTCCGCTCGAGTCCCCACCGATACCCGCCCAGCTCGCCGTCGGTCCGGACCACCCGGTGGCAGGGCACCAGCACCGCCACGGGGTTGCTGGCGCAGGCGCGGGCCACCGCGCGCGTGGCGCGCGGCGCGCCGACGTCGCGCGCAACCTCGGCATAGGTCCGCGTCTCACCCCGCGGAATCCCGCGAAGCGTGGTCCAGACCCGCCACTGGAATGCCGTGGCGCGCACGTCGAGCGGCACGTCGTCGCTCGTCGGCTCGCCCCCGACCCGCCGCACGACGGCGGCCACCCAGTCGCCCAGGCTCTCGTCGTCCGGCACGAGCTCGGCGGCCGGAAACTCGTGTCGCAGCGCGGCGGCCAGCCGCGACTCGTCGTCGCCCAGTTGCACCGCGCACACGCCCCGCTCGGTGGCCGCGATCAGCACCAGTCCGAGCGGCGAGGGAGCGATGGTCCAGCGGATGCGGAGCCCCGCGCCCCCGCGCCGGTAGGCGCCGGGCGTCATGCCGAGCACCGACTGGCCGCCCTCGTACACCCCGCGGGACGAGCCGTAGCCGGCGCCGTACATCGCCCGGCTCACCGTCTCGCCGGCCCGGAGCCGCGACTGGAACCGCGCCAGGCGCCGCGCCTCGGCGTACGCACGCGGGGTCAGGCCGAGCTTGCGGCGGAACACCCGCTGCAGATGCCACGGGCTCATGCCGACGGCCGCGCCCAACGCGCGGAGTGGCGGCGGCGACTCCAGGTGATCGTCCAGCAGCCTGCAGGCGCGCTGCACCGCGCGCGCGTCGGCGTCGTCCGCCCGCGGCGCGGACGGCCGGCACCGGCGGCAGGGGCGGAACCCGCCCGCCTCGGCGGCATCGGGAGCGGGGAAGAAGACCACGTTGTCGCGCCGCGGGCGGCGGGCGCCACACGAGGGCCGGCAGTACACGCCGGTGGATCGAACCGCGTACACGAACCGGTCGTCGTAGCGGCCGTCGCGCGCGACCACGGCGGCCCAGGCGCGATCGGGATCGGGCGCGTGGCCGCCGGCGGGCTGCGCGCCGACCGGCGCGGCGCCCGGGTGAGCGCTGGGTGGGGCGGAGCCCCGATCGATCGGCTTTGTCACGGTCATTGGTACCTCCGCGAACAATACTGCGGTCGCGAGCGCTCGGCGGCTATCCGGATCTTGCGGCGAATCGGAGGGGCCAGGCGCGCGGGTGTTGCGGGCTCACCCTTTGGCAGTACGATTCCGCTCGGGTTCGCCGTCCCCATGTTCATGCGCCTCTCACCGCGTCTCTTGATCGCCCTGTGCCTCGCCGCCGGCCTCGCCGGCTGCGGGGGCGCGCCCGCGCAGCGCTCACTACCATCGGGCGATGCGGCCCCGGCCATCAACGCTGCTCGCGCGCCCGGTCCGGCGCCGGGGGAGATGGTGTGGGTGCCCGGCGGCACGTTCTGGATGGGGTGCCAGCGCTGCGGCATGCGCGACGCGGAGCCGGTCCATCTCGTCTCGGTGCATGGGTTCTGGATGGACCGGCACCCGGTGACCAACGCCGAGTTCGCCCGGTTCGTCGCGGCAACCGGCTACGTCACCGTGGCCGAGCGGCCCCTCGATCCCCAGGAGTACCCCGGCGCCACGCCGGCTCAGCTCGTTGCCGGCTCCGCGGTGTTTACGCCGCCCAAGCGCGAGCTTCCCTACCTGCGGTACCTCGATTGGTGGCGCTTCGTCCCGGGCGCCAACTGGCGTCATCCAGAGGGTCCCCGGAGCAGCATCGACGGGCGCGACGCACATCCGGTGGTGCAGATCGCCTACGAGGACGCGCTCGCGTACGCGCGGTGGGCCGGCAAGCGGCTCCCCACCGAGGCCGAGTACGAGTTCGCGGCCCGGGGCGGCCTCGATCGGAAGCGCTATTCGTGGGGGGACGAGCTCAAGCCGGGCGGGCGGTGGCCTGCCAACATCTACCAGGGTCGCTTTCCCGTGCGAAACACGGCGGAGGACGGCTACGTCGGAACCTCGCCGGTGGCGGCGTTTCCGCCCAACGGATTCGGCCTGTACGACATGGGCGGCAACGTCTGGCAATGGACCGCGGACTGGTACCGGCCCGATTATTACGACAGCTTGGCCCGGACCAGCGGGCCCGCCCGCGATCCCCAGGGGCCCCGCGCCGGCTACGATCCCGCGGAGCCGCGGGTCCCGAAACGGGTGATTCGCGGCGGCAGCTTCTTGTGCAGCGACCAGTATTGCACCCGGTATCTCGTCGGTAGCCGTGGCAAAGGCGATCCGGTGAGCGGCGCGTCCAACCTCGGGTTTCGGCTGGTTCGATCCGCACCCTGACCTTTTCGACGGAGACACGCATGCTGCGGCGACTCGCGGTGCTCGTTCTCGCGGCAACGGGCTTCGCCGGCTCGGCGGCCGCCCAGGCGCTGGAGATCCGACCCTTCGTGGGCTACCGCGACGGCGGCGAGCTGCGCGAGGAAGCCGGCCGGCGCTACGACATCGCGGGCGACGTCACGTTCGGGCTGGCAGTGGACTTCGATCTCCGCCGAGACATCGGCGTGCAGCTCCTGGTGAGCCGCTTGGCCACGAGCGCCGAGCCCGAGAGCAGCGGCGTGGGCGGACCGCTGGGCCTTTCCGTGACGCACTGGCTCGTGGGCCCCTCGAAGTCGTTCTTCCCGCGCTCCCGGCTGCGACCCGACGCGGCGCTGCTCGGCGGCTTCAGCAAGTTCTCGCCCGATCTCGAAGGGCACCGAAGCGTCGGCTGGTTCACCCTCGCGCCGGTCCTCGGCGCCACCTATTTCCCCTGGCAGCGGGTCGGGCTTCGGCTCGAGGGGCGTGGCTTCATCACCTTCACCAATACCGGCACGCCGTTCGCCTGCGAGGACACCGGCGGCGGCTGCATTCTCCGGTTCGTCGGCAACACCATGTTCCAGCCGGAGATCGCGGCGTCGGTCGTATTCGCGCTCGGCCAGCGCTATTGAGGCGGAACTCCGCCGGCGCGCCTTCCTTGGTCGGCGGATGCCTATAAGTTTCGGTGCATGACGCCCGCAGAATCCTTTGCCGCGCGCCCCCGCGCGGAGGCTGGACCCGTGTCGCTTCCGGGCCTGGCCGACGAGAGCCGCCTCGCCGCGCAGATCCTCAGCGAAATGAGCCGGGTGATCGTCGGGCAGCAGGCGCTGCTCGAGCGACTCCTGATCGGCCTCCTCGCCGACGGCCACGTGCTGCTCGAGGGCGTGCCGGGGCTGGCCAAGACGCTGGCCGTCCGGACGCTCGCCGCCACGGTCGCCGGCGGCTTCCGGCGGGTCCAGTTCACCCCGGACCTGCTCCCCGCCGACCTCATCGGCACGCAGATCTACAGCCAGCGCACCGGTGAGTTCGCCGTGCAGCAGGGGCCGATCTTCACCAATATCCTGCTCGCGGACGAGATCAACCGGGCGCCGGCCAAGGTGCAGAGCGCGCTGCTCGAGGCGATGCAGGAAAAGCAGGTCACGATCGGCGGCGAGACGTTCCCGCTCCCGGAGCTGTTCCTGGTGCTCGCGACCCAGAACCCGATCGAGCACGAGGGCACCTATCCGCTCCCCGAGGCGCAGGTGGACCGCTTCATGTTCAAGCTGGTGGTCACCTACCCCGCGCGCCGCGAGGAGCGCGAGGTGCTCGACCGGATGGCCGCGGGCCCCGAGCCCGTGGCGCGCCCGGTGCTGGACCCGGCACACGCGCTCCGGGTCCGCCGCCTGGTCCAGGACGTTTACGTGGACGAGCGGGTGAAGGAGTACGTGCTCGACCTCGTGGCCGCCACGCGGGACCCGGCCGCCGCGCGGCTGGGCGAGCTCGCCCCGCTGGTCGAGTTCGGCGCGTCGCCCCGCGCGGGGCTCTATCTGGTGCGCGCCGCGAAGGCCCACGCGTTCCTCCAGGGCCGCGCGTACGTCACGCCCGACGACGTGAAGGCGCTCGCGCTCGACGTGCTCCGCCACCGCCTGATCCTCAC
>DASSOD010000190.1:0-9093 GCA_035700905.1 Gemmatimonadales bacterium | reverse complement strand
GAGTCTGGGGCTCGTCGGCGGGGCGATGCTGGTGGTGATCCTCGCGCTCGCGCTGGCTCGTGCGGTGCGCGACTCGCTCCGCAACCGGGACCCGGTCTCGGCGTTCATGGCGGCGGCCATCGTCGCGCTCTGCGTCAACATCACCACCGAGAGCATCATCCTCCACGCGACCATCGGGAGCTTCGTCTGGAGCATCGTGCTGGCCTGGCTGGGGTTCGTGGAGCCGCCGGCCGAGGAGGATCCGCAGTGGAAGGGATGAGCCGTCGCCGATTTCTGGCAGCCGTGTGCGGCGGGCTCGCGGCGCTGCCGCTGGGCGACGCCACGCGGCGGCTCGGGGCCACCGGGCTGGGCGCGGCGCGCCGCGGCCGCCGCGAAGGCGCGCCCCGTACCCGCGCCGCCTCCGAGCCGGGGGAGCGCTCGCTGCGCGAGCGGGCCGCGGCCAAGGGCCTCTTCTTCGGCTGCGCCACCACCGAGGCGGTGCTGGCGCGCGATCCCGCCTTCGCCGAACGGGTGGCCGCGGAATGCGGCCTCCTCGTGCCCGAGTCCGAGCTCAAGTGGAACCGGGTGCACCCGGAGCCCGGGCGATTCGTGTTCGGCCCCGCGGACCGGCTCGACGCCTTCGCGGCTGCACACCGGATGATGTTTCGCGGCCACGTGCTGCTCTACTTCATGACGGATCCGGCGTGGGCGACGGCGGGTCCGGCCCCCTCGGTCGAGCGGGCGGTCCGGGACCACATCCGAGCCGTTGCGGGACACTACGCGGGACGGATGCAGTCGTGGGACGTGGTGAACGAGATTCTCGAGCTCGGTGACCGCCGGACGGACGGGCTACGGGCGACTCCGCTGCTCCGGGCGCTCGGCCCCGAGTACGTCGCGCTCGCCTTCGAGGCGGCGGCGGCGGCCGATCCCAAGGCGCTGCTGGTGTGGAACGACAATCAGCTCGAGTACGATCTGCCGTACCAAGGGGCGCGGCGCGAGGCGGCCCTCCGGCTGCTGGAGGGGTGGCGCGCCGCCGGCGTCCCCATCCACGCTCTCGGCATCCAGTCGCATCTCCGGGCACATGGCGGGAAGTTCGATGGCCGGCGCTATCGCGAATTCCTCGCGGAGGTCGCCCGGCTGGGCGCGAGCGTCATCTTGTCCGAGCTGGACGTGTTCGACGCGGATCTCCCCGCCGATCCGGCGCGCCGGGACCCGGCGGTCGCGGGAGCGTACGAGGAGTACCTCGACGCCGCGCTGGACGAGCCGGCGGTGCTCGGCGTGGTCACATGGGGGCTGAGCGATCGATACACGTGGCTGGCGGGCTACAAGCCACGTGTGGACGGCGCCCGGGCACGCCCGCTCCCCTATGATGAGAGCCTGCGGCCGACGGCCGCGTGGTACGCCATCGCCCGGGCGCTCGACGCCGCGCCGCGGCGGAAGGCAGGCACGTGACGGCGGGTGTCGCGCCGACGCACGCGAGCGCGCCGCCGGCGGAGCCGCGCCCGCCGCGACCCGACCGGGCCGGCGCGAAGTGGGCGGCGCTCATCCTGGCAGCGGCGCTCACGTGTTCCGTCGCGCTTGCGAACCGCTTTCCGCTCACCTACTACGACTCGGCGAGCTACCTCAAGAAAGCGTACGCGTTCAGCCATGCCGCGCGTCCACTGAGCCTCGACGCGAGGGATTACCATCGGTTCCAGCCGGCCGCGGGGAGCCCGTTCACCAATCCGTTCTTCTACCGGCCCCCCCCGTACAGCGTGTTCCTCCTGCCGTTCGCGTCGCCCCTGGCCGTGCGGGCCGTCCCGTTCGCGCAGGGATTGCTCGCCGCGCTGGTGGTGGCCCTCGCGCTCCGTACTGCGGGACTCGACCCGCGCCCCACCGGGCTCGTACTGCTGTTCCTGTTTCTTTCCACCCTCACCAGCCTGCCGTGGTACACCGGGCAGATCATGCCGGACGTGTTCACCGGGCTCGTGATCCTGCTGGCGTACCTCACGGTGTGGACGCCGGAGCGGCTCCGCCCGGGCGAGCGCGCGGCCGCTCTCGCCATGCTCGCATTCACGCTCTCGGTGCACCTGAGCCATCTGCCGCTCTACGCCGGGCTGGTCTTGACCGGCTTCGCCTGGCGGCGATGGGTGGACCGCGCGCGGATCGCAGGGGCGCTCGTCCTCCGCGCGCTCGCCCCGCTCGCCGTCGCGGCCGCGGCGCTCGTCGCGTCCAACGTCGTGTTCGGGCGACGGCTGGTGCTGTCGGAAAGCTCGAGCCTCTTCTATCTGGCCCGTCTGGTCGGGGACGGCACGGCCCAGCGGTATCTCGCGCGCGCGTGCGCCGCGCGAAGCTACGTCCTGTGCTCGGAGCGCGGCAACCTACCCGAAAGCTCGGACCACTTCCTGTGGGACGGCGACGGCGCCTGGACCAAGCATCAGAACGACCCCCGATTCCTGGCCGAGGCCCCGGAGATCGTGCGCGGCACGCTGCGAGAGGAATGGGGCGCGCAGCTCGCGGCATCGCTGCGGAACGGCTTCGCGCAGCTCGGCGCCTTCGGCTCGGATCTCGACCTGCACGCCTCGGAGGGACAAGTGGCGCCGCTCATGGCGCTCTTCGGCGCGGGCACGCTGGCGGCATACCATGCGTCGCTCCAGGCGCGCCGATCGCTGCCCCTCGAGGCTGCCGGCAGGGTGCAGAGGGTGGTGGTGGTGCTGAGCCTCATGGTGCTCCTCGCGTGCGTCCCGCGGCTTCGGGCGCGGGCGAGCGGGCCAGCCCGCGCGCTCGTAGCGGTGACGCTTGCCGGCGTCACCCTCAACGCGCTGGTACTCGGCGCGCTCTCGTCCGTTCACGACCGTTATCAGGGCAGGGTGATCTGGCTCGTGCCGCTCATGGCCGCGGCGCTGCTGGCCCGGTCGGGGATCGGCGCGCCGCGCCGCGGTGCGGCGTAGCGCGGATCGGTTGACCCCGCCGGCTCGTGCGACCCGTCGGGCAGGCAGCCATGCCCTCTGCCACCGCAACGCCAACCTCGGGAGGTCGTATGGGATCGGGTCTCAAGTCGATGCTGCTCGCGGCGCCGGTGGTGGGCCCGATGCTCCGCAGCGCGCGCCGCGCGGTCTCGCGCGCCGGCTTCCCCGGCTCCGCCTCCTACTGGGAAGGCCGCTACGCCGCGGGCGGCACCTCGGGCCCCGGCTCCTACGGACGGCTCGCCGACTTCAAGGCCGGCGTGCTCAATCGGTTCGTGCGCGAGCACCGGATCGCGAGCGTGCTCGAGCTCGGCTGCGGCGACGGCGCCCAGCTCGAGCTGGCGGACTACCCCTCGTACGTCGGCGTGGACGTGTCGGAGACGGCGGTGGAGCTGTGCCGGCGGCGATTCGCCGGCGACCCGACGAAGCGGTTCATCGTGCATGGCCCCGCATCCGTCGAGCCGCTCCCCGCGTGCGAGCTCGCGCTCTCGCTCGACGTCATCTTCCACCTGGTCGAGGACGAGGTGTTCGCGGGCTACATGGCGCAGCTCTTCGGCTGCGCGACTCGCTACGTCGTGATCTACTCGAGCGACACGAGCGCGCCGTCCGACGCGCCCCACGTTCGGCACCGGCCGTTCTCGGCGTGGGTGCGGGACCAGCTGCCGGGCTGGAGACTGCTGACCCGGGTCGCCAACCGCCACCCGTACGCCGGCGACATCGCCGCGGGCTCGTTCGCGGACTTCTTCATCTACGCGCCCGCATGAGGCCGGCAGGCCTCACGCGACCTCCTGCTCCGGCACCGGCGAGGCGGCGAGCACCGGCGCGGGCGCGTCCACCTCGCCCTCCCACCGCCCCACCACGGCGGTCGCGAGGCAGTTGCCCACGAGGTTCACCGTGGTGCGCGCCATGTCCATGACCTCGTCGACGCCCAGGATCACCGCGATCCCCTCGAGCGGGAGGCCGAACGCCGTGAGCGTGCCGGAGAGCACGACCAGCGATGCCCGCGGCACCGCGGCGATGCCTTTGCTGGTCACCAGCAGCGTCAGCATCATGAAGAGCTGCTGGCCGAGCGAGAGGTGGACGCCCGCGGCCTGGGCCACGAACAGCGACGCGACGCCGAGGTAGAGCGTAGACCCGTCCAGGTTGAACGAGTATCCGGTCGGCATCACGAACGCGACGATCCGCTTCGACACCCCGAACTCCGTCATCCGCTGCATGGCGAGCGGCAGGGCGGCGTCGGAGGACGTGGTGGTGAACGCGATGATGGCGGGGTCCTTGACCGCGCGGCCGAACCGCCGGAGCGGCACCCGCGCGACGATCGCGGCCGGCAGGAACGCGATCAGCGCGAACGCGAGCAGCGCCGCGTAGAGCGTGAGCACCAGCTTGGCGAGGTTGAGCAGCACGCCCAGGCCGCTGTGGCTCACCGTCACCGCGATGGCGGCGCCGATGCCGACCGGCGCGTACTTCATGACGATTCCCACGAACCGGAACATCGTCTCCATCACGCCCTCGCAGAACCCGAGCATCGCCTCCTTGGGACGGCCGCGCACCTGCGTGAGCGCGATGCCGAAGAGCGTCGCCCAGAACACCACCTGCAGCACCTCCCCGTGCGTCGCGGCCTCGAAGAAGCTCTGGGGCACGACGTGCTCCAGGAAGCCCCCGAAGGTGGTGGGCGCGGGCCGGGGGAGCGGGGCGTTCGGGTCGGGCGGCGGGAGCGTGACGCCGAGCCCCGGCTTCACCAGGTTGCCCGCGAGCAGCCCCACGGCGAGGGCCACCGCCGTCATCACCCAGAAGTAGCCGATCGACTTCACCGCCAGCCGGCCGATGCGCTTGAGATCGTCGCCGTGGCCGGCGATGCCGATCACCAGGGTGCCGAAGATGATGGGCACCACGACCGACTTGATCATCCGGAGGAACACGGTCGAGAGCGGCTTGAGCTGCGCCGCGAACTCCGGCGCCGCCCAGCCGAGGCTGACGCCCACGGCCATGCCGATGAAGATCCATCCGGTGAGGGAGACGCGGCGAATGTCGGGCATGCGTGCGGGAGCTGGGACTACCGCGCCGTGAGGACGTCCGCCTTCGCCTCCACCGAGGCGAGCAGCGACCGGTAGGACTGGGCGAACCTGCCCACGCCCTCGTCCTCGAGCTCGAGCGTGATGCCGCGGAGGTCGATCCCCTGGTCCTCCAGGGCGTCCAGCTGCCCTTCGGCGGCCAGGATGCCGGCGTGGATCCGCACCTCGGGCCGGCCGTGGTCGCGGTACGCGGCGAAGGTCTCGGGCGGCAGCGTGGTGACGGTGCGCGGGGCGATGAGCGGCTCGACGTAGTGGAGATCGGGGTAGCGCGGGTCCTTGGTGCTGGTGGAGGCCCACAGCGGGCGCTGCACCCGCGCGCCGCGCGCGGCCAGCGCGTCCCAGCGCGGCCGGGCGGTGGCCGCCTCGAAGGTGCGGAACGCCAGGCACGCGTTGGCCACCGCGATCCGTCCGCGAAGCCCGGCAGGATCGCCCAGGCGGTCGAGCAGCGGGTCCACCTTCGAGTCCACCCGGCTCACGAAGAAGCTCGCGACCGACGCCACCCGCTCGAGCGGGAGCCCGCGCTTCACCCGGAGCTCGAGCCCCGCCTCGTAGGCCGCGATGACCTCCTCGTAGCGCTCCACCGAGAAGAGCAGCGTCACGTTCACGTTGATCCCGTCGGCGATGCAGCGGGTGATCGCCGGGAGCCCGGCGCGCGTCCCGGGGATCTTGATCATGGCGTTGGGGCGGCTCACGGCGGCCCACAGCCGCTCCGCCTCCTCGACCGTCGCGTCGGTGTCGTTCGCCAGCGTGGGCGCGACCTCGATCGAGACCAGGCCGTCGCGTCCGCCGGTGCGCTCGTACGCCGGACGGAACAGGTCGCACGCGGCGCGGACGTCGGCCACGGCGAGCGCCTCGAACACCTGGGCCGGACTCTGCCCCTCCGCGGCGTGGCGCCGGATGGCGTCGTCGTACACCGGGCTCCCCGCGATCGCCTTCTCGAAGATCGTGGGGTTGGTGGTCATCCCGAGCAATCCGTCCTCGGCGATGAGCCGCGCCAGCTCGCCCGAGGTCACCAGATCGCGGGTGATGAAATCGTACCAGGGGCTCTGGCCGAGCTCGCCCAGCCGGAGCAGCGGGTTGGGGCTCATCGCGCGCCTCGCCGGAGGAGCTCGCGGACGGCGGCCGCCGCCCGCTCCGCCGTGAACTGGAATTCCTCGAAGAGCCGCTCGCCCGGCGCCGATGCGCCGAAGCCCTCCATCGCCAGGATGAAGCCGTCGTCCGTCACGTAGCGGCGCCAGCCGAACGGGGACGCCGCTTCGATCGCCACCCGCACACGGAGCCCGCCCGGCAGCACCGACTCGCGATACGCCTCGGGCTGAGCGTCGAAGAGCTCCCAGGAGGGAAGCGATACCACTCGCGCGCGCACCCCTTCGCCCAGGAGCCGTTCGGCCGCGGCGAGCGCCACAGCCACCTCCGAGCCGGTCGCGACGAGGATCGCCTCCGCCGCACCCGGGGGGTCCCACAGCACGTATCCGCCGCGCTGCACGCCTTCGGCGGACGCGAGGCGGCCGCGATCGAGCACGGGGACCTTCTGCCGGGTGAGCGCGAGCAGCACGGGGCCGCGCCGGTGCTCGATCGCGACGCGCCACGCCTCGATCGCCTCGGTGGCATCCGCGGGCCGGAGCACGATCAGGTTCGGGATGGCTCGCAGCATGGGGAGCTGATCGATCGGCTGGTGCGTGGGACCGTCCTCGCCCAAACCGATCGAGTCGTGGCTCGCGATGTAGATCACGGGCAGTCGCATCAAGGCCGCCAGGCGGATCGCCGGCTTCATGTAATCGGTGAACACCAGAAAGGTGCTCCCGAACGGCCGCACGCCGCCGTGCGCCGCGATGCCGTTCATCACCGCGGCCATGGCATGCTCGCGCACGCCCCAGTGCACCACGCGGCCGGCGCCGGCCGGGCCGAACGTCCGCCCCTGCTTGAGCGTGACGGCGGTGCTGCCGCCCAGATCGGCCGAGCCGCCGACCAGCTCCGGAAGCACGCCGGCGAGCGCTTGGAGCGCCATGCCGGACGCCTGTCGCGTCGCGAGCGCGCCCTTCTCCGGACCGATGGCGGGGAGCGCGGACTCCCAGCCCGCCGGCAGCCGCCCCGCGAGGCGGCGCGCGAGCTCCGCGGCCAGGGCCGGGTGTGCCGTCTCGTAACGCCCGAGCCGCTCGCGCCATTCCGCGCGGGCGCGGGCGCCCGCCTCGCGCGCGCCGCGGAACGCCTCGTAGGCCTCGTCGGGGACGAAGAAGGGCGGCTCCGGGGGCCACCCCATGATCTGCTTGGTGCGGCGCACCTCCTCGGCCCCGAGCGGCGCGCCGTGCGCCTCCGCGGTGTCGCGCTTGGTCGGCGCCGGATCCGCGATCACGGTCCGCACGATCACCAGCGACGGCCGCTCCGTCTCGGCGCGCGCCGCCTCCAGCGCGGCCGTGATCCCGTCGAGGTCGTTCCCGCCGCCCGCCGCGCGCACCACGTGCCACCCGTAGGCCTCGAACCGGCGGCCCACGTCCTCCGAGAAGGTGAGCGCGGTGTCGCCGTCGATCGTGATGTGGTTGTCGTCGTAGATGAGCGTGAGCTTGCCGAGGCGGAGATGCCCGGCGAGCGACGCCGCCTCGCTCGACACTCCCTCCATCAAGTCGCCGTCGCTCACGAACGCCCAGACGCGGTGGTCCACCACCTCGACGCCCGGCCGGTTGAACTCGTCGGCGAGGATCCGCTCGGCCATCGCCATGCCGACGGCGTTGGCGACGCCCTGACCCAGCGGGCCGGTGGTGGTCTCCACCCCCGGCGTATGGCCCCGCTCGGGGTGGCCCGGCGTCTTCGAGCTCCACTGGCGGAAGCCGCGGATGTCGTCCAGCGCGAGGTCGTAGCCCGAGAGATGGAGGAGCGCGTACTGCAGCATGGAGGCGTGGCCGCAGGAGAGCACGAAGCGGTCGCGGTCGGGCCAGTCGGGGTGGCGGGGGTCGTGCTTGAGGAAGCGGGTCCAGAGAACGTAGCCGGCCGGGGCCAAGGCCATCGGCGTTCCCGGGTGCCCCGACTGGGCCTGCTCGACCGCGTCCATGGCGAGGGCGCGAATCGCGCCGATCGCTGCCCACGCCAGGCCCTGAGCGGACGTTGCCTCGGGTTGGGCGGAGCGGGGGCGCGGAGTTTCGACCGTCAGGGGCGGCTCCTCTCTGAGCGTCGGGGACGGTGGCGGCGACGGGGAAAGATACCCGGCGGAGTGGGCGGAGGGCAGATGCGCGAGGCTTTCACCGGCTCGCGATCGGTGCCTATGTTACCGCGATGATCCGCACCGAGCGGGGCTACGAGATCAACGAGGTCGCCCGGCTCACCGGTTTGAGCCCGGCGAGGCTGCGCGCGTGGGAGCGGCGCTACGAGCTGGTCCGCCCCCGCCGCCTGCCCAACGGCTATCGGGCCTACAGCGGAGAGCAGGTCGAGCTGCTCCGGGCCTACGCCCGGCTGAGCGCTGCGGGCGAGCGGATCGGCGATCTGGCCGCCGAGCCGCGCGAGGCGGTGATCGCGCGGGCGGCGGCGCCGGGACCGCCCCCCTCGCCGGATGCGCCGGAGCCGCACCGCTCCGCGCTCCTGAACGCGGTGCGGGCCCTCGACCGCGACCGGCTCGAGGCGCTCCTCGCCGAGCAGATGGCGCTGCGCGGGCTTCGCGCCTTCGCCGAGGAGATCGTGGCGCCGCTCGCCCGTACGCTGGGGGATCTCTGGGCCGCGGGACGGCTCCCGGTCGCGGCCGAGCACCTGGCGAGCGAGGTCGTGCTCCACGCGCTCAAGGGCGGGCTCCGCGCCTCGCGGGGCGGGGGACCGCTCGCCCTCGGCGCGTGCCTCCCCGGCGAGCGTCACGAGTGGGGGCTCCTCACCGCGCTCACGGTGGCGCAGGAGCGCGGGTGGCGGGTGCACTACCTCGGCCCCGACCTCCCGCTCGCCGACGTGGTCGAGGCGGCATGGACGCTCGGGCCTCGGCTGATTGCGTTGAGCGGAAGCGCGCCCGCGGTGGTCGAGGCGAGCCTTCCGTCGCTCGCGGCGCTGCCGGGGCGACTCCCGCCGGGCACGCTTCCGGTGCTCGGCGGCGCCGGCGCGGAGCCGCACGCGCATCAACTCAG
>DASSOD010000189.1:0-6087 GCA_035700905.1 Gemmatimonadales bacterium | reverse complement strand
CTCTGCCCGAGGGCGCTCCCGCTGGAGCGCCCTTCTTGTATCTTCCACGCCCTATGGCCGGCGAATACATCTTCACCATGCGCGACCTCCGGAAGGTCGTGCCGCCCTCCCGCGAGATCCTCAAGGGCATCTCCCTCTCGTTCTTCCCCGGCGCCAAGATCGGCGTGCTGGGGGCGAACGGCGCCGGCAAGTCCGCCCTGCTTCGCATCATGGCGGGCGTGGACACCGACTTCCTGGGCGAGGCGCGCCCGCTCCCCGGCACCCGGATCGGCTACCTGCCGCAGGAGCCGCAGCTCGACCCCGCGAAGGACGTGCGGGGCAACGTCGAGGAGGCGGTGGCGCCGCAGCGGGCGCTGCTCGCCCGGTTCGAGGAGATCAGCGCGCAGTTCGCCGAGCCGATGAGCGACGACGAGATGCACCGCCTGCTGGAGAAGCAGGGCAACCTGCAGGAGCGGATCGACGCGCTCGGGCTCTGGGAGCTCGACCACCGGATCGACATCGCGATGGACGCGCTCCGGCTCCCGCCGGGCGACGCCGACGTCGCGCGGATCTCCGGCGGCGAGCGGCGCCGGGTGGCGCTCTGCCGCCTCCTCCTGGCGCAGCCGGACATGCTGCTGCTGGACGAGCCCACCAACCATCTCGACGCGGAGAGCGTCTGGTGGCTCGAGCGCTACCTCAAGGAATTCCCCGGGACGGTGGTGGCCGTGACCCACGACCGCTACTTCCTCGACAACGTGGCCGGGTGGATCCTCGAGCTCCACCAGGGCGCCGGCATTCCGTGGGAGGGCAACTACTCCTCCTGGCTGGCGCAGAAGCAGGCCCGGCTGGCGCAGGAGGAGAAGCAGGCGTCGGCGCGGCAGAAGACGCTCGAGCGCGAGCTCGAGTGGGTGCGCATGGCGCCGCGCGCCCGCCAGGCCAAGAGCAAGGCCCGCATCGCGCGCTACGAGGAGCTCCGCGAGCAGGCCGAGCGGCAGACCGAGGGCACGGCGGAGATCCTGATCCCGGTGCCCGACCGGCTGGGCGACGAGGTCGTGATCGCGAAGGGCGTGAGCAAGGGTTTCGCCGACCGGCTGCTCTTCGACAACCTGAATTTCTCCCTGCCGCGCGGCGGCATCGTCGGCGTGATCGGCCCGAACGGCGCCGGCAAGACCACGCTGTTCCGGATGATCGTGGGGCAGGAGGCGCCCGACGGCGGCGAGCTCGTGGTGGGCAAGACGGTACGGCCCGCCTACGTGGACCAGTCGCGCGACGCGCTCGACCCCGACAGGACGGTCTACCAGGAGATCAGCGGCGGCGAGGACGTGCTGCAGTTCGGGAAGCGGCAGGTGAACGCGCGCGCCTACTGCGCCGGCTTCAACTTCCGCGGCGCGGACCAGCAGAAGAAGGTGGGGGTGCTCTCCGGGGGCGAGCGGAACCGGGTGCACCTCGCCAAGCTCCTGAAGAGCGGCGGCAACCTCCTCCTGCTGGACGAGCCGACCAACGATCTCGACGTGGACACCCTGCGGGCGCTGGAGGACGCCCTCCTCGGCTTCGCCGGCTGCGCGGTGGTGATCAGCCACGACCGCTGGTTCCTCGACCGCATCGCCACCCACATTCTCGCCTTCGAGGGCGACAGCGAGGTGGTCTGGTTCGAGGGCAACTACCAGGAGTACGCGGCGGACTATCACCGGCGGAAGGGCGCCGCGGTGGACCAGCCGCACCGCATCCGCTACAAGCGGCTGGTCCGGGCCTGACGCATGAGCCTTCCGCCGGCCGCATGATCTCGCAATCCAGCCGGGTTCCCTACCTCCCCGCGCGGATCGAGGGCCTCGCCTCGATCGCGATGAACCTGTGGTGGAGCTGGAGCCGCGAGGCGCGCGCGCTCTTCGGGGCGATCGACGAGCTGCTCTGGCACCGGGTGCGGCACAACCCGCTCGACTTCCTCTGCCAGGTGGATCCCGCCAAGATCGCGGCGGCCGCGAGCGACAGCGACTTCCTCCGCCGCTACGACGAGGTCATCGCGCGGATGAGCCACGAGCTCACCACGCCGGACACCTGGTTCGCGCGGCACTACCCCGCGTACGATGACGGTCCGGTGGCGTACTTCTGCGCCGAGTTCGGCCTGCACGCCTCGGTGCCGATCTACTCGGGCGGCCTTGGCGTGCTCGCGGGCGACCACCTGAAGTCCGCCTCCGATCTCGGCGTGCCGCTCGTCGGCATCGGCCTCTTCTACATGAAGGGGTACTTCGACCAGCGGCTGCGGCTCGACGGCTGGCAGGAGGACAGCGACGAGGAATACGACATCACCCGCACCCCCCTCGAGCCGGTGCACGGCCGCACGCACGAGCCGTATCTCGCGACGGTCGAGACGTTCGGCCGGCCGGTGCACGTGCGGGCGTGGCGGATGATGGTGGGGCGCGTCCCGGTCTACCTGCTCGACACCAACCTCGAGACCAACGAGCCCGAGGACCGCACCCTGATGAACAAGCTGTACGCCGGCGGCCAGGAGCTCCGGCTCCGGCAGGAGTGGATCCTGGGCGTGGGCGGCGTGCGCGTGCTGCGGGCCGTGGGGATCAACCCGGGGGTGTGGCACGCCAACGAGGGCCACGCGGCCTTCATGATGGTCGAGCGCCTGCGCGAGCTGACCGAGGCCGGCACGCCGTTCGCCGAGGCGCTCCGGCGCGTCCGGGCGACGAGCATCTTCACCACCCATACCCCCGTGCCGGCGGGGCACGACGCCTTCTCGGTGGAGCAGGTGGAGGAGTGCATCGGCCCGGTCTGGGAGCGGATGGGGGCGGACCGCGATACGTTCTTCCACCTCGGGCGCCACCCCGCGCTGCCGGACCAGTTCCACATGACGGTCGCGGCGATCCGCTGCTCGGCCCGGGTGAACGGCGTCTCGCGCCAGCACGGGCAGGTGTCGCGGCACCTGTGGCACGACCTCTGGCCCAACCGGCCGTGGGAGACGGTGCCGATCGCGCACGTGACCAATGGCGTGCACCTGCGCACCTGGATGGCGAGCCCCATCATGGAGCTGCTGGACGAGCACCTGGGCCCCGGCTGGCGGGAGCGCACCGAGGAGCCCAAGCTGTGGGACCAGGTGCTGACGCTGGATCACCGGCTGCTCTGGGCGGCGCACTGCCGGCTGAAGGCGGTGCTGCTCGACTACATCCGGGAGGACGCGCGGCGCCGCTTCGCGGGGGAGCACAAGGAGGCGGCGCAGGTGGTCGGCGCGGGGACGCTGCTCGACCCCAAGGCGCTCACGATCGGGTTCGCGCGCCGCTTCGCGACCTACAAGCGCGCCAACCTGATCTTCCGCGACCTCGAGCGGCTGCGGAAGATTTTGACCAATCCGTGGCGGCCGGTGCAGATCGTCTTCGCCGGGAAGGCGCATCCCGCGGACAACCCCGGCAAGGAAGTGCTGCAGAGCGTCTACCAGTTCACCCGTGATCCGGCGTTCGAGGGGCGGGTGGCGTTCGTCGAGGACTACGACATGCACCTGGCCCACCTCCTGGTCCAGGGCACCGACATGTGGCTCAACCTGCCGCGCGTGCCGCTCGAGGCGTCGGGCACGAGCGGGATGAAGGCCGCGCTCAACGGGGTGCCGCAGCTCGGCACGCTCGACGGCTGGTGGAAGGAGGGGTACGACGGGCTCGCGGGGTGGGCCATTCCGCCGGCGGGCGACACCGAGGACGCCGACGCCGCCGACGCGGAGCGGTTCTACCGGCTGCTCGACGAGCAGGTGATCCCGTTGTTCTATACTCGGGACGCGCGGGGCGTCCCGCTGGGGTGGGTGGAGAAGATGCGGTATGCAATCCGACTTTCAGGCGCGCGGTTCACCGCACGCCGGATGCTGCAGGAATATGTCCAGGAGTACTACGCACCGGCGGTCCGCGGAGAGGCGGCCGCCGACGATCCCCCCACCGCATGAGGCCGCCGAGCCGGTGGGGCGTCCGCCAGTTCAGACCGCGGCGCGCCCGACGACCCCGCCGCTGACGGCCGCCGGGGGCGCGCCGGTCACCGTGGTGCACCTTACCGCCGAGTACTTCCCCTACGCGCGCACCGGGGGGCTCGGGGAGGCGGTGGCGGGCCTCGCCTCGTTTCAGCACGCCGCCGGGCTGCCGGTGGCGATCGTGATGCCGCTCTACCGCACCGTGCGCGACGCCGCGCCGGACCTCGAGCCGGTCGGCGCGCCGCTCCGGGTGCCCCTCGGCCCGCGCACCGAGGAGGTGCGCCTCTTCCGGGTCGCGGGGCGGATCCGCGGGCCGCAGGTCTACTTCCTCGAGCACCTGGACTACTTCAATCGCGCCGGCATCTACGGCGAGGCCGGCGCCGACTACCCCGACAACGCGCGCCGCTTCGCGCTCTTCGCGCTCGGGGCGTGTCTCGCGCTGCCGCGCGTGGCCTCGGGGCCGCTGCTGCTCCACGCGCACGACTGGCACACCGCGCTCGCGCCGGTGTACCTCCGCACCACGGTGGCCGACGACCTCGCCGGGCGCCCGACGGGGGCGGTCATCTCGGTGCACAATCCGGGATACCAGGGGCACTTTCCCCCCGAGACGATGGTGGAGATCGGGCTGCCTTGGGAGTTGTTCAACTGGCAGCAGCTCGAGTGGTACAACAAGGTGAACTTCCTGAAGGGCGGCCTCGCGTTCACCGATTACGCCGTCACCGTGAGCCCGACCCAGGCCGTGGAGCTCCGCACGCCCGGCGGCGGCTTCGGCCTGCACGGGATGTTCACCGCCATGGGCGAGCGGCTGGTCGGCATCCTCAACGGGATCGACCAGCAGGCGTGGAATCCGGCGGACGACGATCAGATCACGACCACGTACACCGCCGACGCGCTCGACGGAAAAGCCAAATGCAAGCGCGCCCTGCAGCGCTCGTACGGCCTGCCGCAGCGGCGGCGCGTGCCGCTCTTCGGCATGACCGGCCGGCTGGTGGCGCAGAAGGGGCTGGATCTCATCCTCCACAGCCCCCGCCTCCTCGCGCAGGACGCGCAGTTCGTCTTTCTCGGCAGCGGTGAGCCGCGCTACGAGCAGGCCCTCACCGCGCTGGCCGCGGCCGCGCCCGACCGGATCGGGGTGCAGCTCGACTTCACCGACCGCCTGGAGCACCGGCTCATGGCCGGCGTGGACATGTTCCTCATGCCCTCGCTCTACGAGCCCTGCGGACTCACCCAGATGCGGGCGCAGCGGTACGGATCGCTCCCGATCGCTCGGCGCGTCGGCGGGCTGGCCGATACGATCGAGGACGAGGTGAGCGGATTTCTCTTCGATCCGTACGACGCGCTGGCGCTCGAGGACGCGGCGTTCCGGGCGCTCGACCGGTTTCGGCGGGCGGACGGCTGGCGGCGCATGATGCGGGACGCGATGGCCCGCGACTTCGGGTGGGAGCGCTCGGTCGAGCAGTACGTTGACGTCTACCGGCGGGCGGTGGCGCTGGCCGCCGCCGCCTGAGCGAGGAACGGCGATGGACTTCGTGTTGACGCTCCACAGCCACCTGCCGTGGGTGCTGAACCACGGCCGCTGGCCGCACGGCAGCGACTGGCTCACCGAGGCGGCGCTCGACACGTACCTGCCCCTGCTCGAGATCCTGCGCGGGCTCGACGCGGACGCCGTGCCCGCCCCCGTCACCATCGGCTTCACCCCGGTGCTGGCCAATCAGCTCACCCATCCGATGTTCGTCGAGGAGATGGAAGCGTTCCTGGCCCAGCGGCTCGCGGCCTGCGACGAGGCCCGCCGGTCGCTCCCCGCGACCGGCGACGCGCACCTCCTCTCCCTGGTGGACTTCTGGCAGCACCGCCTGGAGCAGCTGCGGGCGCTCTTCCGCGCGGTGGACCACGACATCATCGGCGCGTTCCGGGAGCTCGAGGCGCGCGGACGGCTGGAGCTCATCGGGTCCGCCGCCACGCACGGCTTCCTCCCCCTGCTCGCGCGGGACGAGAGCATCCGGCTGCAGCTCGCGGTGGGCGTCGCGGAGCACCGCCGCATCTTCGGGCGCGCGCCCGCCGGCTGCTGGCTCCCCGAGTGCGCCTACCGGCCGCGGGGGCCGTGGGACCCCTGGCCCGGCGCGCCGCGCGCGGGCGTGCGCCGGGGAATCGAGGAG
>DASSOD010000188.1:0-3187 GCA_035700905.1 Gemmatimonadales bacterium | reverse complement strand
GAACCGCCGACCGCTCGCGAGCAGGGCGAGGACGCCGACCGCCGCGAGCTGCCAGATCGCCCAGCCCCACGGGGTAGCGGCGCTCCAGCGGAGCACCGCGCCCGCGAGCGAGCCGGAGGGCCGAAACCCATGATGGAACTCGTCTACCACCAGCCGGTGGTACCGGCCGGCCACGAGCGAGAGCGCGAACGGACCCGCGTCGGTCTCGCGCATGGCCCGATTGGAGAAGACGCCGTCATCCGCGACCAGCGTGACGCGCCGGCGGTCCGGGAGGGTGAGCCGCACGGCGGCCGGCGCGCCCTCGGCGGACGCGAGCAGCGTCTCCGCCCGCTCGGCCCGCGGCACCTCGCAGGCCAGCACCTCGCCCGACTCCGCCGCCGCCGAGTCGCGGAGCACCGCGCCCCGCGCGGGCGCGAGGAGCGCGGTGACGGCGAGGCGTCCGCCGCCGGCCCCATCCGGCGCGCGCACCCGCACGCCCCGCAGCCGCGGGCGCACCCGCCACCCGAAGCAGCTCATGGCGCTCGCGGCGCCGGAGCCGGCGAGCAGCAAGTCCACCGCCGCACCGCCGCGCACGGCCAGCGCGATGCCCTCGCCGCGCGCGAGTCCGTCGGAGGGGCCGATGACGGCCAGGAGCACGTCGCGGCCGCGCAGGCTGTCGACCGGGAGCCACGCGGGGTTGCGGCGCAGCCGCTCCACCCGGACGCCGAGCCGCTCGAGCGCCTCCGCCAGCCCGCGCGCGCCCGCCGGCCCCGTGAGATAGGTGGACCGCCTGAAGTCGATCGCGCTCGCCGCCCCCGACCGCAGCCCCAGCGCGCCGACCGCGACGGCGGCGACCACGAAGGCGCCGATCCCGAGCGCGAGCTCAGCCCGCGGCCGCATGCCAGGGCTCCGCGGCCGCGGCCCGCCACCGCGCGTAGTCCTCCGGCCCGCACGGCGCCGCCGCGTAGATGTAGCGGTACAGCGCGCGCACGAGCGCGCCGAGTCGCTCGCGATCGGCCGCGCTCAAGCCGGTCTCGCGCGCGTACTCCGCGGGCGTCTTGCCGGCGGCCCATCGCACCACGCCCAACGCGTCGAGGCGCAGGGTGAGGCCCATGAAAGCGAGGCGGAGCGCCTCGCGGTGCCGCCCGCGCGCGGCCGCCGCGTCGGCGGCCCGCGCGTACCACTCGGCGTCGCGCCGCTCCGGGGCGGCCTCCGCGCGGGCCACGTCGTCCGGCCGCGCGATGCCGCGGGCCGTCCGCCAGAGCACGTAGCCCGCGTGCGCGAGCACCGCCGCGACCACCAGGCACATGCCGGCCACGACCGCACGGAACGCGGCCGGATGATCCGCGCGGAGCGCCAGCAGCCACTCGGTCGCGCGCCAGAACCAGGCCCGCAGCTGCGCCCAGGGATCCGGCTGCTCGATCCAGCGGTACGCCGGCGCGGCGAACACCGAATCGAGCACCGCGCGGAGCGAGTCGCCCGCCACCACGCGGGGGATCACGCCGGCTGCAGCGTCGAGGCGAGCACCTCGAGGTCGAAGCCTTCCTTGCGCACCCGGAGATCGTAGTACACGATCGTGAGCGCGCAGTTGAACAGCGGATAGATCGCGAGCTGCACCAGCCCCACGACGGTCGCCGTCGCCAGCGCGGCGGCCCCCGCCAGCATCCCGCCGCGCGCTACCAGCCCCGCCATGAAGCCCACCAGCGCGCCCACCGCGATCATCGGCAGGATGAGGAGCAGCATGAGGACCACCATCAGGAGGAAAATCGTGCCGCGGTGCCCGCGGGTGAGCTCCCACGACCGGCGGAGTCCGGCGTCCCAGGAGAGGCCCTCGAGCACGATCGCCGGCCAGGTGAGCGCGAGCCCGCAGGCGGCGATGATCCCGGGCACCACCAGCAGAATCGTGCCCAGGGCGACGATCAGTCCGAAAGCGAAGCTGGCGAGAATGAGCCGGCCGAGGTAGGGCGTCGCGCGGTGGAACGCCTCCTGTCCCGTGATCGCGCGGCCCAGGTAGCCCTCGGAGATGATGAACACGGTGGCGGCCGTCGCGATCGCGCCGAGCACGAGGTTGAGGAGCGCGCCGATCAGGCGGAGCTCCGCGTGGCCGTTGGACGTCTGCACGAATACGTCGATCAACACCGGGGGCCCGTAGCAGAAGAGCACGATGGGCACCAGCGCCGGGAAATAGCGCCGGTAGACCTGGAAGGTCGTGTCGAGGATCTCGCCGAGGGAGAGCGGGCGGAGAGCCACGGCAGTCATGTGCCGACTCCTGGGGGATGGTGAGCGATGGGCGGGATGCGACAAAGATGATGCCCACCCGCCTGCCGCGGCAGTGGCGCGCGCGGTAGACTCCAGCGCGATGGCCCCGCGTCCGCTGCAGCGTCCCGACTACCGCCAGCACCTCGAGGTCGAGACCCCCGAGCACGTCGTGCTCGATCTCGAGATCGCGGGCATCGGCTCCCGCGTGCTCGCCGCGCTGGTGGACAACGCGATTCTCGTGGCGCTGAGCGCGGCGGCGGTGCTCCTCATCGCCGTCGCGTCGGGGTACGGGCTGTTGCCCGCGGGGGGGTGGGTGGTCGCGGCGCTGCTGCTCTCCGGGTTCGCGCTCTGGACCGGCTACTTCATCCTCTACGAGGGCCTGCGCCGGGGGCAGACGCCCGGCAAGCGGCGGATCGGCATCCGCGTCGTCCGCGAGACCGGCCGGCCGGCCACGCTGGGCGACGCCGCCGTGCGCAATCTGCTCCGCCTCGCCGACTTCTTTCCGCCGCCCTATCTCACCGGGCTGCTGCTCATGGCGCTCCACCCGCGAGGCAAGCGCCTCGGCGACCTGGTCGCCGGCACGGTGGTGGTGCGGGACCGGCCCTACGATGAGCGCGCCGAGACGCCGCCCGATCCGCGCCGCCCGGTCGCGCTGCCGCCGGCGCCGGTGCTGGACGACGCCGCGTTCGTGCTCCTCGAGGGATTTGCGGAGCGCGGGCCGGCGCTCGCGCCCGCCGCGCGCGAGCGGCTGGCCGTTCGGCTCGCGCCCCGCATCGCGGGCCCCCTCCCTCCGGCCGGGGGCTCCGTCGCGGATGCGCTGGCGGCGCTCTACCGCCGCGAGCGCGAGCGGCGGCGCGGTCCTCTCGCGGGCCGCCTCGGCGTGGTGGACCGCTTCCTCGCCCGTCAGACGCACCGGTGGGGCGAGTTCCGTACCCTCGCCGAGCGGGCC
>DASSOD010000187.1:0-5814 GCA_035700905.1 Gemmatimonadales bacterium | reverse complement strand
ACGCGCCCACCCGCGCCAAGCCCGCCCGGCAGAAGGGCGCGCGGCGCGGCGCCACACCCCGGGCGCCCGGCGAGGAGGAGCTCGGCCGGGTCTGGGACGTGGACCTGCTCGCCCCGCCGCCGATCAAGGCCATCGACGCGGGGGAAGCCGAGCTCGACGTCCTGCAGGAGCGGCTCGAGGCGACGCTCGCGGAGTTCAAGGTCGAGGGGGACGTCGCCGGCCGGACCACGGGGCCGGTAGTGACGCAGTACGGCGTGCGGCTCCGTCCCGGGGTCAAGATGAACCGCCTGGTCACGCTGGCGGACGATCTCGCGCTCAAGATGAGCGCGCGATCCATCCGGGTGGCGCGGATCCCCGGCAGGGACATGGTGGGCGTCGAGGTGCCCAACCCCAAGTCCCGGGTGGTCGTGCTGCGGGAGCTGCTGGAGGACGAGCAGTGGGACGGTGAGGAGCGGCTCCTGCCCGTCGCGCTCGGGCTCGACCTCGAGGGCCGCCCCGTCATCGCCGATCTGGCCAAGATGCCGCACCTCCTCATCGCGGGGGCGACCGGCACGGGAAAGTCCGTGGGCATCAACGCGATCATCAGCTCGCTCATCTACCGCTACCAGCACAAGCGCGACCTCCGCTTCCTCATGATCGACCCCAAGATGGTGGAGCTGTCCATGTACAAGGACCTTCCCCATCTCCGCCATCCCGTCGTGACCAACAACAAGGAGGCGGCGCGGGTGCTGAAGTGGGCGGTGGGCGAGATGGAGCGGCGCTACGCGCTGCTGGAGGCGAACGGGGCGCGCAATCTGACCGACTTCAACCGCAAGGTGCTCGAGGGCAAGCCGCTGCGGAACCCGCGGCCCCGGCGCATCACGCTCTCCGATGTGGCCGCCGAGGCGCCCGACACGCCGCCGCCGGCGCCCGCCGGCGAGGCGTACACCGAGGGCGAGCTGCCGCTCATCGTGCTGGTGGTGGACGAGCTGGCCGACCTCATGATGACGGTGCAGGCCGAGGTCGAGACCCCCCTCGCGCGGCTGGCCCAGAAGGCCCGGGCGGTCGGCCTGCACCTGATCCTCGCCACGCAGCGGCCCTCGGTGAACGTCATCACCGGCCTCATCAAGGCGAACTTCCCCAGCCGGATCGCGTTCCGGGTCGCCTCGAAGGTGGACAGCCGGACGATCCTCGACCAGAATGGAGCGGAGGCCCTGCTCGGGCGCGGGGACATGCTCTTCCTCGAGCCGGGGAAGAGCGAGCCGATGCGGCTGCAGGGCGCCTACATTTCCACGGAGGAGACGGAAAAGATCATGCAGCGGTACGCCTCCTGGAAGGACGAGCGGGCCCAGCGCGGGGTGGCCGAGCCGGTGGAGAGCAACATCCTCGACGAGGTGCCGGACGGCGACGCCGAGACCGCCGCCGGCGAGGGCGGCGGCGAGTCGTCGGAGCGGGATCCGCTCTTCAAGGAGGCCGCCGTCGCCTGCGTGCAGAACCAGGGCGGGTCCACCTCGCTGCTCCAACGCAAGCTCGGGATCGGCTACGGCCGGGCGGCGCGCATCATGGACCAGCTCGAGGAGGCGGGGATCCTCGGGCCGGCGAACGGCAGCAAGCCGCGCGACGTGCGCGTCGGGATCGATCAGATCGACGAATACTGCTCCTAGCGGGTACGCCCGTGGTGGAGTGGCACAGACCACACACGAGGCTTCGGTGTCCCGTATACTCATCGCCGCCAACCGCCTGCCGTTGACCGCCGAGCGCGGGCCGGACGGGATCGTGCTCCGCCCCAGCGCGGGCGGACTCGCCACCGGGCTCGCCGGCGTGCACGGCGCGCGGTCGAGCCTCTGGTTCGGCTGGTCGGGGCTGGCGGACGACGGTGGCATGGGCGAGGAGCCGTCGGGCGAAGAGTGGGCGCGGCACGGGTGCGTCCCCATTCCGCTGTCGGTGGCCGAGGTGGACGCGTTCTACCAGGACTACTGCAACGCCGTCATCTGGCCGCTCTTCCACTGCGAGCTGGGGCGACTGCCGCTCTACCCCGGCCCGTGGAGCATGTACGAGCGGATCAACGAGCGCTACGCCGACGCGCTCCGCGGCGAGCTGGCGCCGGACGACATCGTGTGGGTGCACGACTACCAGCTCATGCGCGTGCCGGTCCTGTTGCGGCGCCGCATGCCGCACGCCCGGATCGGGTTCTTCCTCCACATTCCGTTCCCGCCCGCCGAGGTCTACGGCGCCCTGCCGGACCGCGCGCTCGTGCTCGAGGGACTCCTCGGCGCGGACCTCATCGGATTCCACACCCATGCGTACCTCGAGAACTTCGAGGCCGCCGTGGAGCGATTCCTGGGGATCGCCTCGGAGGGGGGGCAGATCACGTTCGGCGGTCGCACGGTGCGGCTCGGGGTCTACCCGATGGGCGTGGACGTGGCGCGGTTCGCCGGCTACGCCGAGAACGCCGACGTGGAGCGAATGAGCCGCGGCTTCCTCGGCGAGCCCGGCACCAAGCTCCTCCTCGGCGTGGACCGGCTGGATTACACCAAGGGCATTCCGCGCCGGCTCCTCGCGTTCGAGCGGATGCTGCAACTCCATCCGGAGCTCGAGGGGAGCGTGCGGCTGATTCAGCTGGCCGTGCCGACCCGCTCGCAGGTGCCGGCGTACCGCCGCTTCCGCGAGCACATCGACGGGCTCGTCGGCCGGATCAACGGGAGCTTCGGCACGCCGACCTGGACCCCGGTGCACTATCTCGTGCGGTCGCTGGGCGAAGCCGAGCTCGCGGCGCTGTACCGCGCGAGCGACGTCATGCTGGTGACGCCGGTGCGCGACGGGATGAACCTGGTCGCCAAGGAGTTCGTGGCGTCGCGCGGCGACGGCGACGGCGTGCTGGTGCTGAGCGAGTTCGCCGGCGCGGCGGCGGAGCTGGGCGACGCGCTGCTGGTGAACCCCTACGATCTCGAGGGTACCGCGCGGGCCATGCACCGCGCGCTCACGATGCCGGAAGGGGAGCGCCGCGCGCGGATGGAGGCGCTCCGGCGCGCGGTGCAGAAGTCGGACGTGCGCGCCTGGGCGGACGCGTTCCTCACCGACATCGTGGGCGCGGCGGGGCCGGGCTGCGGCGCGACGCGCGAGCGCGGGCGCTCATCGCTCTCCCTGCCGGCGCCGCACGTCGTGGACCTCGTGCTGGCGCGGGCGCGCGCCGCCTCGCACGTGCGGCTGCTGCTCGACTACGACGGCACCATGGTCCCGTTCGCGCCCACGCCGGAAGGCGCGGCGCCGGACCCGGAGCTGCTCGCGATCCTCGCGGCGCTGGCGGCGCGCCCCCGCACCGTCGTGCACGTCGTGAGCGGGCGGGACCGCCGGAGCCTGGGCGCGTGGCTCGGCGAGCTTCCGGTCGAGCTGCACGCGGAGCACGGGCTCTGGCGCCGGGGGCGCGATTCGCGCCAGTGGCGGCGGGAGGTGGCCGCCACCCTTCCGCTCAGAGACGAGATCCTGACGCTGTTCGAGTCCGCCGCCGCGCGGGTGCCGGGGGCGCTGGTGGAGGAGAAATCGGTGGGTCTGGCCTGGCATTACCGCCGGGCCGACCCGCGGACCGCCGCCGCGGCACTCCGGTGGCTGCGTACCCGACTCCGCCGGCTGGTGCCCGGCGGCTCCATCGACCTGCTCTCGGGCGACCGCGTCCTCGAGGTGCGGCCGGTCGGCGTGGACAAAGGCGGCGTGGGCCGCCGCGTGCTCACCGAAGTGCCACCCGGCGGACTGGTGATCGCGATGGGTGACGATCAAACCGACGAGCAGCTCTTCTCCACGCTGGGAGGCGAGGCCCTCACCATCTGCGTGGGCCACGGACCCACCGCCGCGCGTATGCGGGTCCAGTCGGTGCACGACGCCCGGACGCTCCTCGCGGAGCTCGCGGCCGACTTCGACCCGGGCGGGGTGGATGCGCCGCCGCCCGACGATTCCGCACCGGCCTCGGCTCCCGCCCTTCCCGGGTCCTGACCCCGCGCCGCGGCGCGCACGGATTCGCTCGTGCGCGAAGCGGCGGGGTACCGCTCCCGCACGCCCGCTGCGCGACCTTCGCTCGCGTGTCGCGCCAAGCCCGCATCAGCCCGGAGCAGTGGACCGATCCCCGCCACATCCGCGGCCTTCGCGGCGAGCGGGCCGCTCGTGCCTACCTGGAATCACGCGGCTGGCGCATCGAGGCCCACCGCTTCAAGCTCGGCCGGCACGACCTGGATCTCGTGGCCCGGCGCGGATCGCTGGTCGCGTTCGTCGAAGTGAAGACCCGGGCGACACGGAGCTGCGGCGCGCCGGTCGAAGCGGTCGGGCCCCGCAAGCAACGCATCCTGGCCCGGGTGGCGGAGTGCTGGCGGCTGCGGCACGGGCGGCCGGAGGACCGCTACCGGTTCGACGTGGTGGCGGTGGTGGAGGGTCCTATCGGGCAGGCCGTGGAGCACGTAGCGGACGCGTGGCGGATACTCAGGTGAAGCAAAACGACCCACTTTTGCTCTTGCTTCGGTTGCTGTTCGGACTTATGTTGTCGGTCGCATACCGCTGTGTAGCAAAACCAGCCATCACCTTACTGAGGTAACCATGGCCGAAGAAACCCGCCTCGACCCGGAGCGCCGCAAGGCCCTGGGGCTCGCCATTTCCCAGATCGAGAAGCAGCTGGGAAAGGGCTCCATCATGCGGATGGGTACCGAGTCGCCCCGGGAGCGGGTCGCCGCCATCCCCACGGGCGCCATCAACCTCGATGCTGCCACCGGCATCGGCGGGGTGCCGCGCGGCCGGATCACCGAGGTCTACGGGCCGGAGTCGAGCGGCAAGACCACGCTGTGCCTCCACCTGGTGGCCAACGTGCAGAAGGCCGGCGGCGTGGCCGCCTACGTGGACGCGGAGCACGCGCTCGACGTGGACTACGCCAAGAAGCTCGGCGTGGACGTCGAGAACCTGCTCGTCTCCCAGCCGGACACCGGCGAGCAGGCGCTGGAGATCGTGGACATCCTCGTCCGCTCCGGCGCGGTAGACCTCGTGGTCATCGACTCGGTGGCGGCGCTCGTGCCCAAGGCGGAGATCGAGGGCGAGATGGGCGACTCCATCGTCGGCGTGCAGGCGCGCCTCATGAGCCAGGCGCTCCGGAAGCTCGCCGGCGCCATCAACCGCTCCAACACGGCCGTGGTATTCATCAATCAGCTCCGCGAGAAGATCGGCGTGATGTTCGGGAATCCGGAAACCACCACCGGCGGCAAGGCGCTCAAGTTCTACGCCTCGCTCCGGCTCGACATCCGTCGCATCGGCCCGGTGAAGGAGCGCGAAGCGGTCATCGGCAACCACGTGCGGGTGAAGGTGGTGAAGAACAAGGTGGCGCCGCCGTTCCGGCAGGCCGAGTTCGACATCATGTTCGACGAGGGCATCAGCCACACCTCGCTCCTGGTGGACCTCGCGGCCGAGGCCAACATCATTCAGAAGTCCGGGGCGTGGTACTCGTACGGAGATCAGCGCATCGGGCAGGGTCGGGAAAACGCCAAGCTGTTCCTGCGCGACAATCCGGCGCTCATGGCCGAGGTCGAGGGCAAGGTGAAGGAGGTCCTCGGCATGAAGGCGGGTGCGGCGGTCGGGGCAGGTGAGGACGGCGAGGAGTAGCGCGCGGCCGGCGGCGCAAGCGAGAGCGGGCGCGATGGAAGCGAGCGGAGCGGTGGCGCCGCCGGCGCGCGTGACAGCCATCGAGCCCGACCCGCGGCGGCCCGGGAGCGTTCGGGTGCTCGCCGACGGGCAGCTCCACTGGACGGTGGGCGAGGAGGCGGCGGCCGGGCTCGTGCCCGGCCGGCCGCTCGACACCGACGCGGC
>DASSOD010000186.1:0-12385 GCA_035700905.1 Gemmatimonadales bacterium | reverse complement strand
GCGAAGCCGTTCAGCTGATCGACCATCGTGTTGATCGTGCTCTTCAGCTCGAGGATCTCGCCCTTCACGTCGACGGTGATCTTCTTGGAAAGATCGCCCCTCGCGACCGCGGTCGTGACCTCGGCGATGTTGCGGACCTGGCCGGTGAGGTTGGCCGCCATCAGGTTCACATTGTCGGTCAGGTCAGCCCAGGTGCCCGCGACTCCCGGCACCTGCGCCTGGCCGCCCAACTTGCCTTCGGTTCCGACCTCGCGCGCAACGCGAGTCACTTCGCTTGCGAAGCCGTTCAGCTGGTCGACCATCACGTTGATGGTGTTCTTCAGCTCGAGAATCTCGCCTTTCACCTCGACTGTGATTTTCTTCGACAGGTCGCCGCGGGCAACGGCGGTCGTCACTTCGGCGATGTTGCGCACCTGTCCCGTGAGGTTAGTCGCCATCGCATTCACATTGTCGGTGAGGTCCTTCCAGGTGCCGCCGACGCCCCTCACCCGCGCCTGCCCTCCCAGCTTGCCCTCGGTGCCCACCTCGCGCGCGACGCGGGTCACCTCCGAAGCGAAGGAGTTGAGCTGGTCCACCATCGTATTGATGGTGTTCTTGAGCTCCAGGATCTCCCCGCGGACGTCCACGGTGATCTTCTTGTTCAGGTCGCCCCGGGCGACCGCCGTCGTCACCTCGGCGATGTTGCGGACCTGTCCCGTCAGGTTGCTCGCCATCAGGTTCACGTTGTCGGTGAGATCCTTCCACACGCCCGCGACGCCGGTGACCCGGGCCTGGCCGCCGAGCTTCCCTTCGGTTCCCACCTCGCGCGCCACGCGGGTGACCTCGGAGGCGAAGGAGTTGAGCTGGTCCACCATCGTGTTGATCGTGTTCTTGAGCTCCAGGATCTCGCCCTTCACGTCCACGGTGATCTTCTTCGACAGGTCGCCGTTGGCGACGGCGGTGGTCACCTGGGCGATGTTCCGGACCTGGCCGGTGAGGTTGCTGGCCATGAGGTTCACGTTGTCCGTGAGATCCTTCCACACCCCCGCCACGCCCTTCACCTGCGCCTGCCCGCCCAGCTTGCCCTCGGTGCCGACCTCGCGGGCGACGCGGGTCACCTCCGAGGCGAACGAGTTGAGCTGATCCACCATCGTGTTGATGGTGTCCTTGAGCTCCAAGATCTCGCCCCGCACGTCCACGGTGATCTTCTTCGAGAGGTCGCCGTTGGCGACCGCGGTCGTCACCTGGGCGATGTTGCGGACCTGCGCCGTCAGGTTGCCCGCCATGCTGTTGACCGAGTCGGTCAGGTCCTTCCAGGTGCCGGCCACGCCCTTCACCCGCGCCTGCCCGCCCAGCTTGCCCTCGGTGCCCACCTCGCGGGCCACCCGGGTGACCTCGGAGGCGAACGAGCTCAACTGGTCCACCATCGAGTTCACCGTGCGGCCGATCCGGAGGAACTCGCCCTGGAGCGGCCGCCCCTCGAACTCGAGCGACATGGTCTGGCCCAGGTCTCCCTTGGCCACCGCGCCGATCACGCGCGCCACCTCGCTGGTGGGCTGCACCAGGTCGGCGATCAGCGTGTTGACCGATTCCACGGAGGCGGCCCACGACCCGGCCGCGCCGTGGAGCGCCGCCCGCTGGGCGATCTTCCCCTCCTTGCCGACCCGCTGGCTCACCCGCTCCAGCTCCTTCGCCATGCCGTGGTTGAGCTCGATGATCTCGTTCAGCGTGTCGGCGATCTTGCCCGTCACCCCGGTGTGGCCGGACGGCATCCGGGCGGAGAAGTCGCCCCGGCGGACCGCCGTGAGCACGGCGAGGAGCTGGTCGGTGTCGAGCGCGTCGGGCGACGGAGGCGGCGTGCGCCCCGGCCGGGCGACGGTGGACTTCTTGCGGCGGCCGTTCTCGTTCACGCGGCCGTTTGCGGTTGACTGCGCGGACGGCATGTCAACTCCACTGCGGAGGATGGTTTCCCGGGACTGTCCCAATGTGCGCGCGCCGGTCGAGGCGGCTGTGATCCAAATCACAGCCTAACGCGACGGCCCGCTCATAGCTAGCTTAGCTTCGTGCGCATTGCGATACCCGATTGGTGGCCACCACTGCGGCAGCTCCGCGCATGCCGCCGATGCCGTCGTCCACGTGCGTGGCGGCGGATCCTCCCGGCCGTCGCATGACCTCTGATCCGCTTCGGATCCTCATCCTCGAGGACGTGCCGATGGACGCCGAGCTCGTGACCTACGAGCTCGAGCGCGCCAGCCTCCCCTTCATGGCCAAGTGCGTCGATACGCAGGAGGACTTCGCGCGCGAGCTGGACGAATTCCGCCCCGACGTCATCCTCTCCGATTACACCCTGCCCCGCTTCGACGGGATGGCCGCGCTCGCGCTGGCCAAGACCCGGGCCCCCGCCACGCCGCTCCTCATCGTGACCGGATCGGTCAACGAGGAGACCGCGGTCCGCTGCATGAAGGCCGGCGCCGCCGACTACCTGCTCAAGGGCAACCTGTCGCGCATCGGGCCCGCCATCGAGGCGGCGATCGCGCGCGCCCGCGCCCGGGCGGAGCAGGCGCGCGCGCAGCAGGCGCTGCGGCGGTCGGAGGCCAACCTCCGGGCGCTGTTCAACAACAGCCTCCAGGCCTTCGTGCTGGTCGGTCCGGACGGCCGGATCCAGGCGATCAACCGCACCGCCCAGGAGTGGGCGCAGCGGATCCTGGGCCGGCTCCCCGGCGAAGGCGAGAGCATAAGCCAGTTCATCCCCGGGACCGCCGACCGGTTCCGCGCCGCGCTCGGGGGCGAGACCACCACGCTGGAGCTCTGCATCGAGGACACGGCGGGCGTCCCCTGCTGGTTCGAGACCACGAGCACGCCGGTGATCGCGGACGACGGGGCGGTGGTGGGCGTGTGCCTGAGCGCCGTGAACATCGACGAGCGGCGGCGCGCGGCCGAAGCGGTCGCCGTGAGCGAGCGGCGGTTCCGGTCGCTGGTGCAGAACTCCTCCGACCTGGTGCTGGTGCTCGCGGGGGATGGGCGGGTGCTCTACGCCAGCGACTCCGCGGTGCGGATCGTGGGCCGCGAGCCCGCGGAGCTGGTCGGCACGAGCCTGCTCGCCGCGGCCGATCCCGCCGCGGCCGCGGCAGTTCGGGCGCTCCTCGACGGCGCCGGCCGCGAGCCGGGCGCCCCCGCGCTCGAGCTTTCGCTGGAGCATTCCGACGGCCACCAGGTGTGGCTGGAGGCGGTCGCCACCGACCTGCGCGGCGACCCGCTGATCGGCGGCGTGGTGGTCAACGCGCGCGACGTGAGCGAGCGGAAACGCGCGGAGTGGGCCCTGCGGGAGAGCGAGCAGCGCTACCGCACCCTGTTCGACAGCGCGGGCGACCTGGTCTGCATGATGGGCGCCGACGGCGCGTTCCTCTACGCCAACCGCGCCTGGCAGCGGGCGCTGGGGTACGGCGAGGGCGAGCTCTCCTCCCTCAGGCTCCGCGACCTGGTCCACGCCGAGCACCGGGCCGCGTTCGATGCGGCGTTCGGGCGGGTGCTCGCCGGGGAACGCCTCACCCATCTCGAGACCCTGTTCGTCACCCGCGACGGCGCCGCGCTCACGGTCGAGGGCAGCGCCAACTGCTCGGTGGACGAGGGCGGCCGGGTGGTGCGGGCCATCTTCCGCGACGTCACCGAGCGGAAGCGGGTGGAGGAGCAGTTCCGCCGCGCGGAGCGGATGCAGGCCGCCGGCCGGCTGGCGGGGGGCGTGGCGCACGAGGTGAACAACATGATGACCGGCGTGATCGGGTTCTCGAGCATCCTGCTCCGCAGCCTCGAGCAGGGCGACCCGCGCCGCGCCGACATCGAGCAGATCCTGCGGGCCGGGAGCCGCGCGGCGGACATCACCCGCCAGCTGCTGGCATTCACCCGCCAGCAGTTCCAGCAGGTCGAGATCTTCGACGTCAACGAGGCGATCCTCAAGTCCGATCGCATGCTCCGCCGCTCCGCCGGCGACGACCACGAGCTGGTGATCCGGCTCGCGCCGGGAGGCTGCTTCGTGCGGGCGGACGGGGGACAGCTGGAGCAGGTGCTCGTGAACCTGGTGCTGAACGCGCGGGACGCCATCGCCGGCGCGGGGCGCATCTCGATCGAGACGGCCAGCGTCGTGCTCGACCGCGCCTACGCGCAGCGCCACGCGGTGGTCTCGGTGCCGCCGGGGCCCTACGTCATGATCGCGGTGAGCGACACCGGATGCGGCATGACCCGGGAGGTGCAGGCGAGGATCTTCGAGCCGTTCTTCACCACCAAGCCGGTGGGCCACGGCACCGGGCTCGGCCTCTCCACGGTGTACGGGATCGTGAAGCAGAGCGGCGGATTCGTCTGGGCCTACAGCGAGCCGGGCGAGGGTACGGTGTTCAAGGTGTACCTGCCGCTCGTCGCCGAGACGGCCCCCGCGCGGGAGGACCACGACGCGTCGGCCCCCCGCCCGTCCGGCGCCGAGACCATCCTGGTGGTGGAAGATGAGGACGTGGTGCGCGTGCTCACCGGACGCGCGCTCGCGGAGCAGGGTTACCGGGTGGTCGAGAGCCGCAACGCCAACGAGGCGCTCCGCTATCTCCGGGACCACGCGGGCGACGTGGACCTCGTGCTCTGCGACGTGGTGATGCCCGGCATGAGCGGCCGCGAGCTGGGCACGCGCCTGGCCACGCTCGCGCCCGAGCTGCCGATCCTCTTCATGTCGGGGTACACCGGTGAGGACGTGGTGCAACGCGGGCTGCTGGACCCCCACGCCGCGTTCGAGCAGAAGCCGTTCACGCCGGAGCGGCTCACCCAGCGGGTGCGCGATCTCCTGGACCGCCCCGCGCCGCCGGCGCCGGCGCCCGCTACGAGCCGCCGCCGCCGCCCAGGCGGGCGGCGTAGTCGGGGCGCATGATCAGCTCCCCGTTCTGGATGATCTCGCGGTCCCACGGCAGAATGATGAAGCTGTCGGTCTCGAACGCCCAGAAGTCGGGCGCGTACTCCCCCGTGCGGAAGGAGACGGCGGTCCGCACCTCCGCCGGCCGCAGCGCGCGCACTTCGTTGAGCGCGAGCTTCATCGTGCTCCCCGATTCGCAGGTCTCGTCCACCACCAGCACCCGCCGCCCGCGAATGCTGGCCGGCGGCCCCGCCACCAGGATCGGGTCCCGGTCGGTGCCCTTCCGCGTCACCACCATCGACGCGAAGTCGCACTGCAGGATCGAGGCGACCACCACGCCGGGAATCACGCCCGCCTTGGCGACCCCCAGCACGACCTCCGGCTGATATTCCCGCGCCACCCTGAGCGCGAGCGCGCGGCAGAGCTCGCCGAAGAACGGCCAATCCACCTCGAGCGTACCGCGCGGGGCGGGCGGTGGAGCGGAGCGACGCATGCGGGCAACCTAACGCGCGCCCCGCGAGGGCAGCAACTGCGTTGCGGGCCCCCGAGGCGCGGACTATTATAGGCCGGAGCGTAATGTGAGTCGCCCGAATGACTTCCCTCGCGCCATCCAGAGATGACCTTCTGGCAACGCCTGTTCGGCAAGGAGCCTAAAGGGGCGCTGCAGCCGCAGCGTCTCGACTACCTCAACGAAGGCCTCGCGCTCGAGCGCCAGGGCGATTTCGAGGCCGCCCTGACCTCGTACCGCCTGGCCTTCCGCGACAATCCGACCGACTCCCGGATCCTGCTGAACATGGCGATCGCCTTCACCAAGACGGGGCAACCGGACGAGGCCATCCGGCACTACCGCCGAGCGCTGGAGCTCGATCCCGGCCTGGGCGGCGCCCATTACGGCGTGGCCTTCCTGCTGTTGAAGCGGGGAGAGAATCAGGCGGCGGCGGAGCACCTCCGCGCGTTCCTCGCGCGCCCGCCCAAGGGGCCGGACGCGGAACGGTGGGTCCGCCACGCGGAGGCCGCGCTGCGGGAGATCGCGAGCTCGCCGGCACCGGAGACGCTGTGACGCGCCGGCCGGCGCTCGCGGCGCTGGCGGCGGCGGTGGCGGCGGGCGCGATCGGCTGCAGCAATATCACCGAGCAAAACGGCATCGCCGGACTCGAGATCTTCCTGCCCAATCCGCCCACGGTGGAGGTGGGCCAGACGATCGTGCTGCACGCACGCGCGCTGGACCGGAGCGGCAACGAGGTGAGCGCGGCGATCACCTGGATCAGTCCCGATCCCGCGGTGTCGCTCACGCAGGACGGCATGCTCACCGGCCTGATCGGCGGAGCGACGGCCAGGGTGCAGGCGCAGACCGACGCCATCGTATCCGACTTCCAGACCATCAACGTGGCGTTCCGGCCCGACACCCTCGCGCTTCCGGGCGCCGCGGCGCTCACCGTCGCGCCCGGGGAGCAGTCGTCGGCGCCGCTCGTGGCCGCGCTGTTCACGCTGCAGGGGGGAACCGCACAGCCGCTCTCGGGCCGCGAGATCGTGTACGAGGTCACCTCGCCCGTCTTCGCCGACCCGAGCCAGCGCACGGTGGAGCTGGCGGGCGGGGTGCTCGAGCTCACCGCCACCACCGGCGGCGACGGCGCGCCCACGCCCCCGGTCACGCTCAACCGCGTGGCCGGCGCGACCGCGCCGCCCACGGCGACGGTGAGCGTCCGTGCGGTGACGGCCGCGGGCGCCACCGTGCCCGGCTCCGGCCAGCAGTTCACCATCACCTTTCAGTAGCCCGCAATGCCCGAGCCTCGCACCCTCACCGAGCTCTTCTTCGGCGCGCTCGAGGCCTACGCGGGCCGGGCCGCGCTCATGCGGACGAAGCTGCACGGTCGATGGCACGACATCGGCACCGCGGAGCTGGGCGACGCGGTGCAGGACGCGAGCCTGGGCCTCGCCGAGCTCGGGGTGAGCGCCGGGGACCGGATCGCCATACTCTCGGAGAACCGCCCCGAGTGGGCCTTCGCCGACTACGCCTGCCTCGCGCTGGGCGCGGCCGACGTGCCGATCTACCCGACGCTTCCCGCCAGGCAGGTGGAGTTCATCCTGCACGACTCCGGCGCCGTGGCCGCCTTCGTCTCCTCGGCGGCGCAGCTGGAGAAGCTCCGGGAGGTGCGGGAGCGGCTCTCCGCGCTGCGGCACGTGATCGTGTTCGACGAGGGCGTCTCCGGCCCCGACGTGACCCCGTTCCGCGACCTCGCCGCGCGGGGCCGCCTGGCGCGGGCGAGGCACCCGGCCTGGCGGGAGGCGGCGCTCCGCATCCAACCCTCGGACGTCGCGACCGTCATCTACACCTCCGGCACCACGGGCGACCCGAAGGGGGTGATGCTGACCCACGGCAACATCACGTCGAACGTGGTGTCGGCGCTCTCGATCCTGCACATCTCCACGGAGGACGAGTGCCTCTCGTTCCTCCCACTGTCGCACATCTTCGAGCGGATGGTCGGTCACTTCGTGATGCTGCATCGCGGCGTCACCATCAACTACGCCAGCAGCCACGAGTCGGTGGCCGCGGAGATGGTGGAGGTGCGGCCGACCATCATGGCGGCGGTGCCGCGGCTCTACGAGAAGATCCATCAGCGGGTGCTGGACGCGGCGATGGGCGGCTCGCGGGTGCGGCGCGGCATCTTCGCCTGGGCCCGGCGCAACGCCGAGACCTGGGTCGAGTACCGCCTGGCGCGGCGTCCGGTGCCGCGGCTGCTCGAGGCGAAGAAGCGGGCGGCCGACGCCCTGGTGTTCGACAAGCTGAAGCGGCGCACCGGCGGGCGGATCAGGTTCTTCGTCTCCGGCGGCGCGCCGCTCAATCCGGAGATCGCGAAATTCTTCCACGCGGCGGGGCTCCCGATCCTCGAGGGGTACGGGCTCACGGAGACGTCGCCGGTGATCGCCGTGAACACGTTCGAGCGCCTCAAGCTCGGGACGGTGGGCCCGCCGATCCCCGGCGTGGAGGTCCGGATCGCCGACGACGGCGAGATCCTCACCCGCGGGCCGAACGTGATGGCGGGCTACTTCAACCGTCCGGACGCGACCCGCGAGGCGATCGACGCCGACGGCTGGTTCCACACCGGCGATATCGGAATACTCGACGGCGATGGCTTCCTGCGCATCACCGACCGCAAGAAGGACATCATCGTCACCGCGGGCGGCAAGAACATCGCCCCCCAGCCGATCGAGAACCTCGCCAAGACCAGCAGCTTCGTGTCGAACGCCGTGATGCTGGGCGATAAGCGAAAGCACCCCATCATGCTGGTGGTGCCGAACCTCGAGGCGCTCAGGGCGTGGGGCCAGCGGCGCAACCTCGTGGCGCCGGACGACGCGGGGCTGCTCGAGCTGCCGCAGGTGAAGGAAAAGATGGACCGCGAGGTGCGGCGCACGCTGCGCGATCTCGCGGCGTTCGAGATGCCGAAGAAGCTGCTCCTTCTCCCGCGCGACTTCAGCATCGAGTCGGGGGAGCTCACGCCGACGCTCAAGGTGCGGCGGCGCGTGGTCGAGCGCCACTACGCGGAGCAGATCGAGCGACTCTACCGGGATTGAGCGGCCGTGCCGCCCGTCACCGCCCCTCCGGCGGCCGGGGTCCTAGCCTTGCTCGAGGCAGCGCGGAGGTCGAGGCATGGGGCTCGAGGTCATCGGGGCGGTCGTCATCGGGGTGGTGGTCGCGGCGTTCGTCCTCATCCGGCTGGCCAACCGGACGCGCGGCCGCTGAGGCGAGCCGGCGGCGGTCGCCACCGCGGGGGAGGGGCGCGCGTGACGGCGCTCACCGTCGGGCGGCGACCCACGCGCCCGCGGCGGTCGCCAGCAGCTCGAGCCCGTCCACCGCGGGCGGCGGTCCCTGGCCCACGATCCTGAGCCCCGGGAGGGTGATCCGCGCCGCCTCCTGCTGCCACCGCGCCGCGCCGGCGTACTCGGGGCCGAGCACCACGCCGCGCATCGAGCGGGACTTGAGCGGCAGCCGCGCCGCACGCAGCACGCTCAAGGCGGGCCCCTGGTCGCCGATCGCGCCCGGCGGGTTCACCGCGACGAACGCAACCCCGGGGGCGAGGCGAACCAACTCCTCCCACCCCTCGGCGGCGCGCCCCACCAGCACCGCATAGCCCCCCGGCCCCTGGAGGCCGAGGAGCACCTGCACCGCCTCGGCGGGAAGCGGCGCCGCCTCGTCGGCCCGGGGCGGCCGGGGAGGAGCGCCGAGCTCGGCGATCCCGTCGGCGATGGCGAACGTGCGCCCGCAAACGGGGCAGCCCAGGCTGCCGGCGCGCACCGACCGGCTCACCACCGCGTCCGGCAGCAGCACGAGGTACGCCTCCTCGTGCTCCGCCGGGCACCGCAGGTGGTCGGTGAGCTCGATGAACATCGGGAAAGCTGGCGCCTCAGGCGGCGGGATTGATGCGGAGCCAGTCCACGTGCACCCGGGGCGGCCGGGTCGCCACGTAGAGCACGGCGTCGGCGACGTCGGCGGGACGCAGCATGTCGGCGCGGCGAACGAACCCTTCCCGCTGGTCGGGCCGGTAGCGGTCCCACGCGGTGGTGTCGGTGGGTCCGGGCGAGATCAAGCTGAGGCGCACCCCGGTCCCGCGGTACTCGGCGCTGAGCGTCTCGTGCAGGCCGCGGAGCCCGAACTTGCTCGCCGCGTAGGCCGCGTTCTCCGGGAGCCCGACGTGATCGGCGATGCTGCCGATGGAGACGAATAGCCCGCGCCCCGCCTGCCGCATTCGGGGGAGCAGGATGCGCGCGAGCAGGAACGGCGCGGCGAGGTTGAGGGCGAGCTGCGCCTGCAGGTCCGCCGGCGCGGTCTGCTCCAGCGGGCGGAGCAGAAAGCTCCCCGCCGCGCACACGACCACGTGCGGCACGCCGCGCTCCGCGAGGACCCGTTCGATCGCCGCCGCGGCGGGCGCCGGGTCGGTGAGGTCCACCGGCACGTCCTGCACGCCGTCGCGCGTCGCGGCGCTCAGGCTCCGCGCCATCCGCACCACCTCCGCGCCCGCGCCGCGGAGCGCCGCCGCGACCGCCGCCCCGATGCCGCGGGAGGCGCCGGTGACGATCGCGACCTGCCCCGCGAGCGCGCTCACTCCACCAACCGATTGTGCGCCAGCCGGATGAACTCGTCGCGGGTGCGGGGGTCGTCGCGGAAGATGCCGCGGAGCGCGCTGGTGACGGTGCGGGAGTTCTGCTTCTCGACGCCGCGCATCATCATGCAGAAGTGCGCCGCCTCCACCACCACACCCACCCCCGCGGGGTTGATCACCTCCATGATCGCGTCGGCGATCTGGTCGGTGAGGCGCTCCTGGACCTGGAGCCGCCGGGCGAACACGTCCACGATGCGCGCCACCTTCGAGAGGCCGAGGATCTTGCCGGCGGGGATGTAGGCGACGTGCGCCCGCCCGAAGAAGGGCAGCAGGTGGTGCTCGCAGAGCGAGTAGAGCTCGATGTCGCGCACCATGATCATGCTCTGGTGCGACTCCTCGAACACCGCGTCGCCGACGGCGTCCTCCACCGACTGCCAGTACCCCTGGGTGAGGAAGCGGAGCGCCGCCTCCACCCGCTCCGGGGTCTTGAGCAGCCCCTCGCGCCCGGGGTCCTCGCCGAGGGCGGCGAGCATCTGTCGCACCAGGTCCGCGAAGGGCTGCGGATGCGGGGCCGG
The DNA here is from genome assembly GCA_035700905.1 of Gemmatimonadales bacterium. Classification (GTDB taxonomy): domain Bacteria; phylum Gemmatimonadota; class Gemmatimonadetes; order Gemmatimonadales; family GWC2-71-9; genus DASQPE01. Next base: position 1,844 of record DASSOD010000186.1, on the reverse strand, counting down.
GCGCTCGGGATGCGTGACGGCGCCGCGGTCGGGGCGGGTCGGGACGGCTGCCGCGCGGGCGGAGTCGGCGGGCTTCGCCGAGACCTTCGCGTCTCCCGTGGGATCAACGGCCTTCATAGTCCACGTAGTTGCGCGGCGTCTCCCAGAGGCGAAGCCGCAAGGTGAGGCCGGCGGGAAGCGCGGGACAGAGCTGACGCCAGCAGACGACCGCGATGTTCTCCGCGGTGGGGTTGAGGTCGGCGAACCACGGCACGTCCACGTTGAGGTTCTTGTGATCGAGGTGCCGGATCACCCGCTCCTCGACCAGCCTTTGCAGGATCGTGAGATCGAAGACGTAGCCGGTCTCGGGCTCGACCTCGCCCTCCACCGTCACGTCCAGCTCGTAGTTGTGGCCGTGAAAGTTGGGGTTGGCGCACTTCCCGAAGGTCGCCCGGTTCCACTCGTCGGGGTAGTTCGGGTTGTACAGACGATGCGCGGCATTGAAGTGCACGCGCCGCGTCACGCTGCATCGCGGCATCGCGGGGCCTCCAGGACGTTCAGAGGAAGATGCCCGGGGCGTACACAAGGTCAAGCCGTTCGCGACAGCGCCCGCGCCGCGCGGGGGCGCGCGTCGCGGTCGGAAACGAAGCCGCCGGCCCGCGTTGCGGGCCGGCGGCGCCATCAGCAGAGTGGCGAACGGCAACGGAGAGGGTTTATTGAAGCCCAATGAGAAAGCTTGGCGCCCTCACCATAACGTCTGTCTTCCCCCGAGGGGCGTGACATCGGCTACAGCATGTGGGCCCATCATTGGACCTGTTGGCTCAATAACGTGGCTCGCCGCTGCCGTCACCGGGGGCTAAGATAGACCCGCGCACCGGAGCCGTCAACCGAACCGCGATCACCCCTTCACCGCCGGATGACCCATGTCGCTGCCGCTCACGCTGGTCGCCGCGCTGCTGCTGCTCGCCCTCTGGCTGGGCCTCGTGCTGGCCGGGACCGCGAGCGGCTGGATCCACCTGCCGCTCGCGGTCGGCGCGACGCTCCTGGTGCGCTGGATCGCCCTGGCCGTGCCGCCCGCCTCCGACTGAGCGCCCGCCTCAGCGAAGGAGCACGAGGCACGCCACGCCCCAGAGCAGCGTCACGAGCGTGACGGGGACGCCGGCCCGCGCGTACTCCCAGTAGCCCAGCTTCACCCCCCGCGCCTCGGCGCGCTCGGCGACGATCAGGTTGGCCATCGAACCGACCAGCAGCAGGTTGCCGGCGAAGGTGGCGCTCATCGCCAGCACCTGCCACGCGAATCGCGGGTCCGGGAGCGTCGGCACGACGTTGCGCCAGAGCAGCACGGCCGGCACGTTGCTGATTAGATTCGAGAGCGCGAGCATCACCCCGCTCACCGCGAGCGCGGTGGTCCAGCGCCCGCCGAGCTCGATCGCGCGCGTCCCCTCCGCGTTGATCAGCGCGACGGCGCCGGAGCGCTCGAGGCCCCGCATCACCACGAACAGCGCCGCGAAGAACAGGAGCAGCGACCACTCGACCCGCGCGAGCGCCGGCGCCGGGTCCCGTCGAGCCAGCGCGAGCATGAGCGCCGCCGCCGCCGCGGCGGTGAGCGGCAGGCTCGCCCCGCCCATCCAGCAGGCGAACGCGGCCGCGAAGAGCGCGAGCGCCGTGCCCACGAGCGGCCGGTCCAGCGGCGCCACCGCCGGACGCGTCACCTCGCCGAAGGGCTTGGCCAGCTCGGTCCGGTAGATCGCGAGGAGCAGCCCGGCCGTGAGCGCGAGCCCGCCCGCCACCGCCGGCAGCATCCTGAGCGCGAACCGCGCGAAGCCGATCCCGCTCCAGAGCCCCACCAGCATGTTCTGCGGATT
>DASSOD010000185.1:0-6273 GCA_035700905.1 Gemmatimonadales bacterium | reverse complement strand
GGAGCGGATCCATGACGCCGACCGCGAACTCCACGCCCCCGGTACCAAAGCCCAGAAGCAGAAGCGACTCTCCCGGTTTTCCGCGTGGGCCTGGTCGTAGATTGCGCCCGTGCTGAGTGCCCGGGGAGGGATTCGAACCCTCACGGGGCTTGCGCCCCAAGGGATTTTAAGTCCCATGCGTCTGCCGTTTCGCCACCCGGGCCCGCCCCAATATACCGGATAGCCCGCCCCGCCCCGCTCGCACGTTCCGGCCGAATCGCTACATTGGGTCCGAGCGGCCCCCGCTCGCCGCGTTCCAGTCCGCATCACAATTCCGGAGGTCGTCATGGCGTTCTCCCGGAGCCTCGTCCTGGCCGCGCTCGCGCTCGCCGGCCTGGGTGCGTCCGTCACGGCGCAGGAGAGCAGGTCCACCAAGAAAGAGCGCAACGTGATCAACGCCGAGGAGATCGCCACGGCGCAAGTCTCCACCGCTTACCAGGTCATCGAGAAGCTGCGGCCCTTCTACTTCCGCCGGGCGGAGCAGCCCCGGTCGATCTACGGCCGCACCGGCAACACGCAGGCCGGCAATGAGGACACGCCGGTGGGCGGGGCGCCCGCCGACGGCGGCAGCGAGAAGACCGAGCTGGTGGTCTACGTGGATGGAAACGAGATCGGCGGCGTGGGCGAGCTCCAACGGATCCAGTCCGACCAGATCGAGGAGATCCGGTATCTCTCCGGCTCGGATGCGCAGCAGCAGTACGGCCCCCGGTATGCCGCCGGCGTCATCCAGATCAGGCTGAAGCGCTAGACCCGCTCGCGCCGCACGCCCCCGGCGGCGCGGCTGCCCCACACCTCGGGCACGCGGCCGAACCGCTCGCGGAACTCGCGCGCGGTCTCGGCCAGGACGCGCGCCTGCCGCTCGGGCGGGGCGAGCACCACCACCGCCCCGCCCCATCCCGCCCCGGTGAGCCGCGCGCCCCACGCGCCGTGCCGCACGGCGGACGCCACGATCAGGTCCGCCTCCGGAATGGTGGATTCGTAGTCGGTCCGCAGCGATTCGTGGCCCTCCACCATGAGCCCGCCCACCTCGTCGAGAGCGCCCCGCTGCAGCGCCCGGGCGGCGGCCTCCGTGCGCACCCGCTCCGTCACCACATGGCGCGTCCGCCGCGCGAGCGGGGGCGGGAGAAGCGGGAGCGCGATGTCGAGGAGGTCGGGGTCGAGCTGGGCCAGATGGCGAAGCGCCGGCCAGCGCTCGCGCAACCGCGCCAGCGCCTCGCCGGATTCCGCGCGCCGCCGGTTCAGCTCCCCGCCGGTGAGCCGATGCGAGATGCCGGTATCCACGATCCAGATCCGCGCGCGGAGGGGAAGCCAGGTGAGCGCGCCCGTCGCCGTGTCGAACAGGAGCGCCGTCCCCGGCCGCGCGTGGGCGGCGATGGTCTGGTCCATGCGGCCGCAGCGAACGCCCACCTGGTCGTGCTCGGCCCGGAAGGCGACGTCCACGAGCTCCGCCGGCGTGAGCCGCCGCCGGGCGAGGAGGCTCAGCGCTTTCGCGGCCGCGACCGTGAGCGCCGCCGACGAGGAGAGGCCGGCGCCCACGGTGAGCGTGGTGCCCACCGCAACCCGCGCGCCGCGCGGCGATCCCTCGACCGCGGCGAGCTCGCGCACCACGGCGACGAGGTAATCGGTCCACGCCCGCCGCATCGGCGCGGCGGGATCCACCCGCTCGATCACTCCGCCCTCCTCGCCGCTCAGGAACTCCCAGCGGTCGGCCGGCGCGACGGCGACCGCGGTGCGCCGCTGGAGCGCCACGGGCAGCACCGGCCCGCCGTTGTAATCCATGTGCTCCCCGATCAGATTCACCCGGCCCGGCGCGGACGCCACGGCGGCCGGCCGGCTTCCGAAGTGATTCTCGAACAGTGATATCGCGAGTCGCGCGGGCGACAGCAGGGGCACGGCGAACGGCTCTCCAGGGAGGGGGCGTGAGATGCTGCGGTTGGCGCGTGGCCTTGGGCCTGTGGCTGCTCGCGCCCGCGGCAGCCGCCGCGCAGCTCGCGCCGGTGAGCGTGCCGCGCGGCACGCTCCGCGTGGAGCTGGACGGCGGGCTCGAGAACTGGAGCCAGCGCTACCGCGACGGCACGCTGGAGCCGCTCGCCGCCGATCTCTCGAGCCCGGCCCTGGGCAGCGACCGGATTCCGGGCCTCGCCGGCGCGGAGTCGCGCCTGGCGCAGATCGTCGGCGACCCGGCGTTCCGGCTCAATCTAGGGGCGCTCGACGCCCAGGCCGAGGCCTCGCGCTCCATCGGCACGATCGGACTCGCCTTCGGGGTGACGTCGCGCCTCACCGTGTACGGGCGGATTCCGTTCGTGCAGGCGCGGGCGACGCCCACGCTGGCGCTCGACGGCTCGGCCGCGACGGCGGGCCTCAACCCCAGCGATCCGACGTTCGGCGACGAGGCCGGGATCGCGGCGGCGTCCACGTTCTTCGAGCAGTTCGACGCGGCGCTGGGGACGCTCGGCTCGCGGATCGCGGGCGGCGCGTACGACGGTGATCCGGCGCAGCGCGCGTTGGCGCAGAGCACGCTGGCAAACGGGACGGCGCTCCGGAACGACCTGTTCGCTCTCCTCGTGGACCCGGCGACCGCGACGCCGTTCCTGCCGCTCGCGGGCAGCGCAGCGGGTCAGGCCGTGGCCGGACGGATCGCCACCCTGCAGGGCGTGCTCTCCGGCCCGCTCGGCGTCCCCGGGTTCGCGGCGACGCCCGCGCTCCCGGACCAGCCGCTCACGCAGGACCAGCTGGTGCAGTACCTCACCAACCCCACCGGGCCGATCGGCGGCTCGTTCGACTCGACCGACGTGCGCCAGCGGGGCGACGCCGAGGCGGGGCTCGCCTACACGGTGATCGACCGGTGGCGTCCCGAGGCGGACGGCTTCGGGGTCCGCCTGGCGGTGAGCGCCGGGCTCCGCTTCGCCACGGGTTTTCGCGGGAGCGCGACGCGCTTCGTGGACGTCGGCACCGGCACGGGCTCCCGCGCGGTGGAGCTTGGCACGACGGGCGACATCGGGTGGGGCCGCGTCGGGGCGCGCGTGGTGGCGGGGTACACCCGCCAGGCCGCGAGCGAGTACGTGGCGCGCGTGACCTCGCCGGACCAGCCGTTCGCTCCGCTCACCAACTTCTCGACGGTGCGAAGCGACCCGGGCGACGTGCTCCGGCTCTCGCTTCGCCCGTTCCTGCGGCTGGCCCCGCCGCTCGCGATCCTGGCCGGGGTGGACCACTGGCGCCGGGGCGCGGCGAGCGTGAGCTACCGCGCGGCGACCGACTCGGTCCCCGGGGTGCCCGCCTCGCTCCTCGCGATCGGCACCGGCGCCAACGCCACGACGCTCGCGCTCGGGGTGACGTATTCCAACCCGGGCCGCAGCGCCAGCGGCGGATCGGGCATCCCGCTCGACGTGAGCTGGACCTACGAGCGGGTGATCGGCTCGAGCGAGGGGCGGGTGCCGAAACTGCAGGCCGTGCGGGCGCAAATCCGGCTCTACCAGCGGCTCTTCCACTGACGACATCGCTTCTCGAGGTGCGCATGCGACCGATGGTCCTCGGCCTGCTCGTTCTGCTCGGGCTCACCCCGCGCGGGCTCGCCTCCCAGCAGGACAGCGTGCGCCCGCCCGCGGCGCTGGCGTCGCTCGCCGAGCGGTTCTGGGCGTGGCGCGCGGCCAACCAGCCGCTGAGCGGCGACGACATCCCCCGCCTCGACCGCGCGCCGGACTGGCTGCCGGACTGGTCGCCGGCCGCGGTCGCGGCGCGGCGCGATTCGGCCCGCGCGTTCGAGCGGGAGTGGCGGACGATCGACACCACCGGATGGGCGCTCCCGGCGCAGGTGGACTACCGGCTGATCGGCTCCGCCATCGCGCGGGTGGGATGGGAGCTGGACGTCACCCGCGGATGGCGGCGCAATCCGGTCTTCTACCTCGACCAGACGCTCGGCAGCCTGCACCTGGCGCTGCTCGCCCCGCCGCCGTTCGACTCGGCGCGCACGGCGATGATCGTGCGACGGGTGGAGCGGATCCCGCGCACGCTGCGCGAGGGGCGAGCCAACCTGAGCGAGGGCGTCGCGCCGTTCGCGCAGCTCGCGATCGACGCGCTGGCCGACGTGCGCCCGAAGCTCGACACGGTGCTGCGCGAGCTCGCCCCCCAGCTCCGTGGGCGGGATGCCGAGCGCCTGCCCGGGGCGGTGGCCGCGGCCACCGCGGCGCTCGAGGAGTACCGCGCCTGGCTGCGGCAGCGCCTGCCCGGGATGTCGCCCCGGACGGCGGTCGGGCGGGAGGCGTACATCGGGTTCCTCAAGCTGGTCGCGATGGTTCCGTACACGCCCGAGCAGCTCGTCGCGATGGCGCGGCAGGACTGGGAGCGCGCGGTGTCGTTCGAGGCGTACGAGCGGGAGCGAAACCGCTCGCTTCCCGAGCTGCCGCTGTTCGGGAGCCAGGCGGCGCAGATCGAGCAGGAGCACGCCGACGAGGAGCGCGCGCGCCGATTCCTCGACGAGCACGGGATCCTGACGGTGCCGGGCTGGCTCAAGCACTACCGCGTGCTGCCGCTTCCGGGCTACCTGGCGCCGATCGCCGACTGGGGCGTCACCGACGAGCTCACCTCGCCCACGCGGCTGGACCGGGACGGCGTGAGCTACCGTCCCCCGCCGTCGCCGGCGCTCGGCTACTTCTTTCTCGCCTCGGCCAGGGACCCGCGCCCGCTGCTGGTGCACGAGGGCGTGCCGGGCCATTACATGCAGCTCGCGCTCGCCGGGGCGCACGAGGACCCGATCCGGCGCCACTACTACGACTCGAACTCGAACGAAGGGATCGGGTTCTACGCGGAGGAGATGATGCTGCAGGCGGGCTTCTACGACGACCGGCCCCGGGTGCGCGAGATCATCTACAACTTCGCCCGGCTCCGGACGCTCCGGGTCGAGGTGGACGTGAAGCTCGCGCTGGGCGAGTTCACCATTCCCGAGGCCGCCCACTACCTGCAGACGATGGTCCCGATGGACCGGAGCACGGCCCTGTCGGAGGCGGCGTCCTTCGCCTCGACGCCGGGCCAGGCGATCACCTACGAGATCGGCAAGCTCCAGATCCTGCGGTTCCTGGCGGACGCGCGGACGCGGCAGGGCGACGGCTTCTCGCTGCGCGGGTTCCACGACTACCTGTGGAAGAACGGCAACGTGCCGATCGCGCTGCAGCGCTGGGAGTATCTCGGGCTGAACGACGAAGTGCGCCGGCTGGGGCGCTAGCGCCCGCGCCGCGGCCGGGACGGGTTGAGCAGCGCCTGCGCGTGCCGGCGGGCCGTGTCGCCCTCGGGATCGCCCAGCATCCGCGCGAGCTCGTTTACGCGGTCCTCGCCGTGGATCACCTGCGCGTCGCTCGTGGCGATGCCGCGGCGCGCCTCCTTCGAGACGACGAGGTGCCGGTCGGCGCGCGCCGCGATCTGCGGCAGATGCGTGATCACCAGCACCTGATGCCGGCGCCCGACCTCCGCGAGCGCCTCACCCACCTGCGCGCCGATCTCGCCGCCGATCCCCTGGTCCACCTCGTCGAACACCAGGGTGGCGATCGCGTCGTGCTGCGCCAGCACCACCTTGAGCGCGAGCATGAGGCGGGAGAGCTCTCCGCCCGATGCGGCCCGCGCGAGGGGACGCGCATCCATGCCCGCGTTGAGCTGCACGGTGAAGCCGACCGCCTCGGCGCCCTGGCTTCCCGGCTCCGGGAGCGGCGCGAGCTCGACCGCCAGGCGACCGCCGGGCAGCCCGAGCCGGGGCAGCAAGCGGCTGACCACGCGCGCGAGCTGATCGCCTCCCGCGCGACGTTTGGCCGTGAGCGCCGCCGCCGCCGCGCCGAGCGCCGCCTCCGCGGCGGCGCGGCGGGCGGCGAGCGCGCGGAGGTCGGTGTCCGCGGTATCGAGCAGCTCCAGCTCGGCGGCCGCCTCGCGCCCGGTCGCGACCACGGCCTCGACCGACGCCCCGTGCTTCTGCATCAGGCGGAAGAGCACGTCGCGCCGCCGCTCGACCTCCGCGAGACGGGCGGGGTCCTCCTGGACGGTGTCGGCGTAGTCGGCCGCCGCTCGCGCGAGCTCGCCCAGGTTGGCGTAGGCGGCGTCCAGCATCTCGCGCCATCCCGACACCGACGGATCGGCCTTCTCCAGCGCGCCTAGCGCGCGATCCGCCACCGACATCGCGCCCAGCGCGTTGCCGGCCTCGCCCTCGAGCGCGTCCACGATCCGCTGGGCGTGCTCGGTCAGCGTCTCCGCCTG